>PLJR01000331.1 GCA_003140295.1 Acidobacteriota bacterium
CCGACGCACCGAGAGTTCTGCGATCGCGGCTGGGCCGTGCAGGCGCAGGCGTGCGATATCACCGATCCGCAGCAGACGGAAAGCGTGGTACAGGCGACACTCGATCGCTTCGGCCGCGTGGACATCCTCGTTAACAATGCAGGGGTCAGTTGGGGAGCGCCGTTCGAAGAAATGCCCATCGAACGGTGGCGTCAGGTTCTCGAAACGAATGTGATTGGCACTTCCCTGATGACCCGAGCGGTCTTGCCGGCGATGAAGTCGCGGCAGTACGGAAAAATCATCAACATCGCGTCGATTGCGGGACTGGTGGGCGTCCCCGCAAGGATTCTGGAAGCCAGCGCGTATACCGCGAGCAAAGGCGCACTGATCGCGCTCACTCGGGAGCTGGCCGCAAACTACGCGAAGCACGGGATACGCGTGAACGCCATTGCCCCAGGATTTTTTCTCACACGCATGTCCCATGCAGTCATCGGGCGGGCGGAGCTCGAAATCAAGGCTCTGATCCCTTTGGGGCGTCTCGGTCAGGAAAATGACTTGAAAGGGCTGGCGCTATTTCTAGCGTCGGCCGCCTCGGATTATCTTACCGGACAAATTATCGCAGTCGATGGAGGGCTGACGGCTGTCTGAAAGCGTCTACCTCGGCTTTTCGGTATTTGCGGCACCGTCGCAGGCACTGTTGTCCCGCCAACGATATTTGTAAGGCGCCTGCACTGGTCGAGCAGTCTTACCGCAATCGGAAGGGAGTCCAGAGTGCAGTCATTCGTGGTGCCATTATGCAAGGGATTGCTCGCCGTCCTTGCGATCTCGGGCGTGGGGCGCCTCGCATTGTGGCCGATCGCGGATGCGCGGCTCTCGTGGCACTGGAATCTCGCATTTACGATGCTCACCGGGCAAGCAGCCGTGAATGTTTTGGCGCAGGCCGTATTGCTGAGCGGCGGAGGTTCCGCGCATTCCCTGCATCCGCTGGCATGGACGTTGCTAGTGGCGGCGACGGCGGGTCATTTCTTTGCGCCCGGCACGCGAAGCACCGCACCGCTGATCGCCAGCCTGCGTGAAAACAAGCTTCCAACGGCAATACTAATCTCCGCGTGGCTGGCAAACCTGGTGGTGGCTCTCGCACCTTCCACCAAGATCGACGAGCTGTACTACCACATGCTGCTACCCAAGCGCATCGTCGAGGATGGTGCACTGCGCTTCTACCTCCTACCCCTGGAACAGGCGATCCTGCCGCAGATGCATTTTCAGATGACGCTTAGCATCGCTCACGCTGCCGGAGCTCCTGACGCCGGGAACGTGCTTAGCTGGGCGTACTCCATGGTTCTCGGGTTGTTTGTGGCCGGTTTCTTGATGGAGGCTACCGCAGTCTCGCGGCCAGTCAATTCCATGGCGATTTTATGCGCGACACTTTGCACGGTGGGCTTGTACGCCACGGTGTGGCACACCACTGGCGGGGCTCACGCGCTTGGAGACTTGGCCGCAACCGTCGCGGTTGCGGGGATCTTGTGGCCCGAGACCCTTATGCCGGCGTTAGGGCCCGCCCGCTACACACTGCTGCTCGCAACCTCGGCAAGCATGGCCGCATCGACGAAGCTTTCGCTGTGGCCTTTATCTGCTGTGGCTACTGTGCTCATTATTTGGAAGGCGGGCGAGACGGCAGGAAGCCTCAAGAAAACCGGCGCATGCACCGCAATCGCGGTCTTTTTATGGCTCGTCATGCACGCGCCGGTAATGATTTGGACTTATCGCGTCTCCGGATCGTTCTGGGGCCCAGTGTTTGCGAATGTATTGCGTCCGACCGTCTTTCCAGCCGGCGTGTTGCAGGAGCTACGCCAGATGCAGCAATTCGATCTATCCGCCGCGTGGCCCCTTCTGCAGGATGCGTTGATCCAGTTCTCGCCGGTATTTTTCGTTTCGCTTGCCTGGGTCTTGTGGACTGCCTGGCGCGGGTGCCGAACTAGTAGGCTGGCGGCCGGCTTGCTTCTATTCCAGGCGGCACTCGTCGCGTGGAAGCTGCACTTCGATTTTCGATTCATGGGCGGCTTGGAATACGTCGCAGTTCTGGCCGCCGCCGTGACACTGGCGCAGCGGGCGCCGGGACCGGACACACCGAATTACCGCCACGCCTGGGCGCGGTGGGGAAACCGGCTGAACAAATCGCGGAATTGGATTTTGGTGTTCGCGGCTATTCCCTGGCTTGCGGCACAAATTTATTATGTCCGGCCGTTTGCGGAAGTGGTTTGCGGATGGCTGCCGCGAACTCAGTTTCTCGAACGCTACGTGGCACTCGCCGGCGATTTCGAAGCACTGGATCGGATGCTTCCGCAAGACGCTGTCCTATATATCCCTGATAGCGGGCGGCGCTTGCCAAACTTTTACGCGCCACGGCCCGTGGTTATAACGCCCCTGGATTTGCACGGTCGCGGACCGGTCTACCGCCTGACGCTCGAGCCTTCGGCAGATGCCGAACCTATTGACGCCACGTCATCTCTGCACTGCGGACAAGTGGTGTATTCGAACGACGGCGCAATTGTGGAAACCTATCGTAGACCCGGTACCCCGCCTACGAGCGGGACCGTAAGAGTCCAGAAGTGCGCGGTGGAACTTGGCGGCGCCCGGCAATAGGACCGTGCGGCGCGAGCAGCCTTCGTGGACAGCGTATACTCCGCGCTGGGACGCTAGTTCCTCGTCGTTATTCGCCTTCCGCAGAAGCGAGTGTTGTCCCTGAAGGTTTGTGAAGCGAAAGATTGCTGAAATAGTGGGCAACGATACAGCCACGCCCATTTTCAAGTGCAGTGATAATTTCACCGTTCTGCGCAACGTGCTTCCGGTCAAAAAACCCCTGCGACATTGGCCGCAGGTCTCCCAGGGTCATCCAAAGCGCGACCTGATCGATAATCCACGGATTACTCGAGGGGTGCTTGAGTACACGCGACCGATCGTTCTCGGTGGGTGGCTGGCCGAGTGATGTCGTCCCGCCGGGCTTCCCTGGAATCGCTTCCTTTTTCAGGGCTACGGGGGCATTTAAGTCCATTCCCGCGAACAAACGCCAGGCAAAGTCCAAATACGTGCTTTGCAGTTGCTGGAGGCGATCCCAAACACCATTATTTAGAAGACATACTCCCGTATTAAAAGGCAAAACCTGTGCGAGCCCTTCCTTTCGTGCCGCACATTCCAGGGCAGTTTCATCAAGATACGCGGGGTCATATCCCAAATGACTCTGCCGGCTGTAAGGCTCCTCTCGCGCGTACCAATCGCACGACGAATAGAATTGGAACAGCTTCCCAACATCGTCGAAGAAAAAAGTGTCGCAATCGAGATACAGAATCTGTGACAGGCCTTGGGTCGGCAAGTGGCCCAATGACAGGAATTTATGGAACGTACGGTATTTTGCGAGGATCGATCCCTTTTCGGAAATGCCGCTCAAATACTCGGCGTAGTCAGCCAGCTCATGGACCACCACCTCCGAGCGGTCCGCTTCGGAACGAATGCGCGAGGGAACGCCGCCATACACTACGAGGTGCACTGCAATTTTCTGGTTGTATCGCCGCAGACCGCGGATGCTTTGAAGCCACTGGTTTTCGAGCGGGCTGCGATCTTGAAGCGCCAGAGAGTAGTAAACCAGCTTCATTTGGTTGGCCCGGGGATTAAATCATGCGTGCCGGCCTGTTTACGGCACCAGTTTTATCGAAAAATACCATAATTACCCGATCCCCAGGGGTATGTTTTGAGTGTTTCCTAGTGGAACGCTGCCGCAGAAGGGGCGATCGCGGGAGGATTAGAATTATGAGCGAAAAGATGTCAGGCTATGGCGTAGGTTGGGTGTGTGCGATGGCGGTAATTTTCAGTCTTTGCTCCGTGAAATCTGCACGAGCGGATTCAGTGGTCTTCAGCAATCTGGGCTCACCAATCTCGTTTAGTACCTCGACGGGCTGGGAGATTATTCCCGGGGCTAATGTCGCCACGCAGTTTACCCCTTCTTCTGACGTTGCCGTTTCGCAAATTGATGTGGGCATTGGCAACATCACAGGCCTACCGGCGGGAATTTCAAACGGCGTTAATTTCGCGGTGTATACGAATGTGAAACNNGTATACGAATGTGAGTGGCTCGCCAGGCAGCGTTTTTGGCTCGTTCCCCGAATTAACGAGCTTCATGGATTTTGGTTCCGGGCAATGCGCCGGGCTCGCATGCACGGTTCAGACGCTAAAGCCCGTGGGGAGTTTGGCCTTGCAAGGCGGAGTCCCGTACTGGCTTGTAGCGAGCGCCGGTGGCACAGGCACTGATGCCGTCTGGAATGCCAGCAATATCCTGGACGGAGGTGTCAAAATAAATCAAGGCGGTGGGCCGTGGATGGATTCTGTCGATAATTTTGGCGGCGCCTTTGATGTTGTCGGGTCCGTATCCGATTCCGGTTCTGGCGGAAGTCCCGTGCCTGAACCGCCGGGGGCTCTCCTATTGGCCGTCGGATTCTGCGCATTATGCGCAATCAAAGTACGAAAAACTATTTTCAACCACGCATGAATTAGATTGGGAAGCCGTAGCCGTTTCGGCCTTGAGAGTTTGAGAACGATCGAGCTGGGTAGGGAGTCGACCGGGGGACGAGACCCGGCGACTCCCTTTCTTCGTCAATGGTCGAATTTAGGATCGGATACTACGTACGAACGTCCACCCCGCTCCTATTTACAAAGCAAAGTCAGGACGCTAGTCTTCTCCACCGGGCGTGGGCCGGGGTCACCGACACCTGTTTTGAATGGGTTCACGGCGGCGTAATGATAATTGAAAAATCTGGAGGGTTTGCAAAGGACGGGTACGCTGTACTGCGGGGCGTCGTAGCCGATCCCGCGCGGACGTTTCTGTATGAGTACGCGCTTAAGTCCGCGTGCAGTGGAAAATCGCCGCGTAATGACCCGAACGTGGTTGATACCCCGTCTTACTACTCCGACCCGTTCATGGAATCGCTGCTGGAGATGCTTCAACCTCGCGTCGAGATCGAAAGCGGGCTCCAACTTTGCCCGACCTACTCCTATTTCCGAGTTTACAAGACCGGCGATGTTCTAAAGCCCCACACGGACCGGCCCGCCTGTGAAGTCAGTGTGACTCTGAGTCTCGGGTATGAGGCGCGGGGTGTGTGGCCAATTTGGCTGGACGTCAATGGTGAACCGCGGAGCTTTGCGCTGGAACCGGGTGACGCGTTGCTTTACCGCGGGATCGATTTAACGCACTGGCGGGATGGGTTCGCAGGAACGCATTCGGTGCAGGTATTTTTGCACTACGTCGACCAAAAGGGCCCGTGGAAGCTTTGGAAGTATGACCGCCGTGCGAGCCTGGGAATTAAGCCGGTAATTGCGCGGCTCATGGAGCAATACAAATCTTCATTGTCGGTACCGGCAAGCGCCACACTATCATTAGATTTGCCGGGAAACGAAACCGCTCCTTAAGGCTTTTTCATCACGCCTACATTCCGAATGACCCGCGCACGGACGGGACGAAAGGATTTGACGCATTCCTCGAATGCCGCGTTGAAGTTGGCATCGTCCGACAACAGCAAGCCGCCACTCCGGATGTAGGGGTAGCTCAATTCAAATTCGAATTTCATATGTTCGTAGGTGTGGCTACTGTCGTGTATGAAAATATCGACCTCGCCGAGTTGCGCGAGGAGGCGCGGCAGCAATATCTTCGAATCACCCAATAAGAGCGTCCAATTCGCCCGCAGGTATTCCGGAACCATCCACCCAGTCAATTTTCCTGGCGGCAGGTACTCGCCATTGTCGATGTCAATGGAGCTAACTCTGCCTCTTCCGTTGAGGCGGCAGGCCGTCAGCAGATAGGTGGACGATACGCCGCTGGCCACGCCTGTCTCGACAATCAAATCCGGCTTAACGGCGCGAGTGATGGCATATTGCAGAAGCACTTTTTTGGCGTACGGATCGTTACCAGGATGAAAGGCCGCCCGGAGGTGAGGTTCGCATTCCCGCAGGTAGTGAGCAAATTCTTCGTCGCGAAAGGGTTCGTTAAGAAATGACCGCAGCTCGCGCGGACTTGAATTGGTGACGGAAGCAAGAAACCGTTCGTCGATGCCGAGCAGATCGTGCGCGAGGGCCTTCGCCGTATAGGCCGGGTGCCTGAGCGCGCGTCTGATCCGCTCTTTGAAATTTCGCATGAGCCACTTCATGTCTTTTCAAACTTTCGCTCCGGCCTCCCGCACCACGCGCTGAAAGAAATCCTCGAGAGCCCTCACAGAACTAGTATCCCCGAAAAGCGCACCATGCCCAGCCGACATCCGCTGCAGAATTTGCGACCGCCATTCGCGATCCTGCCCCAATCTCACTGCTATATCCACATACTCCTCCACGCTATAGGCGATTGTTTCCGTTACTCCAAGCTGGCGAAGAATCGCATAGGAGTGGCGCCCACGATGAAATTCTCCCGGCAGGGTCACAACGGGCAAGCCGCACGCCACGGCTTCCAGGGTTGTCACGCATCCGGAATATCCGAACGTGTCCAGAAAAACGTCCGAAACGAGGTTCAGATTCCAATAGTCGAAGTTGTTGAGGCTGCGTGGGAGCAGCACGCAGTGATTGCGCGCATCGAGATTTTCGTTGGCGAACGCGCGGCTCAGACGTCCGCGCAAATCGTCTCGGACAGCGTCATTAGGCACCAAGAATGCAAATTGGGCGTCTGGATTCCGTTTAGCAATTTCTACAAACACGGCGTCCTGTTTCGGAAGGTACTTGAAGACAGATTGGCAGCAGAGGTACACCGTGCGGTCTTCTCGCAGTCCAAAGGCGCTGCGGGAAAGCCGCAGTAAGACCCGCGGAATGATCGGTTTGTAATAGCAAATGCCGATGCTTGGCAGCCGAATCAACTGCTCGAGATAGTGTTGTTGAGCGTCGTCGGGCTCAACCAGGGCGCCTGACAAGAAGTAATCCACCGCAGGCGACGCCCATGTGAAGGGTCGTCCCCATGTGGCGCATTGGATCGGAGCAAGACGAAGGCTTGCCAGTTGCGCTATCAATGGTGAGTAATCGAGTAGTACCGAGACGTGTAAATTTGTATTCAGAATTACCGCGCAAATCCGGCTGAGCGTCTCAGGCACATGAAAGAAATGGTCGCTCATCCGGGCGATTTCATGCGTCATACTGTCGGTTTTTTCCCCAACGTGAAAGACGAAGACCTCGAAAACATCGCGGTCCCGCTCGCGGAGCCAGCCGGCAAAACATTTGGAATCACTGTGTTGCTCGAAATGCGGTGAGATATAGCCGATCCGAATTTTTTCTCCCGGAGCGATTTCTGGCATCACCAGAGACTTTGCCCACTCGGGAAAGTTCGCGGAAACAATCTTGTGTAGGTATTCGCCGTATTGCAACTGCAATGTGAAAACGTCCTGGCCTTGGTATGGAAGGTAAAAATTAATATGCTCTGTAATCGCATTCAGCGCGTGCCGTTTTTGATCGGGCGTGTCCAGCTTCAAGTTAGCAAGCAATTCTGTTATTCCCGTGGAAAACCGGTCGTGATAATAATTGATTTCTTCGGCCATATCGTAAAGGACGGGAAGCAGGAGCTTGGCCTTCAGATTGAAGGAGAGCTCCTCCCCCGGGAACAGCGCCGCGGCTCTTCGCGCGGTCTGAATGGCCTCCCTGGTACGATTGCTTTCCGCCAGCGCCATCACCGCAAACCGGTAAAGTCTCGAAGAGGGAGCGCAGCCATGTAGCCCTCTTTCGACGACTTCGAGGGCCTTTTTGTACTCGCCAAGTTGCTGGTGGTGACGTGCCAGTTGGACGTAGCTTTCCGGATTTCGCGGGTTTTCTTCCTGCTGGAGTTGCCACTCCTTAATCGCTTCCCGATGCTGCTCCTGCCGATTCCTTTCAAAGCTCGCTACTTGCTCACGCCAAATGGCTTCGATAGGTCTTTGAACGGAACCGGCGACATCAGCCATGGTCTGTAAACCNNTGCGATGCCCCGAAGTAACCGGCTGGACTTCGTGCGCCATGTCCGAAGGAAAAGCGATTAGCAGTCCGGCTTCGGCTTCCAACGGGAAAGCGCATTCCATCCATTTCGGACCGGGCAGCAATCCGAAAAATGCCAATGAACCGCCAGTGTAACAGCCGGACGCCGGCGTGTTTGAGACGGCATTCAGGAAAATTACGGCTGAAACCTTGCGATGGATAATCGCAGGGGGAGCATCAGAATCGACATCCTTATGACGTTTGTAAAAGGAGTTCTCGCCATAATACAAAAAATCAGGGCCTTGGCAGCCTGTTAGCGGAATCTTAAAATGCTCTTCGAGCTTCGGCCTAACTTCGAGAAGCCGTTCCTTCACCCAGGTCGCGGTAGATTTGTCGACGTTGATACTGGCCACCTTGCGCCAATTTTCATCGACAAGGGTCTCCGCCCTACCCCCACCACTTTTTTTGGCGATTAGCGCCTTTTCAGGCTGCGCCCCCCGCATTCGTGCCTGTACGTCCAGGCATTCACTGCGGTTCAAAAAGCCGGGCATCACGAACAAGCCGGCATGGCGGAAGAAAACCGAGGAGGGCATCAGGAGTACGTTGCAACTTGCTTATAACGTCAACGTCAGGCCGATCGTCACCACTGCTGACGGCCGATGCATCAGTGCGTCCGGTTATTGGGATAGCCGCCGCCGTCCATGTTGGTGCTGGTGTGGGCCTTGGTGTTAGTAATCTCGCGCAAGTCACCGTAGACTTGCAATTGAGGCGCGCTATACGGTCTCTTCGGGACGAGCCTCTGTTCCTCGGGTTTCATTTTGAACCTCCGCCGGCGGCGTTCACAAGTCTGGGTTCGTTATTCTAAATTCTGGAGTCGATTGTGCACGACAGTATGAGAATTTTGCAACCAGTAATTTAGCGCACGGGCTCGAAGGTCGATTCCCAGCCCAAAGGGATTGCCATTATGCTCGCTGGCAACCTTCTCATATTGGACATAACGAGAAATGTACGGGGCTGGTGAGATAGGTTTCATGGCTACTTGGCTGAGACGATTTAACGTCGGAGCCATCGGGACACCGGTCTTTTGGCGGCGAAGAACGGTCTCCGGGAGCGCCTTGCGCATCGATCGGCGTAGCAGGTATTTTGCGCGACACCAAGGAAGTGCGGGCACAGCAAGTAAATAGCGCAACATCCGCAAATCGACGAAAGGATGGCGTACTTCGAAACAACTGACACCCGCGCCAGGGTCAAATGCCTCGAAGGATTCCTGCCATAGGGGCGAATGAAGCGACTCGTAGCCCAGCGGNNAATTGCAGTCGAGATTCGAACTCCGCATTCAGCCAAACGGGAAGCGAGCTTTGTTGCGCCGGCAAATGGTCTGACGTTGCGTGTCTAAAAGTGCGCGAGATCCTTCCCCAAAACGGCGGAACCCGCTGCGAAAACATTGTTGGGCCAATGGAATGAAACAGATGCACGAAGCGCCGCTCACGCACGAGGAAAGACAAAAATACCTGCCATTCAAATCGCAGCGCATTGTCCGGGCCTTCCCCGTAAAAAAACACCCGGCTATAGGGTCCGATTTTGCGGCAATCGAGCTGGAAGGCGCGTAAGGCCCAGGGGCACGCTCTCGGTTCCGGCGTATGGAACGGCATGCTCTCCCAATGCGCATCCAGTGTTACTTCACCCCAATCGCAATCGTTAATGGCAATACCCAGATGGCTGGCCACCAATCCGGCGTAGTGGCGCTCCTCCGGGTTAAGGGGATCGACTTTCGTAAACGCTTGGAGGTCGAAGCTGGCGTAGCGCTCGCGCATTAGTTCCAGGGAGGCAGCGGCCAGGGTCGGGGAATCAATGCCCCCGCTCATGAAAATGCCAATCCTATTAGTCCGCAGACGGTCACCGACGGCTTCACGGAGCAGTTCCTTGAACCGGTCGGTATAGTCATTGGCGCGTCTATAGAACAATGGCTCATCGACCGGCATGGTCCAATAGCGCCGCAAGTGCATCCCTTCACGGGAGATAGAGGCGCAATGGGCCGCCGGCAGTCTCTGAATATCGGCAAATGAGGTCGTCGCGGGGTCCTGATTCATTTCGAAGAGCAGGAAATCGGCAATGGCCAGATCGTTCAGTTGGTCTGAAACTGCCGGATGCATGCGGACGCAATCGAGTGTGTTGCTGAAAATGAAGACCGACCCGATGTGGGCGAAATAAAAGGGCTTCACGCCCATCTGGTCTCGTGCGCAGAAGAGGCGCCGGCGCCCTCCATCCCAGATGCCAAAAGCGAAATCACCGACCAGGTGCTCGACGCAAGCTTCGCCCCAAACCTGGTAGGCGCGCAGGATAAGCTCCGCATCGCAGACCCCGGGACGCACCTCGTGCCCCTTATCCCGGAGTTTAGTAATCAGTTCGCTCTGCGCGTCCACCCGCGCGTCCGCGATGATCCATACATCTCCGTCTAAACTGAAAGGTTGGTCTTCGTGCTCTGACTCCGCCGTCGTTTTCAGGAGGGCATGCCCGAAACCGACCTGAGGGCCGCCGCGATGGTTTACCCAGATTTTTTGCGCGTCCGGACCGCGGAATGCCTGATACGCCGTCAGGCGCTGCAACAGTCCTTCGTCGAGCGGTTCTCCGTCGAGGTGCAGGATACCGACAATACCGCTCATCAGGCCTTTCCGGAGAGATTTGCAGGCGCGGGGCGATCGGGCCGGGCCTCGATAAGCCCGTGTTCGGCGAGTTTATCGAGAAATTCCTCCAGGTCCTTGCGAAGCTGCTCCGGAGTCACTTCGTATTCGGTCAGCAGCTCGTCATACGCAGCTTGGATGGAGTCGGCATCGGTGAGAAGGGTCCACATGCGGGTGCCAACCGGATCTAATCCCATGTACAAAGAGGTCTTCAGGTTGAGCAGCACCGATTCCTCTCCAACGGTTTGAAACATCACATCGGGGGCGGCCGCTACGCCGTTGGAAAAGGAGAAACCCATAAAGTTATCGCTTGGCATCCACGGCTAGAATCGACGTGTAGCGATCGACATCTCCGCCAAGTATGACTTGACCCGCGAATAACAGCCAGGCATGTGCTTCGAAGCCGCGTTGGCCGTCTTTCGCCACGCCAAATTGTATCCTGGAGTGGTGTCCCGAACGCGCTAGCAGAACTTGTGCGGCCAGCGCCTGCGTCAGGCAGGTGGAACGCGGTATCCGCCGACCGACCGCCTTGACAGCCCAGATGAGCCGCTGTACCGGGTGCGGCGCTCCTGATTTTCTACCGGCTCGCTCGGCCAATCGTTGCAGGGTGCCAAAGGGAAGGAGCCACAGTCCGATGCGCACAGCGCCGACGATCAGAGCAGTCTGCACAAGCAAAGGCCGCTTTTCCGGTGACAGCCGCATGAACCGCTTTAATCCCCCCATATCGCAGCCTTCCACTCACCATCGCTGCTTTTGGCGATATCCTCAAGAATCGCATCTCGCACCGATGGCAGGCAACTGAGTTCCCTGGGGTAAGAAAGAGTTCTTACTGCCGTGGCTTTCACTAGGAAGCTCGTCTCGAGAAATTGGCGCTGCAATCTCCCGGCATCCATGATCACGTAGTTGAAGGTGTTATTGATGAGTGTAAGGAAGGCCTCCCGCGACGATAACCGCGCGATTTGGACCTCCCCGCCCCCCGATCCTTCATGCGGGGGCCCCAACGCGTAAATCGCTCGCAATGGTACGGGCGTCGAGCAAATTTTGTCAGCCGGTAACCGGATGACAAGTTTCCGCGTTCCCGCATGCATCGGAATCCCCGTTACCACGCTGCCCAGGAACTCCCGCGCCATCGGCGGAAAAAGCTTGATTCGCGCAGGTCCCGGATAAGCGATCAGTCCCGACGGCCGCTCTTGCAGCAGCAGCAAATCGTCGGTCAGGAGTTCATAGCCGGCGTGCAGAAAAGAGGCCGCCAAGCTCGATTTTCCAATGCCACTGCCTCCCAGAAAGACCAAGGCCCCGCCGTCGACGACTACACTCGTGGCGTGCAGAGGCTCCATTCCTTGCTTAACTAATGAAAACGAAAGGGCTTGTCCCAGCAGGTAGACCTGAAAAGACTCGTCGCTGGCCCCGTCGAACCGCCGGCAGGCAATGCGCTCGCCGTCCCCGGATACCAGGAACTCTCCCAGGTTGTCCCACCGAGCGTAGGTGCTTCCATCCTCAAGATGGGCGTATTCAATGGACGACAAGCTACTGCGCTCCAGGACAGCGCCCCCCACAGCACAGGAGAAAAAAGATGCAGGCTGATCTAAGACTTCAATCTCACGGCTGTGCGATAGGGCATGTTGTGGCAGTGACAACTCGATCTGACTCCGCAACGACATGCCATACACACGGTAATAACGAAACCGGTCTGCGGGCGCAACGCTGGCAGGCCAGTTCGCTCCCTGCTTAAAATGACTTCCAGAAGCTTTTTCCACAAGGGTACTCATAGCAGTGTTTCACTCGGACTGAACACAAACTCCCAAAAATTTAGCATGTTTACGCGTGAACAATCAATTGGTCGCCGCAGGCATTTCCTTCGAAAACCAGAACCTAGGGTATATTACGCTTGGCAGTCAACATTCTAGCCTGTTCCCGAGTCCAAACATGAATTCCATTTCTCCGATCGGCAATTCGCTGGGTATCAATCATCAAAAGCGCTCCTTTCTGAAGCTGCCGATAGCAATTGACGTCGCTGTGCTGCTCTCCGAATACCACTCGATTCCCCAGAATACGTGGCCATTGGGTACCCCAGTGAACTCATCAAGGTTACCGTCGGTTGGTTTCAGGACACCGTTCCGAACGCCGGTTCATCCATGGGGCCGATTGCATTGTTGCGGCTGGACGGCGATTGGTATGATTCGACCAAGGTGTGCTTAAATCATTTGTACGGAAAAGTCTCGCGATACGGCGTTATTGTGGTCGATGATTATGGGCACTTCGACGGCTGCCGGAAAGCCGTTGATGAGTTCATCGCGCAATTGGGCATTCCCGTGTTGCTAAATCACATTGACTACACGGGACGGTTCTGGAGCAAATAGGACCTCGTTGTGTTAGGCCGTGATGATATTTTTGCTACGCCATGCCGGATTCGACCACAAACAACTTGCCGACCCACATTAGGTCTTCTGTTTTCAGAAGCAGAGTGTCAATCGTAATTCTAATATGACGTCCATCGCCCATTACGCTTAGCCCCCAAGATGATTTCTTCCAAGTCCTTCACGGTTCCGGATGGACCCTCCGCTACAACGCCCACCATGGCGGAGCTTTTCGGCCCTGGAGGCAGGCTCGAGAAGTGCATGCCCGCGGGCTACGAACACCGGCGCTCGCAGCTCGAGATGGCCGAACTCCTCGACGAAACCTTTCGCACCAAGCGGCATTTGCTGGTCGAGGCCGGCACCGGCACCGGCAAAACGCTCGCCTATCTGCTCCCGGCCATTCGCAGCGGCCGCCGTGTCGTCATCTCCACGGCCACCAAATCGCTTCAGGAACAGCTTTTTGCGAAAGACGTGCCCTTCGTGCAAAAGCATTTTGCGCCGGAGCTGAAAGTCGCGGTGATGAAGGGCCGCGCGAATTTTTTGTGCCGCGCGAAGCTCCAGCAGATGCAAGGACAGCCGGTACTCAAAGGCCTGGAAGAGCTCGATTGGTTTACGCAGATTCGGGATTGGGAACGGCTGACCGAAACCGGGGACCGCGCGGAACTAAGTTTCCTTCCTGACGGCGCGGAGCTCTGGGGCAAGCTCGACGCTCGCCGCGACACTTGTACCGGTCAAAAATGCGCCGATTTCAATCGCTGCTTCATTACCGCGATGCACCAACGCGCCGCCGACGCGGATGTAATTATCGTAAACCATCATCTTTTTTTCGCCGACCTCGCCCTTCGCCAGGATGACTTCGGCAGTATCCTGCCGGAATATTCGGCGGTCATTTTCGATGAGGCCCACGAAATCGAAGATGTCGCGAGCGATTACTTCGGCCGGCAGGCGTCCAACTATCGTTTCGACGAACTGGCTCGCGATGCCGAGCAGGCCTTACGCGTGTTGGGGCAGGGTGGCCCCGCTCTATTGCGCCGCGTGACGCGCCTGCGGGAGCGCGCCCGCGAATTTTTCGAGGCTTTTCCTCCGCATGAAGGCCGCTTGCCCTTTGAGGCCGGCGCGCGTGCCGCCTTTCTCGAACAGCATTCCACGGCCTACGAGGAGATGGTCCTGGCGGTGAAGGCGCTCGAGACCTCCATCGCGGCGCTGCCCACCAAGGCCGACGAACTGGTGAACATTGCTCGACGCGCGGCTGAACTGCGCGCCGAGATCAAATTCCTACTCGAATCCTCGGAAAAGAACTACGTGTATTGGTATGAACGGCGCGGCAAGGGTGTGTTCCTCGCGGCGACGCCGATCGATGTAAGCGCCATCCTGCGCGAGCGCCTATTCGAAGCTTTCGACACCATCGTCCTCACTTCGGCCACCCTCGCGGTGGGCGGCCGCTTCGAATTCCTGAAGCAGCGGCTGGGCATCCAAAGTGCCCGCGAGCGGGTCCTGCCGCCCGAATTCGATTTTCGCTCCCAGGCGATGCTTTACGTTCCTCCGCGGCTGCCGGATGTGCGGGATGCCGGGTTTCCCGCCGCGGCGGCCAGGGAGATTGCCGCTTTGCTTGAATGCACCGGGGGCCGCGCATTTTGCCTGTTCACCAGCTACAGCCAGATGAACGATTTGTACGAGCGCGTGCGCACGCGCGTGCGCTTCCCGCTGCTGATCCAGGGCTCGGCGCCGCGCACGGCGCTGCTCGAAAAATTCCGGACCACGGAAAGCGCGGTGCTCTTCGCCACATCGAGCTTCTGGCAGGGAGTCGACGTGCAGGGCGAGCAACTCAGTTGCGTCATTATCGACCGGCTGCCCTTCGCCGTCCCCTCTGACCCGGTGGTAAAGGCGCGCATGGACGCAATCACCGCCGCCGGCGGCAACGCCTTCTTCGACTACCAGGTGCCCAGCGCCGTCATCACGCTGAAGCAGGGCTTCGGCCGGCTGGTCCGCTC
>PLJR01000374.1 GCA_003140295.1 Acidobacteriota bacterium
GCATGTCATGATACAAAACAGCTGAAGCCGTGACCCACAACGATCCTCGTGTTGGAAGGTGCGGCAAACCACTGGTATTAGGAGCTTGCGCGTGAGCCGCCGCATAATTGAAGCAGAGTTTGTGGTAAAGGATCAGACACTTGCAACAAAGTAGCGCTGGAGTTTCGGGTAAACCATCGCACAATTGCAAAAGACCCGGTCGGGATCGGCAGGCACTACGAGATTCGAAAAATATTCGTGGCCGTCCAGCTATACTTTTATGCACCCCGCCTATAAGAGATTGTGGGAGGTTGTTGTGACCACTGGTTACCCCGTTTTAGAAAAAACGGCTTGGGCCGACGGACACGCCCGGACGTCGAGAAGCTGCGGAGTGTGTTTGGCAATTTTCACCGCGATTTTGGTCGCGGGCCTGGCCGGCTGCGGCGGCAAGGGTTCCGGCTCCGGCAGCACGACGACGGCAATTGCCAGCCTGGCGCCAACTTCGGGAATGGTGGGGGCGGCGGTTACTATAACCGGGACGGGTTTTGGCGCGTCGCAACTCTCGAATAGTTCGGTGACCTTCAATGGAACCGCGGCCACGCCCATTGCCTGGAGCGCAACGAGCATCGTGGTCAACGTGCCCACCGGTGCCTCGACTGGAAATGTGGTGGTGATCGCGGGCGGCACGGCGAGCGCCGGAGTGAACTTCACGGTGACCTCGGGAACGCCGGCAGCGTGCGGCACCGGCAGCGAATCCATTTTATCCGGCAGCTATGCGTTTAGCATTGCGGGCTTCCAGGGAGGCGGAGTCGGGAACCACTTCGCGAGAGTGGGTAGCTTTGCAGCGGACGGCGCGGGGCACATCACGGCGGCGGAGGAAGACTTGAACGTCTCGACCGCCGGCGACGATCACCATACGGCTGCGGCCAGTGGCAGCTCGTACAGCGTGGGGCCAGATTATCGAGGATGCCTGACGCTCGCGTTTGCGGATGGGACCGCGACTTTTCGTTTTAGCTTAGGCACACTCAATTCATCCAATCAGGCCACGCGCGGCCATATCATCGAGTTCGACGATCTTTCCGGCGCGGGCAAGCGCGGCTCGGGCAATCTGTTGCGCCAGGATACCACCGCTTTCAGATCCACGGCGCTGCTGTCGAATTACGCGTTTGGCATGGGCGGCTTCGATCACGTGGGCGGCCATGTGGGCGAGGCGGGGACGTTTACGCTCACTCCCGCGAACGGAACAATTTCCGCGGGATTTTTTGATTACAACGATGCCGGGTCGGTGCCGTATGGTACCGCGGGCACAGCGGGAACCTCGGCGGGCAGCCTGCTGACGGCGGGAAGCAACATTTCGTCGACGGGCCGCACCACGGCAACGTTTACGGCGGAGCCTGCCTGTGGCGCGAGCTGTACCTATCACTGGGCGGTTTACATCGTGAATGCAAACCAGTTTTTCCTGATGTCCATCGACACGCTGGGCACCAACACACCAATTACCTCCGGGAGGGCGATCTCGACGACGGCTACTTTCAACACGGGTTCCCTCGCCAATTCCGGCGGATACATTGTGGAGGCGAGCGGTGCGACGCCTTCCGGGTCGGCGACGGTGGAACTCGAGAAGTTGGCGTTCAGCTCGCCGAATGTGACGGGCACGCAATTCACGTACGGCTTGTCGAGCAGTCCCACGTCATCCCAGAACGCGGTGGGAGCAACATTTGCCGCAGCCGCGAACGGGCGGTTTACTTTTGGCGCTGGTGCTAATTCCCAGGTGGTTTACTTAACCGACCCCGCGGTAGCGGCGACGATTGCGGGTTTCGCCGTCCGGGGACCGGGGGACAACAACGCCACCGAAGGGTTGATGGTGGCCGCGCAGTCGGCAGTTTTCTCTCCTGCGGGGAATGGGCGCTATTTCCTGGGCACGGTGACGTCGGGAGACGCGACGCTAAAAAATCAAGTGGGCGTGGCCGGAGTCATATCGGGGAATGGCGGCCAGAGTGACACCATCGGCGGGGCGAAAGATCAGAGCGCGCCGAGCGGCCTGTCGACCGTCACTTTTTCCAACACGCTTTCGTTCAGCGGCGGAGTTTCCAGCGGCAGCAATGGCGCGGGAGGAACCATCGTTGCCATTGCGGATGGGACCGCGCTCTTCTTAATCGACGAAACGGGCGCGGCGGCTATTGTTACGGTTGAACAATAAGCGGATTTCAGTGACGGACATTAGTGGCACGGAGGGCCGGCAATCTGCCGGCCTTTTTTTGGGCGGACTGGACTTGTTGTGCGGAGGTCTGCGATGGAGAGCGGCGCGGGGACTGCATGGCCGCCAGCAAAAAAAAAGGCGAAGCCAGATTGCGGCTTCGCCTTTTTTTAGGTGCTTTACGACTAGAGGGCGGTTACGGCCTCAGCCTGCAAGCCCTTGGGGCCCGTGCGAACCTCGAATTCAACCGCTTGGCCTTCGTTCAGCGACTTGTAGCCCTCCGCCTGAATCGCGGAGTAGTGGACGAAAACGTCCTCGCCGGACTGGCGCTGGATGAAACCGAAGCCCTTGCTGGCGTTAAACCACTTTACTGTTCCTTGTTCTTTCACTTTTTTTTCCTTTTCTTTCTTCTAAGCTGTTTGTGCCGCTCGCCCTTCAGCCGTACAACAAAAAAGGCCGCGAGTTTGAAGTCGCAGCCCCTCTAAACAATCTAAAGGATATCTAAGAGCAACAAACGCGAAAGCAGAGTACCACAAAAACGGGCTGCGCGCCATAGTTTTTTTGTTGCTTGTTTTTTGGCGAAACCCGGCGAATGGGTGTGGGGAGACGACAGGCGCGCTGGAAAAGCTGCCTGGCGATTGATTCCGCAATCGGCTGATGTTTGCAGGCCTCAGATTCGCAGCCCTCAGATTACTCCGGCCTGCTTCCAGGCTGCGATCTGGGCGGCGTCAAAACCCAAGTCCTTCAGGATGGCGGCGGTATGCTCACTCAGCGCGGGGATCGCGCCCATGTTCGGCTCGACTCCGCTGATCGTGACCGGAGGGAGGAGCGCGCGCAGCGGGCCGGCGGGCGAGCCGACGGTGCGCCAGCGATGGCGCGCCGCGAGTTGCAGATGATCGACGAAGGCCTGCACCGAATTCAGCCGCGCGTAGGCGATCTGCGCGGCGTCGAGGATCACGGCAGAGTTCACAGCCGCAATAATCCCGCGGCATTGCTCCGCAAAATGCGCGTTACATCTTGGGCCGGCAGGCCGGAGTCGCGTATGTAACTGGCGCAAAGTTCGTAGGCCTTGCCGCTTTCGTAGGGGAAGTCGCTGCCGAGAACGAGTTGCGGCGCGCCCAGAGTATCGACCGCCGCGCGAAGGGCCGGCGCGTCGCCATAATCGACGGTGTCATACCACATGCGGCGCGCCGCTATGCTGGGCTTTTCGGGAATGGCGGGCTCCTCCCAGGTGGAAATGCTGTCCCAGCGCGCAAGCACGGTGGGCACGGCGCCGCCGAGATGGGAGTTGATGATCTTCATGTCGGGAAAACGCTTGGGAATGCCGGCGTTGATGAGCTGCGCGACGGCGATCAAATCCTCCACCGGCGCGCCCACAAACCAGGTGAGGCGAGCGTCGGCGATGAAAGAGGAATTCGCGTTGTTGCCGGCGGGATGCAGGAAGAGCACGCTCTTGCGGCGGTTCAACTCGGCGTAGATCGGATGGAACGCGGCGTCGGCAACCGAACGGCCCAGAATTGCGGTGGTGTTTGCAACGCCGGCCATGTGCAATTGGGCGAGCGCGTGGTCGAGCTCGCGCAGCGATTCGTCGATGTGCGGCAGCGGCAGCGCGGCGAAGGCCGTGAAACGTTGGGGCCAGCGCTGCACGGCGTCCGCACACATGTCGTTGGCCATTTTCGCGGCGTTGACGGCGTGTGCTTTGTCGGCGAAGTGCGGCATTTGTGGAGAGACCGAGAGGACTTGCAGATCGACGCCGGCCGCGTCCATGGTGGCGAAGCGCTTGGCGATTTCGGCTTCGTCGGGACCCGCGCCGCGGCCGCGCTGGATGTTGGTGTCGGTCTTGCCGTAACTGGTGACGAGGTCGAGGTAGGCGTCGGTCCAGAAGTGCGCGTGCACGTCGATGCACAGCGGCTTTTGTTGCGGCGCTGCAACCACTGCAAGTTCTGCAAACGACGGGAGACCGCAAACGAGCGCGCCGGCGGCGAGCGAGCTGGTGGCGAGCCATTCGCGGCGCGTGAAACCGCGCGCAGCGCTTGCGTTCTTGCCGCTATCCTCGCTCGCGATTTCGCTGCTGGCGCTTTTTTTCATTTTCGCGGTGAGGAGATAATCATGGGTGCAGGTTCCGCAATTCCGGCTTGTCGCTCAGGGCTGGCGCTTCGATGCACCACGGAAAGATTTCGCGAGCCTCACTCGGGGTCAGGCATGTTCCAAAATTATTTTCATGCGCTGGCCGTTGTCGGAGCCGAGCATGCCGATGGCTTCATTCAATTCGCCGAGTTGCATTACGTTGCTCACCAGGGGCTCGAGGCGGACGATGCCGCGCTGTACCAGGTCGATGGAATTGGGGTAATCCTCGGGTTTGGCGACACGCGCGTTAATGAGTGCGAGTTCCTTGAAATAGAGATCGTAAAAAGGGAGAGCGCCTTCTTTCGCGGTGATGATTCCGAAAAGGAGCAGGCGGCCGCCGACGCGGGCCATGGTGATGGCGTCGGAGAGCGAGGGGACTACGCCAGTAGTCTCGACGATCAGGTCGGCGCCGCGGCCCTCGGTGGCTTCGCGAACTTTTTCGATCGCGCCGGGGCCTCCGGGAATGGTGAGGTCAGCGCCCAGCGACTCCGCCAATTCGCGTTTTGATGCGCTGCGCGTGATGCCGATCACCGGATGCGCTCCTCGCGCTTTGGCAAGCTGCACGTGAAGCTGCCCCGTTACGCCGAGGCCCATCACGACTACCGATTCGCCGGGGAAAATATTCACCAGGCGCTGCGCGTGCATGCACGTGGTCAACACCTGGATCAGGGGCGCGGTGCGGCCGTCGATGGAATCGGGCAGAGGAAAAACGTGGCTGGCGGGAACGGCGACGTATTCCGCGAAGCCGCCATTGGCGTCGCGTCCGAGTAGCTGGCCGCTGGGGCACAGATGCGTCTGGCCGACGCGGCAATGGAAACAAACGCCGCAGAAAAGCTCGGGATCCATGATGACGCGGTCACCGGCGTGGATGCCGGGTTGGCCTCCAGCGTCCACCACTTCGCCGGTGGCTTCGTGGCCCATGATCAGCGGGTAACGCACGGGAATAGCGCCGTTGAAAATTTTCAGGTCGGTGCCGCAAACGCCGGAATGGGTGACGCGAACCAGCACTTGTCCGGCGCCGAGTTTGGGAATGGCCACGTTATCGGCGGCAAGTTCGCGCGGCGCGCGCAAAACCATGGCTTTCATGCGCGCTCCTTGCCGAAAAAAGCGGAGATGAGTGAGTTGGCCATCTTTGTATTCTAAGTATTCTACTCTTCTGTGCTAGGCCGGGCGCTTTAGCGCTTCGGGATTCACCGGATTGCGCGGCGCCTGCCCGGTCAACACGCGAACCACTTCGTCGGCCGCCTTGGTTTGCAACTCGACCAGCGACTCGACCGAATAGAAGCTGGTATGCGGCGTGAGGACTACATTGTCGCGGCCAAATAATGGCGAACTGGTCGGCGGCTCCTGCGAGAGAACGTCGAGGGCGGCTCCGGCGAGTTGTTTTTTATCGAGCGCGGCGGCAAGAGCCTCTTCGTCCACGATGGGGCCGCGCGCGGTGTTGACGATGTATGCCGTGGGTTTCATCTGCGCGAAGACGGCGGCATTGAACAAGTGATGCGTTTCCGGGATCAGCGGGCTGTGGATGGAAATGTAATCGGAACGCTTTACCAGGTCCGCGAACTCGACCTTTTCGACTCCCGCCTTCTTGGTGACTTCCTCGGGGATGTACGGATCGAACGTGATTACGTGCAGGCCGAATGATTTGGCCTTGGGCGCAACCAGTTGCGGAATTCTGCCAAATCCTACCAGGCCGAGTGTGCTCCCGCGCAGGCGATGAATGGGCACTACCGCGGGCATTTCCCAGCGGCCGGCGTGCGCGCGCGCGTTGGCAAAGGGAATCTTGCGCACCACTGCGAGCAACAGCGCCATGGCATGGTCGGAAACTTCGTCGATGCAATAGTCGGGCACTTTGGTTACGACGATGCCCGCTTCGGTGGCGGCGTCGATATCCACGTTATCGACGCCAATGCCAAAGCGGGAGATGATCCGGCAGCGCGTCATCTGGCGAATCATCTCCGCGGTGATCTTGGCGTAGGTGACCAGCAGGCCGTCGGCCTGCCGGGCCGTCTCGACGATGGCCTCGGGCTTGGGCGATTCGGAAAGACGCAGCTCCGCGCCGATTTTAGAGAGCACTTCGCGCGCCGGGTCGAGATTCGGGAATACCGAATCGGCGACGGCAACCAGTAATTGTGGCATCGCCTACTTGCCCATCGCTTCTTCCATGTGCTCCATCAGCGTGAACACTACCGGGCCCTTGCCGGATACCAGAACGTTTTCCTCGAGGCGGCAGGTCTGTTCGAGCTTAGGGTGCCCGGCAAATGTTTCGATGGCGAAATACATGTTTTCTTTGATCTCGGCGGGATATTTCATGGAGTAGGCGCGCGACATCCACATGCCCTCGTAAAGGGTGATGCCAATGCTGTGCGCAAACTGTTGGAGCGTCACTGTGCCGTATTTGTCGTCGTCGTATTCGGGGAACTGCTTGGCCACGTCGGCAGTGGTGTTGCCCGGGCGCAGCTTATCGATGCCCGCGTACATGGAATCGTAAACTTCCTTGTACAGGTCGATCTGCTTGGGCGTCATCTTCAGACCCTGCGCACCGCCGCACTTGAAGCAGCGCACGAAGTCGATGAAATAGCCCGAGGGTCCGACGGCGTTGATGTCCACGATAACCAGGTCGCCCTGGCGGATGAGCTTATCGGTGGCCCAGCGGCGGTACGGGCTGGTGTTGCCGCCCGAGGCGACGATGATGTCGTAAATGATTTCGCAGCCGCGCTCGAGCATGAACTCGTGCACTTTCGCTTCGATTTCGCGCTCGCGCACGCCCGGTTTGAGCCACTCGTACTTGATCTTCCACATGGCGGCGTCGCCGATGCTGGAGGCTTGCTTGAGCAACTCGATTTCGTCACGCGTTTTTACGACGCGAGCTCTTGAAATGGCGGGCCAGCCATTGACGATGTTGAGCTTGCGCTCCTGGAGGGCTTGGAACGCGGGCATATCGAGGTTGTCGATGCCGATTTTTTCTTTTTGCACTTTATTAGCTTTCAGCACTTCGACCACGCTATCGGCCATGCGGCCGGCCATATAGGGAACCGCGCCTTCGGCCCATTGCCAGGTGATGGCGGGCTTGATGCGGTCTTCCATCCAGGGCAGATCGATCTTCGCGCATTGTAAATCGGAGCCCGCGGTCTCAAAGAGCACCGGTTCGCCTTCGGTGGGAACTACCGCGTAGCGGATGTTGATGTTGTATTTCCAATTGCCCTGATAGGAGGCGGTGGCGTAGCGGATGTTGGCGCCGGCGAAGAGGATTAGCGCGCCCAGATCATCTTTTTTCATCTGTACGCGCAGCTTTTCGAGGCGCTCGGCGCGCAACCGGTCGAAATCGACGCGATATTGCCAATCCGCTCCGGTTTGGCTGTAGAGGCGGCGCGGGTCCCACTCGTGCGGCTTGCCAATAAAGCTGGTATCCATGGTCGTTCTCATCCCTCGTTTGTGGAATTAGCGCCGCAAAAACCGAGCGCTCTAAAATTTAGTAAACATTCGGTGGGCTGCAAGTAGAGCCCGTGCCCCTTCTTGCGCGGGCTGCAAGTACAGCCNNCAGCCCGCACCCGTATTGCGCGGACTCGAAATCAAGCCCGCATCAGTCCCCGCTGAACGTTCCGCTGGCGGCAAAAACAGCGGCGAGCCCAGCTAGTTGTGTGCGCGAAGCCGTGCAAGAGGCAACGACACCCAAAAAGCAGCTTAATATACAATGCGGTCCGTCGCGAAGTCCAGAAAAGGAAGCGCTGAGACGGGCGCTTTCGATTTGATTTAGCGGCATAGTTTTGCACTCCTGCCGGCGTGCGTGGTTGTCGTCTGGTTGTCGTGAGACGGCCGAGCCCGAGTTTTTGGTCGCTCGGCTCGCTGAGTCTTCTATCACGCGGGCGCGCCTTGTGATTGATGGCCGCGATACGATTCGAACGGTCTGTAGCGAATTTGGGCCTATACCCCCAGGCAATTTTCATGTGTATGATTCTGAGCGCTTTACAAAATGAGGCGTTTGTAACTCAATGATTCGGTTGGAGTTTCCGAGCGCGGTTTTCGCGATTATTGACAAGAGCCGGCGGTCCGCGATGCAATGTCGTGACGGTATCGGACAGAAAGAATAATGGCTGGACGGAATGGACCGAGTCATATTCGATGTTACCATACTATTAACATAAAATCAATGATTACCTTAAGAGTATTCGAATGCGGGCGTTCGAACGTCGAGCACGCTCACGACTGCCAAAATGAAGACCGGGATAACTGGGGCCATAGCTCGATGTAGCCACAGCTCAATAAACATCATTACCTGAAAATTTGGCAGATCCGCATTGGAGGAGAACGCCAGATTATGATGAGCGAACTTCTCGGGAGATAGGCGCAACTGTAAATTGTGGGCGTCTATCGCTACAGTCCAAGTGCATTCATTTTCGGATTCTCGTAAACGTCGTCTTCACCAGGATATCTCAGCCGATTCTTGAATCGGCCACTTTCCTCAGCTAACGCCCAAACGAGGCTCTCTCCGGCCGGCAATGTTTGTGGTTCGCGGAGGAAAACTGGGTCTTCAAACGCCTTGTCTGCGCTGATCCACTCCCACCCTGCCCTTTCGAACGCGCTCATCACGTCAGCGAGGAAGAGCGCTTCAAGCGGCCTGTAATGCACAAGCAGCGTATGAGGAATCTCGTGTCCGAGCGTATCAAGCGCGAGTTGCCGATAAAACGTGGCTCGGTCTAATAGATGGGCGACTAGGTAGTCGCGATACGGCTCCTTCGCTGCGTTGGAATCCTTTGTAAGCCTTGCCTGCATCCGGTCATCAACATACCAATCCGATGCGTCGATCGTGACGTACCCGTTCCGGTATCCGTGCTCCTTGAGCAGGGCTCGAAAACCATCCCTCTTTTCGGTAGTGTCTCCTTCCTTCAAAGCTGGATATCGGAATAAGGGTGTCCGATGAGAATAGGGCAGAATGACCGGCTCGTTTCGAGTGAAGTCCGCCGCGAAGCGTTCGTAGGTCACCTTCGGTCCATTGAAACTCAAGTGTGAATAGGAATGGTTACAGAGCAAGTGGCCTGCTTTGTCCCACTCGCTGAGAAGTTTTTGCCCTTCGGGTCGATCGACACGCATCCCGCAAATAAAAAGGGCAACGTTGAGCTTGCGCTGAGCGAAGCACGCCAAGAGTCGTCGATTGGCTTCCTGCCAAGTCAAGAACGGGCCGATGTCAACGCTCGGATCGTCCATGGTAATCGCCACTTGTGGCCGTCCGCTCTTGGTCTGTTGAACCGGGCCTTGCGACTTTGGACCAGCAAGCAGCCGGCTGAAACGACCAGAGCTTGCCACTTGCGCTCCCACCGTTCCCACAGCGGCTCGTTTAAAAAGATGGAGGAATTGTCGGCGATTCATGGGGGGAGTATATGCATAACGCGAGTTAGCAGAGTGAAAAAGTACGACAAGTTCACAGGAAGGCACCGTGAGACCTGCGCTGCAAAGTGGCGAGGTGACCATACGGAAACTTCCAGCGCCGAGATTATCGGTAGGTGACCGGACGGAACGAGTTGGCCTTCGCGTTTTACGGTTTCGTGACGGCCAGGCCGGTGACCAGGGCGTCGGTGTTGTGGGCGAAGCGGATTCCGTAGACGCCGTCGGTGGACTTCAACTTTCCAGCGGAAACCAGGTCAGCTTTGTCGTAGCCGGCAACTACGGTGCCGTTGATTGCGCATTCGACGCGGCCGCCTTTGACGGAAATAGCGATCTGCTGCGTGACGGGTTGTCCCACTCCTGCCGCTTTGTGTACGGCGGCGTTGGCGGCGCCTTCGCGGCCATTCATTTGAAACGGCCGGGGACCGAATCCGCGCACGATGAATTTGCCGTCACCGTAAGCCGCGCAGTAGAGATAGGTTTGCTGCGGCGAGTCCATATCGTTGCCGGCGATAGCGATGCCGTAGGGATGCGGGTGGTCATTCAGATTCATGAACTTCGGCTCGGTGAAGGTGGCCTTTACGGTGTAGTCGCCGGTGGCTTTGTTGGCGGGATTCCAATAGGTGATCGCCGGGCCGGTGGTCACGTGCAGGGCTTGGCCTTCGGGGGCGAGCTTCGCGGTGTTGACCTTCTGACCAGGTTGCTCGCCGTCGACTTTGCCAACCCAGCCGGGCACGGTAATGCCGCCTCCGGGTACGGGGCGGTCGGCATCCCCTTGGCCGTAACAAGAAATGAAGCCCGGGATGAGCAGCGCGAGAGCCAGCGCAAATGTGGAAACTCGAGTGAGACGCATGTGGTGTCCTTTCGCAGGGAGTTGACCGTCCAGGATCATACGGGTTTTTTGATGGCGGTGACAAGTATTTGGGTGGGCTCCAAGTAGAGCCCACACCCGTATTTGCGTGGGCGGTTCATGGCCGAAGCCGCGACGGACGATGATCGTCGTGGTGTTCCACGTGGTGCAGCGATCGCTGTCGCGCTGCGCGTTGTAGAAGCCGCTCACGGCCGTAGTCTATAACGATCCGGGAATTTCAGCGGGCTATCGGAGTCAGGGGCTAAAGCCCCCGTTTGCAGCTTGCCGATGTCGCGGCTGAAGCCGCGACATAAACTCGCCCCGCGCGGGGCTTTTTAGCCCCTGACTCCGATCAGAACGCGCCGCAAAGTCAAGCCATCCCTAATTGAAGACTCGCAATTGATTGCCGGTGAACGAAAGTCAGCTTGATCTCGGTAGTAAAATAGAATATGAGCGAATTCCCGGCCACCAATAGTCCCGCGAGCGTACCTCTTCCTGCCCCTCCTGCCAGTCGTTACCTAAATCCTTTGCATTCACATGCTTGTGCAAATCGCGCGGGGAACCCTAATGGAATCACATCCTTACAAAAAAAGGTGGGGGGTGGGGCTATGTTTTTTGATTCCCAATCCGGAACGATGGCCCGGGGCAGCGGCGTATTTCCGCCGCCACTGAA
>PLJR01000336.1:0-3887 GCA_003140295.1 Acidobacteriota bacterium
ACGGCCAGCAAAAGTAGTCCCAGCACCGCCAAGGTATCTGCGTCGCTTGTGGCGCAGGGAGACGCGCTTGCACTGGGATTTTGCCGGCCGCGCATAGCTCCATCCTACTGGACGCTTGCTGCGGAATCCACGGCGGGTTCTGCGAGGCGTGACGCAGTCTCTACGGCAGGGGGGCGGGAGGCCCAAGCGCTACCGAGTTGAAGTTCCATCGGGGCTTCGCAACGGCAGGCGTGCCCACAGCGGGAACCCAGTCCAAAGTTGCCAATACCAAAGTATGCAAGGGAGTTCCACAAACTGGAAGGGAACGGGCGAGTCTCGCCCGGCTACGTTCTAAGCCACGTACTTTCAACATATTTTTTGGCATCTGACGTGCGTAAGCGACAGAGCCTGGCCTTTCAATTTGGAACAGCGAGATGAGCCCTTAGCATCTGCTAGGGCACGTCGAAGCGAAAATATCGGTGTGCGACATCCCGCAAGTGTGAATGCCGGGCGGAGGGGGACGCGTGAATGACTTCAGTCATCGCGTTCCGGAGCTTGACGGCATTCGGGGAATGGCGATTCTGATCGTCGTCGTCTTCCACTGGATCGCCCTCGAAGGCCAGTCCGTCTTGCCGGAGAGACTTGAAAGTCTATTGTCCTTTGGGTGGTCGGGGGTAGATTTATTTTTTGTGCTCTCCGGGTTCTTGATCGGCGGGATACTGCTCGACGCGAGAGATGCGACCAATTATTTCAAAGTGTTTTACATGCGGCGTTTCTACCGGATACTGCCGCTGTATGGCGCGATTTGCCTGACTACGCTGGTTATTTTCTACGCACGCCTTAGCACGCACGCCTGGTTATTCTGGGGCATAAAGATACCGTGGTACAGCTATCTAACGTTCGGACAGAACTTCTGGATGGTGAAACTTCACACTCTGGGTTATTGGCAACTCGGGATAACGTGGTCCCTTGCGGTTGAGGAACAATTTTATTTGACACTACCCCTGGTGATCAGATTTTCCAGCCGCAAAACATTGCCGTACGTGCTCGGGGTTGGAGTCCTGCTCGCTCCGCTCATTCGCGTGGCACTGTGGTTTGCACTGGACCCTAACAGCGCGTCTTTTTCAGCGGAATACCTGGCGCCGTGCCGGATGGACGCGCTGCTGTTAGGCGTGCTGGCAGCGTGCGCAGTAAGAGACGCAGCTTGCTGGGAGCGGCTGGTGGCACACAAAGCGGTAGTCGCCGCGGCCTCGATCGCATCGGGGGCGGGGGTCTTAGAGATGATCCACTTACGTTTAGGTCCCCATTCATTCGCAATGGCGTCGTTTGGCTATACGCTGATCGCGTTATTCTACCTCTCCCTTTTGCTGCTGGCGGTGAGTCAGAGTGGCTTCGTCAGCCGCCTATTCAGATTCCGCGGACTCACCGAGCTGGGAATTCTGGCTTACGGCTTGTATCTGTTTCATATGCCGGTGATCGGGCTGGTCTATGGCCTAGCCGGCAAGCGGACCCCAGAACTGACCGGGCTCGCGACCTTCGCACTAACGGCGCTGGGTGGTCTCTTGTTGTTCGCAGTTATGCGCCTTTCGTGGCTTTACTTCGAGAAGCCCATGATCAAGAGAGGCCATCGCTACGAATATCACCACACACATCACTACCCGCGCGCCGGGCACGCCTGATAGCCAAGCGCAAAACCCGAGCTACGGCGGCGTTCGGACCGTTAATAATCGCTCTTTGCTAGTTGATTTTCTGGCTCTGGATGGATTTAGCGGACGAACGCACGGTCTGCGGGGCTTTTTCCATTCTGTCGATCTGCATCTTGGCCAGGCCATTAGTGGGGTGATATTTCAACTCCTGGCGAAATTCGGATTTCGCACCTTCACGATTACCTTGCATAAGGACTACGCCCAGCGCGAAGTGATAGCCTTCTCCTCCCGGATTTAGGGCAATCGCTTTTTGCAACAGAGCAGTGGCCTCCGCGAATTGATTTTTGCGCAGACATATAAGGCCGCGATAGAGGCGTGCGTCACCATCGCTGGGGTTTAGCGCTATCGCACGATCGAGCAATTGCGCGGCGGCGTCCAGATTTTTCAGGCGATAATCGACATATCCCAAATTGTAATCTGCCAGCCAGTAATCAGGACGCTCCCGGACGACCGGTTCCAGCAATTGTTGGGCTTCTTCCAAACGTCCGCGCGTCGCATATTCGCTCGCGAGATTGATCCGAGCCATGGTATTCGTTGAGCTCTGGGCTGCATGGCTATAGAGAGAGAGATTGTCGTGCCAGGGTGCGGATTCAGTTGCCGTGAGTGCGGCCAGAGATGCGGTTAGCAGTGTCACGCAGATTATCGCAGCGAGCCTGCGCCGCGGACCGGGTGCCTCACCGGCAATAGCGTTCGCAATGACGCTCGAGAGAATTGCTAAACCGATGCTCGGCAAGTACAGATAGCGGTCGTGCACAAAATCGTCGCGGTAAAATAGACCGATGTTCAGCACCGGCAGAAGGGGAACGGCCATCCACGCCACGGCCGCCAGAGCGGCCCGGTGAGCACGGCGGCGCGTCCACAGCAGGGTGCCGGCGAACGCGATGCCGAGGACGATCAAAGGTCCCCAGAAGCTGACATTTCGCGGACTTACAGACACGGGAAAATCGTAAAACAGCCGCAGTCCTAGCGGCCAAACGAGATGCCGTAAATAGAACAGCAGAACCGCGGGAGCGGTGAGGAGCGCGTGCGATCGTGAAACCCATTGCATGGATGCCGTTTGAAAGGGATGAAGAACAGCCAGGCGCGCGCCGAAATAGCAAACGGTGAGGGCGATGAACGGCAGTGTCTCCCTGATGGCTGTGGCGATGCGGCGGCCAAGCGCCTCGGGAGCAGATTGGTTCCGGCAGATTCCCAACAGCACATATACGAAGATGATGGCAGGCAGCGCGATGGCGGTCTCTTTGCATAACAGGGCGGCTGCATAGCAAGCAAGTGAGCCGAGCATCAAGCTGGTGGTGGGTCTTTCAAGCTTCTTCAGCCATAGCAAGAAACTGAGGAGCACCCCAACGGCCATGAGGGGGTCGGTGGCGCCCGAGATCCACACGACCGACTCGATGTGGGCTGGATGTACGCCGAAAATAAGAGCGCCCACGGTGGCGATCCAACGATTGTGAAAATGGTATCGAATGAGAAAAAACACGAGCACGGTTGCCAGCAGATGCGTGAATACAGCCGACAAGTGCCACCACAATCCGTTATAGCCAAATAAGGCGGCATTAAGGCGCAACCAGGAATGGAAAAGGGGACGGTAGTAGTTGTAATTGAGCGGGATGGCCGAATTCCGAAGAGTCCAAATCGAAGTTAAAAAGTATCTTACCGGGGACTGTGAAGTTCGAACCGCGACATTGGTCGTCACTTGCACATCATCATCAAAAACGAATCCGTATCGCAGAGCCGGCAAAAATGGCAGTGTCGTAACCAATATAATTAATAGGACCTGCAAGGCCGTTAGCTGCGTCTCGCTGAGTTGTGCGGGTTCAGGTGCTGAGAGAGAGTTGTCCTGGACGGAATTGCCGGCTTCGGAATGAACCACAGTCACTTTGTGAACTTACCTAGTGTGGAGCGACAAAGATACAACCTAGTAAGCGGGCATGACTTAACAGGAACCTGTTAAAGGCACGGAAAAGCCGGATCTGGACGTCGTTGGTATTGAGAGCAGTTCGTGGGTGCCCCTGGCCAGCGAAAGCAAGACGGAAGTGTCGATGGGGCGCTTTCGTTCCGATCTTAAATCGGGATTCGCATAGCAGAGTTATGGACTTATTAGATGACGTGGTCGGTCCTTTCTTCCGAGCCTCGGTCGCCCGCGCAACCAATTTTACTCGGAAGGAGGAGCCGGCAACGTCATCTAGTCAACGTGTCATC
>PLJR01000336.1:3963-5372 GCA_003140295.1 Acidobacteriota bacterium
GAAGAACCTGGCGTCGCAGCCAGGAATCCGAAATTGCGTTGGAAGTACGCGCCGCCGTAGTAGCCGTAGAGCATGTAGTGCGGCGTCGCCTGGTATTCAAGACCGCCGACGCCGGAACCGGAGTGAACTCCGGAAAGGGTTCCGTTGGGTTTGACGATGGCGTCGGGGCCCAGGCCGAAGATGTAACGGCCCCCGCCGTCGCTGTAAAAGGAGTTGGCGATGAGGTGCAAGTTGTGAATAACTTCGTAGTTCACGTTCAATGAACCGCCGCCCCCGGTAATCGTGTTGGTGGCCGACGGAGTCGCCGGGTTGTTAAGCACTTTGAAGCTGCGCAGCAGCCCTGCGGCTTCGATGTGCAGTGAGCGGCCCGCTGGATGCGCATCGAACGCCGTTTTAACGATGATGTCAGGATGCAGGTTGGGAACGGCTGTATTCGTTGCGCTGCTGGCAGCGCTGGTGCTGCCGCTTCCGTTGTCGAACTGCGTACTGAAAAAAGCTGAGGGGAACACAACCGAGCCGGGGGCGAATTGTTGAGGATTTTCGAGTGAGAGCCCAACGGCCCAGTGGCTCGTAGGGTGATACACCACGCGTACCTGCGGCTGGCGCGCCCATGTCAGGCCAACTTGGAAGTTCGGGTCTTCGTCCAGTGTATAGAATACATCGGGCGTCAGCGGTGAGAGGCCCACTCGATTGGGAGTCAGCAAAGACCATTCCTGCCCTGCGAGCACTTCCCACTTACCGTGCCGCACATCGGCCCAGTAGACGCGCAGCCGCAAGCTGTCACTGTTAGCGGTCTGGTATGCGTTGGCAGGCTGGAATCCAAGAAAATCGGTTTCCACGTAGCCAGTAAGGGCCGTCGAATTGGTGAGATTGGTATCAACCTTGAGGGACAACCGAGAGTACTGCGCTGAAAGACGCGTCTCAGACAAACCGGCTTGCGGCAACTGGTTGTTGAAAGGAATTGAGCCGAACGCGGTGGCAATACCGCTGCCAACATTGGTGCTGCGATATAGCGCGGTGAAATCAAGAAAACCACCCGGAGTGAATTGCGCCGAACCAATTTTGAACGACAACGGTGACTTGTTTTCGTTTGTTTGGCTGGATGCGTTCAACTGCGCTGCAGTTGGCGGCGTCGAAACGGCAGTCGTCGCGGCCGAAGTGGAAGGCTGGATGATGTCCGGAGGAGAAGCAGCAGTGTCGTTGGAGGTTTTCCCGGCCGCCTCGAGGGCTGCTAAACGCGTTCGCAACTCGTGAAGCTCTTCGCTCTGGGATTGGACCACGTCCCGCAACTGTTGCAGTTCCGATTCGACGGCACCCTTCTCGTCTTCCCGCGCCTCGGGATGGGTTGAATCGTTAGGCGCCACCGCCGGCTCTTTAGCGAGCTCACGTGACTGTGTTTTACCATCGTG
>PLJR01000336.1:5446-36860 GCA_003140295.1 Acidobacteriota bacterium
GGGATGTTCGGCGCCAGACTGTCGGGGTCGGTAGGAAACAAGAGATCGCGCCGACATGCCGACAAGTGTCAAAATGTGGCCACTACGCCGATGCGCCTACGCAAAACATTGGACGGGTCGCGCAGCCTTTGCTCATGCGCTTGAGGGCATGTTCTGGGCGGATAAACCCATGGCCATAAGACACTGTCGAATTACGATGCGGGTCGTACCTTCCTATCCGACTACCGTTGCTTGACACAATGGGGCGCTTGCAGTATGCCTGTGGGCAACCAAGGCTGAAACTGGGTAGTCCGCTGTGAGGTGGACATATGGCTAGCGCACGGGTTAAGCATTCAGGGCCCTGCACGCTCCACTTCTGGCCTCGCGTGATTTTTGAACGCAGGCGATGGGTTGTTCTGGTGGGAGCAGTAGTGCTGGCGTCGCTGGCGTCTGCACAAGGCAATCCCCGAGTGACTGGAGTAGAGCCAGCGTCTGGAAAGACGAATGACAACGTAACCGTGACGGGAGAGAATCTGGGGAAGAGCAACGTCTCTGCTGTGTTCCTGTCCGACGACAAGACCGATTACAAGGCCACGGTCGTCGAGCAATCTGACGGAAAAATTGTTATGAAAGTTCCGCAGGTTAAGGCCGGCGATTACAAGGTTTCACTGCAGGCGGGCAATAACATCTATATCCAGCCCGTGCGTTTCACGGTGCAAAATTAAAGCGCTCGAGAAATCAAGCCATGACGGGTTGGCAGTTCACTGTGGGACGGCAATAACTCCCAACCCGTTACGGCCCCATCTAATCTTCTAAAACTTTTTCTACTTGCCCAATTTTCTTTTGAATCTTCCCGCTTACTTTTTCGTCGAGACCCTCGGCCTCAAGGTTTGGGTTGCTGGTCGCTTTTCCAATTTTTTCTTTAATCTTACCCTTCACCTCGTGTGCTTTACCCTTTACGGTGTCTTTAGTACTCGGTTTCATCTTTTGCCTCCTCAGCGGTCGGTTCTGTGAAAAGCTCGACGGGAGAATAGTGAAAGCCGGCTGCAAGCAGCGGACTGTCGTGTCAGTCGATACAGTCCCGCCTGCGGGATTGATATTGACCCAGGTAGATTTTATTTGACAAGTTACCGGTGGCTTGCGCGGTTTCCGTTTGTGGTTTCGCTCCAGCAGATGCGTCGCTAAACTCTTTTTCCGCTTTAACCCAATCGTCAACGTCGCTTCCGTGCTGGCTGCCGCGCTCGAGATATAGCCCATAAGCTCGGCGGGTGATTTCTTGTTTCGATGGTTCCGTGCATGTGGTCATGGCACCTCCTTGGTTAGCCCAAGTGGCGATTCTCAGATAATCCAACTGTGATTCAGATTATCTTGTGATTTTCCGGGTGTGTAATCACGGTACGCCGGTGGACCCAGGGAAGCTACATAAATCGGATACTATCGTAAGCGTAGTTGGGGCTAAATGATTGAGCGCCCGTACCCGACCAGGACGCGAGGTCCCGCTGTGGAGGGCGCCCGCCCTGTAGGCCTAGCTAAGGGTCTTCGATATTACCGCTGGGAAGGGAATCGCTGAGTGCGCGGTGGCCGCGAACCCTTGCCGGCGCGATCAATTGAGAACTACTAAGGAGTTGCCGCCCAGCTCAACTCCTCAGTAGGATTGACGTAATACGTGACGATCTGCGGACAGCGCTCACATGCCGCATTGCCTTCCTGACGAAACCAGCGGCAATCCGGTCGGATCTGACACGCGGGTAGCGATCCGACCACCGACGGCAGTATTTGCACCAGTTTGGCGGCCAATTGACAATCGGTCCCATCAAAATGGCAACAAGCGTCCTCCTGGCAGGGAGCCGCCAGTCGGAGCACTTGAGTCGGCGGCACCGGGCCAGTCAGGGCGAGCAAATCTTCGGTTACCGGAATAGGCCGCTCAATCCACGCGACCCGAGGCTCGGTGGAGGTCCCTTGTATTACACCAAAGGCGACGCAGTTGACCATGCCCGGTTGCGCGCTCGGGCAGAGTGGCGGCCGTGAGCTTTGCATGTCCACGGGTGTGCCTATTTTTGGACCGCGGGAGGCTTAAAAACCAGACCAAGGATCTTGACACGCGGAATAGCCGCGGTAGTTGCAGCGGCGCCGGCAGCTTGCTCGAGTTCACCTATGGATGCTGTCGCTTGGACACCACCCTCCCTGCCTAGCGTGGTAGCGAGTTTGCCCGCAACTTCCTGCGGATTAGCTATGTTTTCGGAGGCCACAAAGCCCACCCACAATTTTTCGATGGGTCCGACGCCGTGTTTGCCGAGGACCTGTTGGACCGCATTTTGAACGGCCACAGCAAGCTCATTTAAGGGGACAGTTGGGGGCATAGAAAATCTCCTCCTGGCTGGCAGATAAGTTTAAGCCAGGAGTTTCCATTATGGTTCCCGGCTGCGCGGCAGCATACACCAAAACATCCAGTGAGGGTAAGAACGTAAAAATATTCGGGAGCCGGTTCAGCTGTTCTGCAATTTCAGGGCGCGGGCGTGGCCAACGGCGAAGCGAAGATGTTGTCGCTCACGCGAGTTAGGGCCGACCATGGCGAGGTGGCGGCGGTGATGCGGCGACAAAAAAAGACAGGGCCGGCTAAGTGCGCCGGCCCTGTCTTGCAGAGGCAACCTAAAACGTGGGTGCGTTCTGGTGATGAGTTAGCTGATCGGGGTGCTGGTCGCGGTCGCCGCCGTTGTGGCATCCGCACGGATCACGCCGGTTTGGTTGGTGAAGAAGCCGCGCTGACCGGTGGTGCCGCGGGTGTTCGGGTTAGCAGTGATGGTGTAGGCCAAAATGTTGCCGTTGGCATCCGACGCGCCGGCGGAGTAGGCAAAGGTGTAGCCGCTCTTGGTGCCGGTGGCCAAAACCGAGTCAATCAGGTCGGCCGAAGTCGACGTTGCAGGAGTTGCAGGCGAGAGGTTCGTCAGCGCCGGAGGATAGCCGCCGTAGGTGGTGGAAAATTCAACGGAAGCCGTATTGATCGTGCGCAGCGAGCCTACCGCTGAGGCCTCATTCGCCGCCATTTTCGAACGGAGCAAGTTCGGAATCGCAATCGCGGCGATAATCAAAATAATCGCTACGACGATCAAAAGCTCGATCAGTGAGAAGCCCTTCTGTTTGTTACGCATCATATCTCCTTGAACAAGAATGTCGTTTGGTATCGCGTCGTGCTGCCCTCTTAGGTGCAAGGGACGGGCCATCGGTGGGAGCGGTGATAATGAGTAGGACACAGAAGCGTTGAAGTCCATGCTTGCACGGATGTTAGCGCGAGGGTGAGAAGTGCTTGCGGCGCCAGGGGCCTTAAACGGCGCCCACGAGACGTTGCCGAAGTGACAAATTGCGGCAGGCCCACAACGGGGTGGATGGCACATTTTGTCAGGGCCGCGAGAACAGCGGCACGGCTTTACCGCGCCATTGCATCGCCGAGTAACTGCTTTACCGCGTCGCCGCTTTGCTGCTGGAGATGAGCACCTTATTTTGATATTGTCGGATATTGCGGATTCAGGGCGTCTTTTATATGAAGACTACTGCGCGCGTGATGCTGGTGGTTCTTTTTCTGGGGTCGAGCAGCGCCCTGCTGGCATTGCAGCGCAACGGATTCGGATTCGGCGGGTACCGGGGAGAAGAAAGTCCCGGCGACAGTGCTGTGAAGGCCGAGTGGACCTTCGCTCGCCTGCGGTACGCGACGCGCAACGGCGCCTATGGCGGCTACGGCGGATTCGGTGGCTTTGGCGGATTTCGCGGAGGCGGCTGGTCGGAAGACTACCCCAAGGCGGACCGCCAGTTTGTCGAAGGGCTTCGCCGCCTGACGCGGCTGGACGCGCGGCCCACCCAGCAAGTTCTCGAACCCGACAGTGACGACCTTTTCAATTGGCCGTGGCTTTACGCGGTGAATGTGGCCACCTGGGATTTTACCGACACCCAAGCCGCGCGCATGCGCGAATACCTGCTCCGCGGCGGTTTTTTAATGGTGGACAGTTTCCACGGGGTCGCCGAGTGGGAAAGTTTTCTGATTGGCATGCGCAAGATTTTCCCGAACCGGCCGATCGAGGACCTGGAGAACAAAGACGAAATTTTCCACGTGCTCTACGATTTGGACGAACGTTTTCAGGTTCCGGGATACCAATACATCGGCACGGGCAGAACCTACGAGCGGGACGGCATTGAGCCGCAATGGCGGGCGATTCGCGACGATAAAGGGCGGATCATGGTGGCGATCTGCCATAACATGCATATTGGCGACGCGTGGGAACATGCCGACGATCCGCGTTACCCGGAGAGATTTTCCTCGCTGGCCTATCGGTTGGGAATCAATTACATCATCTATTCGATGACGCACTGATGCGGTGACGCGCGGATTGTTCGACGACGCACCGTGCCGGCGGAATTGGCGCGCAGGCTGGACCTGGTCGGAAGTGCGCTGGTGCGTTTAGCCGCGCCGCGCAGACGTTAGGCCGCAAATGTTTGTGCCGCAGCGGGGCAGTTCGCCTTGATACGGTGCTCGCGCAGCCGCATAAGTCGTTCGCGCAACCGGCGTACATCCATCCCCGCGGACTGACAGACCAGAGCGAAGTCGCTGTCGTGACCGAACAGGTAGCGTTCCGCTTCCCGCTTCAGCCGGAGGGGGCCCGAAATCCAATCCTGGACGGTGTTAACGATGACCGCTTGCCAGAGCCGCGCCTCCCCGAGAGCTTCCTGGCTGGACGACGCCTTGCGATATGTTTTGTGCATCGCTTCCCTCATGGAGTTGGTGAAGTACCTCGGCGCCCCCGGGTGTTAAGTGTACGCTGCGAGGTTGTGACATAGGGCAGCAATGAGGGGGCCATACGACAGTTTTCAAAAAGTTGTTTTGCAGCGCTGTGCTGTGGGAGTGACGGTTGAACCCTGTAATAACAGGCGACTTAATGGAGGCATGGCTACGGTCGCGGTATTTGGGTGACGTTGCGGCCGGCCAGCCAGCGCACGCGAAATCTCAGATAAGTAATTTGTTCCAATACGTAACAGTTTGTACGATGTGGGGCGTGGGCGTGACGGGCGAGGGCGTTATTCGTTCGTGGTTGTGTGGCGCGCGAGGCGCTTTGCGTTAGAATCGGGCGCGCGAAACGCTCGAAACAGGCATCGTAACCAGAGGCCATATTGCGAGGAATCATGAATCGACGGGATTTTGTGAGGCTGGGATGCGCGGCGGTCGCGCAGGCGCACGCGAGCAGGCTGCTTGCGGCACAGATGCCGATGCCCGCGCAGCAGGCCGCTGAAGGCGCCAAGGCCGACTTCACGCTGCAAATCGAGCCGGTGGTTTTGGAGCTGGCCCCCAGCCGAGCCATCAGCACGATTGGTTACAACGGGGGGTCGCCGGGCCCGTTGCTGCGGATGCGCGAAGGGGTGCCGGCGACCGTGGAAGTGGTGAATAACACCGATGTGCCCGAGCTGGTGCACTGGCATGGCCTGTTCGTGCCTTCGGAAATCGACGGCGCGGAGGAGGAAGGCACGCCGATGGTGCCGCCGCACGGCCGGCACCGCTATCAATTCACGCCGCGTCCCGCGGGAACGCGGTGGTATCACACCCACACGATGGCCATGGCCGATTTGCATCGCGGGACGTATACGGGCCAGTACGGATTTTTGTACGTCGAGCCGAAAGATAATCCGGGGCGCTACGATCAGGAACTGTTTCTGGCGCTGCGGGACTGGGAGCCCTTTTTTGCGGATGAGGTGGAGGATCCGGATGAAATTCTGGATGCGGGACCGCAGCCGGAAAAGCCCGCGAATCCCGATATGCGGCCCAACGGGCTCGAGGTGGGGTCGCGCATCTCGTCGATCAACGACAAGATGCTGGGCGGCGGGGATCCGATCCAAGTGAAGCAAGGCCAGCGGGTGCTGATGCACCTGCTGAACGCCAGCGCCATCGAGAACCGGCGCATCGCGTTCTCGGGGCATCGCTTTCAGGTGCTGGCGCTCGATGGCAATCCGGTGCCCACGCCGCAATCGGTGGAGGTGCTGTTGATCGGGCCCGGCGAGCGCGTGGATGCGATCGTCGAGATGAATAAGCCGGGCGTGTGGACGCTGGGTGCGACCAACGACGAGGATCGCAACGCCGGCATGGGCGTGGTGATCGCATACGAAAACCAGAAAGGGCAGCCGCAGTGGATCGCGCCGGCGAAAACCGGATGGGATTACACCATTTTTGGCAAAACGGTTACGCGGCCCGCCCCGGACCACACCTTTGAAATGCTGATCGAGAAAAATCCGCGCGCCATCGGCAAGTTCAACCAGTGGGTGATCAACGGCAAGGAATATCCGCACGAGCAGGAGTTCGTCCTGCAGCAGGGCGCGCGCTACCGCATATTGTTCCGCAACCGCAGCGACGATGCCCACCCGGTACACATTCACCGGCACCTGTTCGAGTTGGTGGACATCAACGGAAAACCGACGGGCGGGATCATGAAGGATACGGTGGTGGTGCCGCTCTACGGCCATGTAAGTGTGGACCTGGTGGCCGACCAGCCTGGCCTGACACTGTTTCACTGCCACATACAGCAACACATGGATTACGGGTTCAAGGCGCTGTTTCGGTACAGCTGAGTGGGCCAGAGAGGGAAAGACCCGCGCGGCGGTGTACCGATCCGGCACTGCGCCTGAAGTGGCGCCTTGATTTTGCTCACACAGGCCGACAAACTGGAAGTTCTAGCCGAAAATCCTGCTGTGAACGGATTCCAGAATGCCAAATGACACTTTGACAGCCGTTGGTAAGCCGAAATCGCGGAATGCTTCCGGTTCCGACCGCCGCGCGCAGACCCGCTACAAATTTGGCGCGTCGGCCGAGCTTATAACCCAATCGGGCGGCGAGGCCAGCGAAGGGCATGTCAGCGATCTGAGCGACAAAGGTTGTTATGTCGATTCCGAGGCCTGTTTTCCGGTCGGTACCAGCGTCAAAATCCGCATTCGCAAAGACCCAGATATTTTTGAAGCTGCCGCCAGGGTAGTTTACGCGCAGGACGGCAAAGGCATGGGAGTTTTATTCAGGGCGATACAGCCGGAGCACGTTCGGGTGCTGGAGGCCTGGGTGGTCTCCTGTCGGGAGAACTCCTGGCTGGCTGCGAATCGCCGCAGAAGCCAGCGCATACTGCTGCGAGTTTCGGTGCGGGCTACGGGAACGAAGGATGCCGTGCCGCCCATCGACGAAAAGACCGTTACCACGACGATTAGCGCGCATGGGGCGTTGATTCTGCTGTCCACGCCCGTCAGAAGAGGGCAACCACTGGTTCTAACCAACGAGAAAACATCGTCGTCGCTCGAGTGCCTCGTTGCGCACGTTGGCGAGGTGCAGGGACACCAATTGCAGATCGGAGTTGCGTTTCTTTTGCCCAACTCGGGGTTCTGGCACGTGTCGTTTCCCCCCGCCGACTGGACTTCCCGTCACGAATACGCGAAGCAGTCCTACAGAAAGCCCTCCAAGCTCTGAATCTATTCCCCCTGAAATACCATTTTGCCGGGCGTATTGCAGGATAATTTCGTGGCGTGGGCTCCAGTGCCGACACGCGGTGCAGTGGTGCGCCGACGGAGGGCTTCGGTCCAACGCCCGGGTGGATGAATGGCCGCGACATTTTGGGGACGATGCGCTCGGCAGAAAGCCGGCGGCGACTATTGATTTCTACCGAACTAAGAGACTAATTTCGGGGAGACTAATTTCGAGGGGTTTAATTTCGAGGCTTGGAGAGTCCATGGGATGGATGACTTCTTCCGGTGTAAGCATTCACTACGAAGTGAGCGGCCGCGGGCAGCGCAGCTTGATTCTGGTGCACGAACTGGGGGGCACGCTCGATAGCTGGGATGCGGTGCTGCCGCTTCTCGAGCCGGAGTTCCGGATTTTGCGTTTTGACCAGCGTGGGTCCGGCCTTTCGGAAAAAGTGCGCAAGCCGTTTACCATAGACGATCACGTGCAAGATCTGCAAAGCATCCTCGAAGTCGTCGAGCTTCCTCCGCCGTATTACCTTGCGGGAATGGCGGCGGGCGCGGCGGTGGTGCTGGGGTTCGTCCACCGCAGAGGGGCGGAAGCAGCCGCTGCAGTGCTCTGCGCCGCGGCCACCGATGTCGGCCCGGACCGGCGGCAATTTCTGCTGGATCGCGCTGATCTGGCCTGCCGCGAAGGAATGCGCGCAGTCGCGGATGTGACGCTCGCGCGTTCTTTTCCTCCAGTCGTGCGCCACGATCCGGCGGTGTTTGAAGATTATCGCGGCCGGCTGCTGGCCAACGATCCGGTGTGCTACGCGGCGGCCAATCGCGCGCTGCTCGACGCCCACCTCGATGAGGCCATCGCGGGCCTGCGGTGCCGCTGCCTGGTGCTGGCAGGTGCGCATGATGGGCTGCGTCCGCCGGAAGACGTCGCGGCGCTGGCGCGGCGTTTGCCCGGCGCGGAATTCGCGGTGCTCAATACCGCACACGTGATGCCCGTGCAGGCGCCGGAGCTTTTCGCGGAACACCTCCTGGAATTTTTTCTGCGTTGAAGAGCGCTTCACCAGCAAATTTTGTTAGATCGTCATTGACACGCCACTGCAGCCCGCGTATAAGCCGAAGTGGCGATTGATTCGCGTGCGCGATTTTCGAGCGCGCCCCGCGGACCGTCCTGCCGCCGACCGGTTTAAGCCTGTGCACCACGGTGCGAACCAGGGAGGTGGCGATTCCAAACTGCGGCGCGGGAAAGACGCTTGTACTCGCGTCCAGGAAGGAGAGACTGATGCCGGCAAAGAAGAAGGCCACGAAGAAAACCAAGAAGGCAAAATAGCTTTACCAGCGATTTGATGGATGCGCCCCGCGCGGGAATGGCACGATGATGCTGCGCGGGGCGTGTTCTTTTTGAAGAGGTCGACACGATGGCTCCCGCCTGCGGCCCTTTTTCAAGATCATCCGTTTCCTTAGAACGCCTGTGCTTGTGAAGCCGTCGGGCTTCATGGGGGCCGCGTATTCCCTACACGTCTTTGATTTCGCGAAGGTGTTTTATTTCGAGGCCGGGGCGCACGCGCACCTGGCGTAGTCTTCCGCGCGGAACTGGGTTTGCGCGCAGGCGTAGTAGGGCCAGTCCTTGGCGGCCACGATGGAACTGATGGCGTTGTGCGCGGCGTAAAAATCGAAGAATTCGTTGCGCACCGCGGGTTTTGTGCGAATGGCGGCGGCGAGTGAGGCGAGATTCAAGACGCTGTACGCCGGCAAGCTGTAGGCGGATCCGAAGCTGTATTCGCGGGCCCAATCGGGAGGCTCGGCGGCGCCGGCCGGCGAGAAATTTTTAAGATAGATGACGCTATAGTCCGCAAGCGCGCCCGTGTCGCGATCGTAGCGGCCCACCTCGAAAGCGGGATCGTTCAAATAAATCGGACTGATCGGAGGTAGCACTTGCAAGGGCAGGAATGGCCCGGCGCCGCCGGTAAAAACGCGGAAATCGTCGCGGTGGAGATGGGCGGCATATGCGCCACGCAGGATCGCTTGGTACTTGTCGACCGTGTCGAGAAAATCGGCGGTGTATTTGGTTTTCCAGAGCGCCGTCGGCTGCGCGCATTCGCCTTGGGTCGCTGAATTGAAAGCGTCGAAGCCTGGCGGGATATGCATCGCCAGCACCGCCGTTTTGCCGGCAAGCTGCGCCTGCTCAAGCCGCTGCCTGAGCCAAGCCATCTCTATATCCCCGGGGGCCTCCCCGGGAGCGTCGGCGGGGGCGGAGCATCCGGCGTGGTATAGCGAGGACCAGAAGGTGCTGTTCAATACGATCAGCTCCTGGTTTGGCACGGTGGGGTGGGGAACCGCGTAATATCCGCCGTCCGCGAGGTCGCGCGCGGCATCGGGACGCGACGCCACGACGTTCCATTCTGCCGCCAGCGCGGCGAATAGCGCGCTGTGCGGGGACTCCGCATAGTCGCCGCACGCCGAATCGCCATTACCCACGACGCCAAAAACGGGGGCCTTCGGAAACGCCGACTGAATTGTGCGGCTGACGAACACCATCGTCTTGATGGCGAAATCCGGGAAATCCTGGTCCGCGAGCTTTTGCGCGCGATACTTAAATCGAAAATCGTGCGTGAGATAGTCGCCTGCGACCAGCACATAGTCGTAGGAAGTTCCCGAACCGTGGGCGGCGGCGAGCGCCGAAGCCAGGAGCGCGTAATTTGAATCGCGCGTCCCTTTGGACAACGCCGCCACCGAAGCCGGCGATGAGGGCCCCGGCGAAGCCTCCGCTCCCGGCGAGGAAGCTGGCGATCGCAGCGAAGATTGAAAGATCGCCGGCCATTGATCCACCGACGCGGCCGCCAGCCGCGGAACAATGGCGGGATCGGCGAAGGGATCGAAATGAATGTCCGCCAGCATCAGGAACGAGCCCTGGTTCGGGGCGCGACCAGCGGGATGGAGCGCGTTTGGGGCGCGGGCACCGGCAGCTTGCGCAAGCAGGGAACTGGCCGCGGTAGTATCTCGAGCTTCGGTTCCGGGAGCAGGACCTGAGGAAGGACCCGGAAAAACGCTCGGAAAAGCGCTCGGGAAAACGCCAGACCACAATAGCGCTTCAGCCAGCGCCAGCAGCGCAATCAGGCCGATCAGCGGGCGTAGAGCGCGAGCTCTCAATAACCGGACTCAAATTTCCGCAAACGGGTTTCGAGCTCCCATTCCTGGCGCGCTTTTTCGCTGGACTTTAAAAAGCGCGTGCATCCCGACGACAACTTGTCGGCGCCAGGTGCGTCTTGCATACACGCGGCGGCAGTCGCTGCGAAGGCGTCAGGGTTGCGCCACAAGTCTGCGCCGGGCAAAAAGCTGTGAGCGATGCTCGCGCGCACCATCTGCTTCAGGTCCCCGTAGTGCAGGCCGTAAGTTTCCGCGGCCCGCACAAATTCATGCGTCAAATCGATGCGCGACACGCCTTCGTCATCGGTGGCTAGCGCTACGGGAACGCGGAACCGGAGATAGATGGGCAACGGGTGGGCGCTGCCGGTTACGCCCAGGATTACATCATTGCTGGTGAGGTTAACTTCGACCAGGACGTGCCGCGCCGCCATTTCCTTTAACAGTTCGTAGGGGCGCTCCTCATACATTACGTCCACCCCGTGCCCGATGCGCTCGGCATGAGCCTCCTCGACGGCCAGCCGGATGTGGCAGCACAAACCCTCCGGGGGAACCAGACCGGGCGCAAGCTCGCCGGCGTGCAGGGCGATGTGCACCTGGGGATATAAACCATGCAGAAATCCCAGCATTTTCATGTGCAGCGCGTAATCGGCCATCGAAGTTGCGCCGTCCTCAGGCTGCACGAAATTGAGGCCTACGACGAGGGGATCGGCCGAAGCAACCTCGAAGCCCAGCAAGGTTTGCGCGAAAACGGTTTCCCTGGGAAGTGCACGAAGCACCTGGTACAGGTAGCGAATTTCCACGTGGCAGGCCGGCGCTTCGCCCGCTTCGCCACAGTGTTCGCGGTGCCGGCGCAGCGCTTCCGGCTGGTCAAATTCCGCGCGCACCTCCGCAACATCGTCACGAAGGCCGCGCGATAGCAATTCGTTGCGCATTTGGGCGAAGTCGTCATGCCACCCGACCTGTGCGGCGATGGCTTGGGCGTGAGCAAATGACGGCGTATTCATCAGCTCGAGGTACTGCTCCGCCTGGGAAGCCGCGCGCGTGGCCACCTCATCCAGCCACTCAGCGGCGTGGGAGCGACTCGTGCCGCCAAACTTGGCGAAGGTATCAAAGAAGTGATCGTGACCGCTCACCGCAGGGGTGGGCACGAAGCTCCGCATGGAAAAAGCGTCGATCAGAGTGTCATACAAATGCTGATCCGCGTAAGCCTGTGCGGCGGGAACGCGGCCTTCGCCGCAAGTTGGCGGGGCTGCGTTCGATGCGGTGGACGCGCCTGTAGCGTCCGCGCCGGGGGCCGCAGCCTCCGCCGCGGGTGAGTCGGCGGGGCGGAAGGAAAGGGTTGCGAGGTCGACGCACAGGCCGTCCTCCCGAGCGGCGCGAATCCAGGATTCGGAGTAGACGGCGCCGGACAGGTGGTTGTGCAGGTCCGCGCCCTTGGGCATGCGCACGAGAAACGCGCGCATATCGAGCGGATTCGCGCGAACCGCTTCAAAAGCACGAGAAGTTCGCTGCTCGGGATTCGCGCCACCGTCCCTCCGGTGGACTTCAGCGGGGCGGCGCGCCAGAGGTTTCGTTTGAGTCTTTTGGGTCTTTTGGCTCTTTTGGGCGCCCGACACCAGGAGCGGCAGAGTTGCTACGATCAGGGCGAACGTCAGGGAGCAAAGGGAAAGGGAAGCAGGCCGAAACCAATGGCCACGAAACCGGAAATAGGGAAACCGGTCGAGCCGGTTTTGAGGTTTCTGCATCCGTGAGCGCCGAGTCCAGTGCGGCTCGGAAACTTTAACATAACCCTATGTCACAGTGATGATTTGCTGAGCCGACGGGACCGCCATTCGCGCCGGGCCACTGTAGCTCGGCGCGTAGCTCCACGCGACAAGTGGCCGCCGCAACTGCGGGATGGCCGCAGGGACGGTCTAAGGACGGGAGTTACGCTGGGCAGGCCGCCCAGTGAACAGGTGCATCAGCAGCGAAATCACCGCAAAAATAAACAGCAACTGAATCAGCGCCCCCGCAACGTGAAAAACGATAAACCCCAGTATCCATCCGATGAATAAGACGGCAAAGAGCGAAACGAACAGATAGCGCAGCATGGAAGCCTCCGACCCGCAAATTCACTTTTATCATGCTATATACGCAGGGGAAATTCACCCATCGGGCAAACACTTGACTCTCTGTCGCAGTTCACTGCAGACGCACGCGGGCGCTCGCAAAATATTTTGGGGATATTTTCAGATTCGGTTGTGCCAAATGCATTGGCAAGATACCATTCGCAAGCAAATTTGTTTGAAATCAACTCAAGGAGACTTAATGTCACGCTTAACGCGTTCCGGGATTGTCACGTTCATGTTCGCCCTCGCGCTGATCGGCATTCCGCGTGCGGCACAAGCTCAGGGTACCTGGAACGCCACCGTAGGAGCTGAAAGCCGCAACGAAGGTATCCAGGCCGATGCTTTTCTGCCCAACGAACTGTGGATCTACCAGGGCGATACCATCATCTGGAAATTCGCGCCTAAGAACGAGATACACACCGTCACTTTTCTGATGCCCTCTCAGATTCGCCCACCTTTTCAGGGTCCGCCTTCGGCTGGCTGCCCGGGAATTCAGCCCAGCGGTTCGAGCTATGACGGAGTCGGCGCGCCGGGGGATCTGGGCTGCGTGAATAGCGGGCCACTAGCGGGTGGCGCCACCTACTCGGTTAAATTTCCAGTTCCCGGCAACTTCAAGCTGGTGTGCCTGGTGCATGCGGATATGAACGGCACCATTCACGTTTTGCCGCTCAGCGCGAACCTGCCGCATCAGCAGGGCTTTTACGACCAACTGGGTGCCGATGAGGCGCACGACATTCTTGCGGATGACAAGAATTCGGCCGAGGAGCGCGAAGATTCTTCCNNAACGATTCGCGTCAACGTTGGGGACACGGTAGAGTGGACCAACCTTGATCCCACCGAGCCCCACACCGTTACATTCGGAACCGAGCCGCCCATCCCGACGACGGTCGTGAACGCTACTCCGGATCTCGATGGCGCGCTGCACAGCACGATACATTCCTCCACCGACAGCACGAACTCCGGCTTCCTCGCTGCCGCACCTCAGGACCGCGTCGGGCTTTCGCAATCCGATCCTGGCGTCACGCGCTTCCGGGTCACCTTTACCACGGCGGGTACTTATCATTACATTTGCGCGCTGCACGACGTGGACGGCATGGTGGGCGAAGTGATTGTCGGCGGGGGTGGCGACCGCGACGATGATCGCGACCCGGACCAGCAGCGGTGAAATTGCGGTTTTTCTGCTGCTGCATGGCGTGCGCTTTTGTGACGAGTATGGGGCAATCCGCGGCGGCCCAGGCAAGCAAAGGGGAACCTGGGCCGCCCGCCGCCGATCACGCTGCGCCAACCTATCGCGCCCCCGCAGCCTATCACGGAGGATTGGTGACGCCGCCGATCCCCAAGCCGCGCTTCACGCTCACCGATACTTCGGGCGCGCCGTTTGATCTGCAGGCCAAAACCCAGGGCAGCGTCACGCTTCTTTTTTTCGGATACACCCACTGTCCCGATATGTGTCCCTTGCAGATGAACATGATCGCGCGTGCTTTCAAGACGTTGCCCGCGGCGGTTCAGAGGCAGTTCATCGTGGTTTTCATTACCACCGACCCGGAACGCGACACTCCGCAGGTTCTGCGTTCGTGGCTCAATCATTTCGACAAGCGTTTTATCGGACTTACCGGAAGCCTTGCGGCTGTCGAAGCCGCCCAGCTTGCCGCACAAATCGCTCCCGCTAAAAAGTCACCGGTGCGTTCCGATGGCGCGTATGAAGTCGGGCACGCNNGCATTTGTGTTCGCGTACACCAAGGACAATCTGGCGCACGTTATTTACCCGGTGGGATTAGGATCCGAAGATTGGATGCACGACCTGCCACTGCTCGCGAATGAGCAGTGGATCGGTCACTGACCTGACCGCCGTCCTATGGTGACAATTCTATTGTGAAAGCCCGGTTATGAAAGCCCCGTTTTGAAGCTGGGCCAGCCGCTATTTCTTCGTCGTGCTATGCGAGCTGACTTGCTTCCAGTCGCTGCCGATTTTCACCCAAACGTCAGTGGTCAGAATCGTCCGCGTGCGATGTTCCCCGGCCACTATGGCATCATACGAGTCCGTATAGGTGGCGAGGGCGGTATTGCCGTTGGCGTAGACCCGCACCTTCAGGTCACTCAATTTTTCGCTGTTGTACTTGTTCTTCTTGGGGTCGGCAATCATCTTGAGCACTTCCGGCTTGGTGAACCACTTCCCGCTGCTGTCGCAGCCCACCCAGTCGTCCGCCACATATTTCTCGGTGAACGATTTGTCGCCTGCCAGATCGGCCTTGACGCCGTCGTTTTCGAGCTTGGTGATCGCCGCGGGCACGTCGCCCGACTGCGCGCGAATCACCGTGATGGGCAGCAGCACGGCAAAGGCTCCCAAAGCTGCCAGTACCGCATAGAGCTTCAGCTTGGTACGTTTCATACCGCCTCCTTCATGGCTCAGACACAGCGTACCGCAGGTGCAGTTGCGGTTTTTTACGGGGCGCGCTCAGGGAAACCAAGAATGTGCAATTGTAACTCTTGACCCGCGCAGGATAAGCTTTTACCCCCCCCAACGCCACAATAACCACAATCAATTTGTGCAAATCGCCGGTCGGCCCGATATGTCGCTTGGGCCTTTGGGAGTGCGGCTTTACCTTAATGCTGCAGACCGCTCTGATTAGCGGAACCACGCGTCAGCGCCGGATCGTAATCACTCCATAGAAGGTACGTCGCGAGGCCGTGGCAGTCACTTCTTTACTGTGGAGGGTGGCGGCGTCTGCGGGGGCTTATTTTTTTGGTCCAGCCGGCATAATCCGCAGGGAAACGGTTTGCCGTGCTTNNACCTCGGAGGGCGCGGCGGCCACCAGCCGCACCTTGTGTGTGTCTTGTTGGACCTTTGGTGGAATGATTTCCGTTGGGGCGATCGCTTTCATCCTGCGAGACCCGGTCACACCGTGTCAAACGAAAATAAGGCTGTCTGGCCCAGGTTGACGCTCAGCGGCAGCGTCCCGGGGGTTCACTCGCGCGTGGAGGCCGCCTGCCGCTCTTTCAATTCCGTTGCGGCGCCATACCTTTGAATGACGTCGTAACATTCGCAAGCCGAGTCTTCCAGCTTTGTGCGGTTTAGAATGCGGACAGCGCCCCGCGTGTAGTCGATAATCTCTCTTCTCTGCAAGCTCGCGGCGGCCACGCTGACGCTCGAACGGTCGGTTCCGAGCATGGTGGCCAGGAAGTCATGCGTAATATCCACGTGCTCGGCGCCCACTCTGTCCTGGGCCATCAGCAACCAGCGCGCGAGTCGCGGTTCGATGTGATGCACCCGGTTGCAGGCCGCCGTCTGGGAGATCTGGATCCCCAGGACCACAGCATAGCGCTCCAACAGGGCCTGCAGGGAAGGGGAGGAGCGCAAGGCTTGGCCGAAAGCACCAATGGCAATCTTGAAACCATCTCCGGCGATTTGCGCGACCTCGCATATCGGGCTTCTCAGCAAACCAAACATGGCCGGCACGCCCGTAAAACCTTCGTTACCCAGAACCCCCACTTCCGCGGTTTTGCCGTCTTTCATGATGATAACCAGAGAAATTAACCCCTGGTTGGGAAAGTAAACAGACTCGATGGCTTGATTGGGCTCGTAAAGGGTTCTACCTCGGGGAGCGACAAGAAATTCGAGTGCCGGGCGGATGACGCGATATTCACTTTCAGGAAGGTCCAGGAGGATTCGGTTGCAGACGGCCCTTCCGTGCCGATCGGTTCGCTCGTCCACGCGGGAGGCTTTTAAACTTTTCTTGGGCATCGATCCTTCTCTATGAATTTAGTTTACCAGCCAGATAACACGATCAATAACCGGAGGTGAGAAGGGCCATAACTGGGTTCTCGACCCATGCGGCTATCTGTGTTGTATACGGGATCGGACCGATTTTCCAGATGCGCGATCTATATGTAGGTTATCCGGCAAAGCGGCAACCCGGCGTGCCGTGCACCGGCTACGCCTTCCCCAGAATATACCGGAATTTAAGGTGCCTTAGTCGGCCAGACCACAGACGGTTTGTAACACTTGTGGTATAACATTGCCACTATATGGATCGCGAATACGATTTGTTTGAACAAATGCCGGACGGCTCGTTGCGTTGGAGAATGTTCGTTCAGGGGTTGGAAAAAGCGAACCTCACGCTCGCCGATCTGGGCAAAGAGTCACCGCATGAGTTCATCGCTATGTACACGCCGACCAAGGAAATCGTGGGGCGCGTGAACGTCTCCGCCAAATCCCAATCTCAAAGCTGAATCGTATTCGAGTGAGACAAATCTCGCCCGATGTTGCTCTGTTTTTCGCGGGTGGTTCATTTTTGCGTATGCGCCCGAAGAGGGCGCTACAAGAACGACGCAAAAGTGGGGGCTTTGTCCGAGCGTTACAACCAGCAAATAAATTCACAGGTCGTGCCAATTGTATTCGAGGGAGACAAATCTCGCCCGATGTTGCACTGTTTTTCGGGGGTGGCCCATTTTTGCGTATGCGCCCGAAGAGGGCGCTACAAGAACGACGCAAAAGTGGGGCTTTGTCCGAGCGCTACAACTGCAAACCGCCGCAAATAGTTACGCGGCGACCTCTAGACAAAGCCACTCATTCTCGGTGGCCTTCAGCTGGTGAACGCGGCCCTCGTCGGTGTAGAGAAAATAGCTTCCGTCAGGGACAGATCCGCCCCGTTCAAAGTGTACCGTGCACTTGGTCCACCGCGCGGGACGCATTCCTCTGCCCTGCTTGGGTTCTTCTTTCCTCACCGGAATGCCGAAACGCACCTCGTAAGCGATACCAGTGGTTCGACTTGGAACTAGACGCCCTCGCCCTTCGATTTTTTTGGCTTTCATAACCCGTTAGATGCAAAACCCGTTCCGGGGTTGCGTTGGGGATGCGCGCGCCCGTCCCCGGCACGGCAGGCGGCATTTTCAGCCCGGTCAGCGGGCTCAGCGAAACAGGTTACGGATGCAGGGTACTGGTCCACAGGCAACGCCTATCCACTTCCGCGATATTCTCAATGATCCTTTCGCGCACCTTCTGTCTTAGCTGCCACTGGCGGAACAGTTGAGGGCAATGCTGCTCCTCATCTTTCTATTCGAACACCCGGTCTGCACCTTCGAAGCGAGTACCCCTTGGTTATATTTACTTTTTATGTATAATATGATAAAATGTATTGTGGCCCTCGGAGCTAACCTTCAAGTCCATCCTTGCGGCACTGGTCCGCTCCGCGTTCACATCGTATCCGCCTCCTCAAGGGCCGCCCAGTTCGTACGCCCAGTTCGTACGGATGCCCGGCCAGCCCCGTGCGCGCGCCGAAGCGCCAAATCGCGCTCAGCAGATCCTTTGTACTCATTTACTTACAAACGCCTCATTCTGCATGTCTTGTATTTTTATATACTTACAAACGCCTGGGGGGTATGCCGGCAGTATTATGTAACGCTGCGGAAAAGCATCCTAAGTTGCCCTTTATCAATGCAGTACCTTCGACCGTTAATCCAAGGTCTCGGCTTGCATTTGGCGAGGGCGAGACGGCGCTGTACGGTTGACACGGTGAAATTCATATGATATTTCGCCAAAGCTACCAAACTACAGCCGTTACTGACGAGGTGACACCCATGGGCCGCAAGCACCCTGAAACCGCGCAGCGCAAAGCGGAGCATAAGCAAAAAACCGCCCGCGAAGCTGCCGAAGTCCGTCGCGCCGGCGTAAGCCGCCGGGCGCTGCTGAAAGGGGCGGCCGGGGCGGCGCTGGCGGCCGCAGGAGCAAGCTTAATCAGCGTGATCGGGGCGCGCGCCCAGGTCGGAGGGCTCGAGGCAGGCCCGGTGGTGCCGACATTTCGACTGCCCAGCGGTTCGCTTGATTATCTGGACCGCAAGCAGTACGCGAAGAACATGGAAGTGGTCTCGCACATTTCCGGCTCCACCATCAGCGGCGGTGAGCCGCTTACGGCGCTATGGGCGCGGGGCAAGCAGCGGTTGCTTCCGGCGGGCGGGGGTTTTGTCGATATCAGCGACGCCAAGAACCCGGTGGTGATGAATAAGGGCGTGATTCGCGGCGGCGGCACGGTCACCTACAACACTAAGCTCAAAAAGTGGATCATGATGTGCACTTCGGCGGCCCCGCTTACCTCTGCGACGCCTGAATATCCGAATGGGGCCTACGACAAGCCGTTGCGCGACAAATCCACGGGCTTCAAAGGGCTGCGCGGGATTCGCAATTACGACATCACCGATCCGGCCAAGCCCGTAATGCTCCAGGAATTTAGCACCGGAGAAAAGGGCAACGGCACGCANNACATCACCGATCCCACCAAGCCGAATTTGCTGCAGGAATACAACACCGGAGAGAAAGGCAACGGCACGCACCACAATTTCTACGACGGCGGAAAGTACGCCTACCTTGATTGCGGCTGGGACGACCAGTTGCGCCTGGAAAATCACCAGCGCCCGTACAGCAATGCGCTCATGATCGTGGACATGTCCGATCCCGCAAACGTCCAGGAAGTTTCGCGCTGGTGGGTTCCCGGGCAGCGGCTGGGCGAGGAAGAGGAATATAAGAAGTATATTTTTGCCAACGATCACTCTTCCTGGACCGGGAACCACGGCGCCATCACGGTGCCCAAGCGCGTCGAGGATGGAGGAACGCTGGGATACGGCGGATTTGGCGCTTTCGGCATGTACGTCATGGATTTGTCCGACATCAAGAAGCCCAAACCCATCGGCAACGTGCAGTACGAGTTCAACGCCATCGGCACCATTCCCTTTCACACCTGCTACCCGCTAAATGCCGACGCCGCGCACCCGCGCCTGCAGAACATGGTTGTCGCGGTGCACGAGGCGCTCGAGGCTGATTGCCGGGAGGTCTACCACACGCCGTATATGGTGGATGTCAAGGATCCCCACAATCCCAAGATCGTCGGCCTGTTCCCGCGGCCCAAGGCCCCCGAGGGCGCGCCGTACAGCGATTTCTGCTTCGCGCGCGGCCGCTTCGGATCGCACAACACGCAATGCTGGCTCGCGCCCGGCACCGAGCGCCCCGAAATCATGTCCATCGCCTGGTTTAATGCGGGCTTGCGCGTCTTCGACCTGTCCAATCCCACCGCGCCAAAAGAAGTGGCCTCGTTCGTGCCTCCGCGCGACGGCGACATGAACAACTATGACAGCTGGTGGCGCGGCACGTCGGAAAACTGCTTCGTCGAGTGGGACCGCAACTTGATCTGGGTGGGGTGCCACGAGGGCAGCTATTGCTTGTCGTGCCCGGCACTCGGCAAGCCCATCACCGAGCCGCGCAAGGTAGACAAATGGTCCGTGGCGCACTGCAACGTAGGCTGGGACGAGCAGACGCCGCGCAGCGTGTATTTCGGCCGTTCTATAAGCCAGATGGGGTAATGCGAGAATACTATACGGAAATGTGAAGGGAGTAGGACTAAAAAACGAGCAGCGCGGGCCCCTGATTCGAGCCCGCGCCGTTTCGGTACCGAGGCCCAAACTTACTGGACTTTGCTTATCTGCGTGAAGTTCGCGATCTGTTTTGCCGGGCCGGTAAGCTGCAAGATATCCATGCCGCTGTTGGCCCGGTCGACGATGTAGATGTAGCCGCGATCGTCTACTTCCACATTGTTGGTTTGCACGGCCGTCTTGCACTTCTGGTCGGCGCCCTGGCCGATGCAGCGTTTGTCGGTTTTGTCGTTCACTGGCGGAATGTAGGAGGCGATCTCCTTGGGATGGAACGGATCGCGAATATCGAGCGCGCGCACGCCGGCGTTGAAGTAGGTAACGAAAAGGATGCGCTCGTAGTAGATCGGCGTCATATTTTCATTGGTGCTGTGCGCGCCGAATCGCCCGCCGCGCGCGCAGAAATTCCCGCTTGCTTCGGGCACCGTCCAGGTGGATACGGCGATGGGGTCTGCTTCGGTGGTGATGTCGAAGATGCGCATGATCTGCCGGTTTTCCTGGCACTCGTTCGCGGTAGTTTCTCCGGGCGCGGCCATAAAGGACCGCTTGGCCTGATCGATCGCGGGGCCATTTCTCGCCGGCGGACGCTTGTTCTTGTCGAATTCGGCGATATCCATGTCCAGGAGCGGCAACGCGGTATGCGCGCCTATATCGGGAGGCAGGTTGACCCTGGCAATCTGCGGATAGGTAAGATTGGCGTCGGTCGGCTCCTTCGGTCCGTTCAGCAATTTGTCGCGATCGAGAATTTGCAGAACGCCGTTGCCACCAGGGCCGTATGCGAGGTACACGCGATTACCTTTCGGCCCGGTGGAGATGGGACCGTGGAGATCGGCGGGCGCGGGGCCGGTGGATCCAGGCTGCTGGCCGGGCAGGCCAAAGGCGCGAATGAAAACGGGTTTGGCGGGGTCGCTCAAATCGTAGATCAGCGTCATGCGGCGCGCGCGCCACTCGGGAGCGCCGGAAACGAGATAGGCGATGCCGGTATCGCATTCCCAAAAACTCTTATGGGTGTCGCGAAGGCCGCTGACGATGACGTTGATGCGGGCGGGCTTGGCGGGATCGGTGACGTCCCACATTTCGTGAGCGGTATTGCCAAAGCTGCGGAGCATATAGAATTTGCTTTTATCGCCGTGCGGCAATTCGGCGCCCCCGCACACACGCACCATTTGCGCGCCGCCGGCGTCGCCACCGGCGCCAGTCTTGGCGACTTCGCCGGGAATGTGCGCCAGATACTTCGGCTTCTTCGGATCGGTCACGTCCAGAATGGAGGTGCCGTTGCCTTCGTCACTCCCGGTGAGAGGGTTCGCGACGACGCCGGCATGGTGGCCGACGTAAGCGATCCAGCGGTCACCCTGTTTTTCGATGGTCGGCTGATAGGCGCTGCGGCCCTGGAGGTCGTTGTGACCCACCAACTCCATATTGCTCTTTTCGGCCTTTTGCTGTTGCGCCGCGGCGTTGGTGCACATGGCGAAACCGAGCGCGCCGGCCAAGCCTGCAAGCGCGCAGGCACGAACGAGAAATGTTCGGTCGGTGAAGTTGCGGGTGACTACGAGACGCCGAAAGTTCATACACCCTCCTATGCCCAATGTCTAGCGCGTTCTCATATATCACAAATGGGCGTGATCGTTGCCATAATCTTGCATGGGGTCTTCATTATGCCCGGCGCGCAGCGCTTCGTTGTTCGGCGTAGAGGCAAGTGCAGGCGCCCCGGGCGAGTGCATAGAGGGGTATTGGCCGTAGAAGCTGCGCCATTTCATTTCTTTGAAACGAAAGGGGCTTGGTGTACGTTCTCACAGTAGGCTTGTTTTCGGCGCGGAAAATGGGTGTTGTGGTGTGAGCGAGATAGCGGCTACTGGGCTTTTGAGCCCAGCGGACGAACGGTGAGGCAGATTGCGTCTGAGGACCCTGATCGTATGGACCTGATGGAAGCTCTTACAGAGGACTCGGAATGAACATCTCGGCGCCATTCATTCGTCGTCCGGTGGCCACCTCGCTGCTGACGGTGGCGCTATTACTTTCCGGTGCGCTCGCGTATCGCATGCTGCCAGTGGCGCCCCTTCCCGAAGTGGAATATCCGGTGATCCAAGTTTCCGCCGGTCTTCCGGGGGCGAGTCCGGAGACCATGGCGTCGGCGGTGGCCACCCCGCTCGAGCGCATGTTCGGGCGAATTGCGGGGATCACGCAGATGACGTCGACCAGCGGGCTGGGGTCGACCAACGTGGTGATGCAATTCGATTTAGACCGCAATATCGATGCGGCGGGCCGCGATGTGCAGGCGGCCATCAACGCCGCACGCGGCCAACTGCCGGCAAACCTGCCGAACAATCCGAACTGGCGCAAGACCAATCCCGCCGAATCGCCAGTCCTGGTTCTGGCGCTGACCTCGGACACAGCCACGCAGCAGCAGATGTACGACCAGGCGGACTCGATATTGGCGCAGAAAATTTCGCAAATCGCAGGCATCGGGCTGGTGTCGGTGGGCGGAAGTTCGCAACCGGCCGTGCGCGCCGAGATCAATCCGATGCTTCTGAGCAAGCTGGGGATCAGCCTCGACCAGGTGCGTACCGCGCTGGGCACGGCGAATGCACATTCGCCGAAGGGCGCGCTGGCGGACGCCAACCATATCGAGATGTTGGAAACCAACGATCAACTGTTCCATGCCAGCGAATATGCGCCGCTGATCATCGCGTACCGGAATGGAGCGCCGGTACGATTATCGGATGTGGCCCGGGTATGGGATGGGCAAGCGAACAACTTCAATGCGGGAACGGTGAATGGGAAGCAGTCGGTGTTGCTGCAACTGTTTCGGCAGCCGTCGGCGAATATTATCGAAACTGTGGACCGGGTGCGGGCGATGCTGCCGCTTTTGCAGGCTTCGATTCCGCCTTCGATTAAAATCGACGTCTCGCAGGACCGCACCACGACCATTCGGGCTTCGGTGAGGGACGTGGAGCTGACCCTGGTGATTTCCGTGGTGCTGGTGATCCTGGTGGTTTTTGTTTTCTTGCGGAGCGTCTGGGCGACGGTCATTCCCAGCGTAGCGGTACCGCTGTCACTGGTAGGCACGTTTGGAGTGATGTACCTGGTGGGGTACACGATCGACAATCTTTCACTGATGGCCCTAACGATTTCGACCGGATTCGTGGTGGACGACGCCATCGTGGTGATCGAAAACATCTCGCGTTATCTGGAGCAGGGATTTTCGCCGATGGAAGCGGCGCTGCGCGGGTCGAAAGAAATTGGATTCACGGTGCTGTCCATGAGCACTTCGCTGGTGGCCGTGTTCATTCCCATCCTGCTGATGGGCGGCATCGTCGGGCGCATCTTCCGGGAATTTGCGGTGACCTTGAGCGTGGCGGTGGCGATTTCGATGGTCGTTTCGCTGACGGCCACGCCCATGATGTGCGCGAAATTGCTCAAGTCGGAAAAGGGCCGAAAGCACAACGTGTTCTATCGCGCGAGCGAGCGGGCCTTTGAATGGCTGTATGAAGGCTACGCGATCACCCTGCGCTGGGTATTGCAGCACCAGCGGTTCGTTATGGGCGTGACACTTGGGACGGTGTGCTTGGCTGTGTATCTGTACATCGTGGTTCCCAAAGGCTTTTTCCCGCAGCAGGACACGGGGCGGCTGAATGGGACGGCCCGGGCGGCGGAAGACATCTCGTTTCAAGCCATGAAGGAGAAACTGGCGCAATACGTAGAGATTGTAAAGAGCGATCCGGCCGTGGAGGTGGTGACGGGATTCGTGGGCGGGCGTGTGAATACCGCGAACCTGAATATCACGCTCAAGCCGCTGTCGGAGAGAAAAATCAGCGCCGACAAAGTGATCAACCGGCTGCGGCCGAAAATGGCGCGGGTCCCAGGGGCGACGCTGTTTTTGCAGGCCGTGCAGGACGTGACGATAGGTGGGCGCGGCGGCAACGCGCAATTCCAGTACACGCTGCAGGGGGACAACCTCGCGGATATTCTCCACTACGCGCCGCTTGTCGAACAGAAATTGCGCGGGGTTCCGCAACTGCGGGATGTGAACACCGACCTGCAGGATAAGGGGCTGCAGGCGCAGTTGATTGTGGATCGGGATACTGCTAGCCGGTTGGGGCTTACAGCGGCGGCGATCGATAACGCGCTTTACGATGCGTTCGGCCAGCGGCAGGTCTCGACCATGTACGAGAACATAAATCAGTATCACGTGGTGATGGAAATCGACCCGAAATTCCAGCAGAGTCCCGACGCGTTACAGAACATATATGTGCAGTCGGCCACCGGCAAATCCATCCCCATGAGCGCCTTCACGCACTACCAGCCGTCGAAGACTTGGCTCGCGGTCAGCCACCAGGGGCAGTTTCCGGCCGCGACCATCACCTTCAATCTGGCTCCGGACGTTACCCTGGGCGACGCCGTTACCGCAGTGCAGGACGTGGAAAGCACCCTGAACCTGCCGTCGACAATACATCCGGGGTTCCAGGGCACGGCCCAGGCGTTCCAGGCTTCGCTGAAAAGTGAACCGTTCCTGATCCTGGCGGCATTGGTGACGGTTTATATCGTCCTGGGCATGCTGTACGAAAATTTCGTGCATCCGATCACGATTCTCTCGACGCTGCCTTCGGCGGGCGTGGGAGCGCTGCTGGCCCTGCTGCTGTTCCACACGGAGTTGAGCATTATCGCGCTGATCGGGATCATCCTGTTGATCGGTATTGTGAAGAAGAACGCTATTCTGATGATCGATTTCGCGATCGCGGCGGAGCGGGAAGAGGGCAACAGTCCGGAGCAATCGATCTACCAGGCATGTCTGCTGCGGTTCCGGCCGATCATAATGACCACGATGGCCGCGATGTTCGGGGGAATACCCATCGCGATAAGCACCGGAAATGGGGCCGAATTACGCCGGCCACTGGGAATTGCCATTGTCGGCGGATTGCTTTTCAGCCAGATGCTGACACTGTATACGACGCCGGTTGTATACTTGTACCTCGACCGGTTCCGGGCCTGGGTCACCGGGGGCAGGAAACTGGAGCCCTTGCCGGCTACTCCGCAGTCGGTTCCGCCGCCCGGCGCGGTTCCTTCGCCCGGTTCGGCGGACTAGCAGCGGCCACGGTTACCCTTCTGGTCACCGCCTATGCCGGGGTTGATGCGCGGGTTCAGGGCGGGGCTCATACTGAGGTTCATGCTCGCGGTTCCCTTAAATTTCCGGAAAACGTACCTGCCCAGGTCGGCGTCGCGGGTATACGCAGTTCTGTTCGCAATCGTTTTCGCCGCAATCTTTAGCGCAGCGCCGCTGGTCTGGGCGCAGCAACCCTCGCAGCCGCCTCCTCCGCCTCCGGAACCGCCGGCGCACGCGCCCGCTGGGTACAGCATTCAAAGCGACGTAAATCTGGTGATGCTGCACGTCTCGGTGGAAGACACCAAAGGGCAGTTTGTGCCGGGCCTGGCGGCGAGCAACTTCCGGATTTTCGAGGACAATGTCGAGCAGAAGATTTCCGTGCTGCGTCAGGAAGATTCCCCGGTAAGCATCGGGCTGCTGATCGATAACAGCGGGAGCATGTACGACAAGCGAGCCCGCGTGAATGCGGCGGCGCTGACCTTCGTGAAAAGCAGCAATCCCGATGACGAGGTATTCGTCGCGCACTTCAACGAAGAGTACGCGTTCGACCTGGACAAGGATTTCACCAGCAATTTGGGCGAATTGCAGAAGACGCTCGAACACATCGAATCGCGCGGGGCGACGGCGCTTTTGGATGCCATCGTGAAGTCGCTCGACCGGCTCAAGAGAGGCTACAACGACAAGAAAGTGCTGCTGATCGTGAGCGACGGCGAAGACAATTCGAGTCACAACACGATTCCGTTCACCATGCAACAAGTGCAAAAATCAAACGACATGATCTATGCCGTAGGTCTGCTGAGCCAGGAGAAGAAGGACTCGGCCGAGCGCGCGCGCCAGGTGCTGATGTCGCTGACGCAGGCCACGGGGGGAGCCGCATATTTCCCGGAGGGATTGCAGGAAGTCGAGGCGATCTGCACGGAGATCGCGCGGGATATCCGCCACCAGTACACGCTGGCGTATTACCCGGCAAAGCCCAAGGACAACACTTTCCGTGCGCTGCGCGTGGAAGTGGTTCCGCCAGCGGGAAGCGGAAAGCTATCGGTGCGTACGAGAACAGGGTACTTCTCCGGAAGATAGTGCCGTCCAAGTGAGCGCCCGCGGGGTTCGCGGCGTGGCTACCGTCGCGGCAATAGCGCGTAGCTCATCGGTTACTTTTCGCGAGCGCACAATCACGGCAGCATGGTAGGATTACTGCTATCGGGATAGCAGGGCGTGTGTTGCGATATATGCTGATAAGGCCTCCCCACAAGATTGCGTGGCTGCACCTGGCGACCGTTACCGCGGCGGTGGTTGCGGTGATGTTGATCGCCACGGGCGCCTCCCTGTGGCATATCGATGCGCCGGGTTCAGCGGCAACGTGTCCCATCTGCCATTTCGCGCACATCTCCGCTTTGCCCGGACTGCCCGCCGAATCTGTAAGCGTACACGTCACCGTTGCTGATCTTCCGCCCGCAGCTCCGCTGCTGAGCGCCCTGGCCCCGGTGCTAGCCACCGCCTCTCCGCGCGCCCCTCCGCTCAGTTAGACCAATTGCCGAGGCCGGCCCGTTTTTACGCGTTTTTTTACACGGACGCCGGCCGGCAGCGCTTTCCTCACGATCCTAAGAGCAACCGCGAAGATGCTGCATCGTGCAGCAGCTCACGCGCCGGATTTGAGGAGACTTCGATGTCGCTATTTCGTGATAGTCCAATGAGACAGCAGAACTATTCGCTGTGGCTTCTGCGCATGGCGTCGCTGGGGCTCGCGCTCGCGGCCATTTTGTTCGTGGCCAGTGGCGCGACGCTCTGGCACACCGACGCGCCGGGTGCGCTGGCCACCTGCCCCATCTGCCATCTGGCGCATATGCCCGCATTGCGGGGCATGCCCGGGGTGTTCGTGGTTACGCGCATCACCTTTGCACGGGTGGTGCCCGCAGACTTGCAGCCTGGCCAAACGCCCACCCGCGTCCGGAATTCGCCTCCTCGCGCTCCGCCCGTCTAACCGGCCGCACACGCAAGATCAGGCGGCCTTGACGTTTTCAAGGCCAGCCTCGTGCTTTTCCGCCGGTTTCTGAACTGCCCTCTTTCGCGGAGCCCACGCAATGGCGCAGGCCACCGCGCGCACGGCCTTTGAGGAGGCTCAATGTCACGTTCACACGTTCGTTTATTTCTCTACGGGATATGGAGTGCGCTATTTTTTATCACGCCGGGCGCGATTTTTGCGCAATCCAATTCGGGGATCGTGCAAGGCACGGTGACGGACCCGCAAAAGGCGGTGGTGCCGGGAGCGAAGGTGCGCCTGGAAAATCCGGTAAGCGGGCACGTCAATGAAGCGCAAACCGGCGCGGATGGAATGTTTCGCATCGGCAATATCCCGCTAAATCCGTATCACCTTACCGTGATCGCTCCCGGATTTGACACGTTCACGCAGGACGTGGATGTACGGTCGACCCTTCCCATCACTCTGGATATCGGGCTGAAGATCGGCACCTCTTCGACCAGCGTCACAGTAACCGAGAATGCCCAGGATTTGATCGAAGTGACACCGACGGAACACACCGACGTCGACCGCGGCCTGTTTGAAGATTTACCGCTCGAAAGCCAGTCCTCTTCGCTCAGCTCTCTTATTACCCTGTCGGCTCCCGGGGTGGTTGCGGACTCGAATGGTCTTTTTCATGGCCTGGGCGATCACGCCGAGAACTCCTTCAACGTTGACGGGCAGCCCATTACCGACCAGCAGAGCAAGATCTTCTCGAATCAAATTCCTACCGACTCGGTGCAGTCGCTCGAAGTGATAGAAGGCGCTCCCCCCGCTGAATACGGAGGAAAAACCAGCCTGGTAGCCAAAGTGACGACACGGTCTGGTCTGGGACAAACTACGCCGCATGGCGAAGTGACGGCCTCTTACGGCAGTTTTGGAACGCCCACCGCCGGCATGAACGTCGGATTTGGAAATACGAAAGTGGGCGATTTCCTATCGCTGAGTGGACTGCGCAGCGGCAGGTTTCTGGATGGGCCGGAATTCGTGGTGCTCCACGATAAAGGCAACGAGGAAAACGCCTTCGACCGCCTGGATTTCAAACTGTCCGAGAAGGACACCTTGCAACTAAATTTGTTATACACGCGCTCGTGGTTCCAGAATCCCAACTCGTGGGACCAGCAGCTTCAAACTTGCACTGTTTTGTCGGCACTGTGCGATAGCACGGGCACGACCGCCCTGAACCCGCTCAGCGGCAAACCTCTCGGGCCCACCGATCAGCGCTCGCAAATTTTGACGTATAACATTGCGCCTACGTGGACGCGCTTAGTCGGTACCGACGCGGTGTTTAGTTTCGGAGTCTGGCTGCGGCACGACCAATACAACTATTATCCGAGCAACGATCCCTTTGCCGACCTAGGCCCTCTGCAGGCCGAGACGGTTTCTCAGCTCCGGTTTCTGACCAATGCGGGGGCTCGCGCGGACTATACGTATGTAAAAGGCATCCACAACATAAAGGTGGGCGCCACATTCCAACACACCTTTCTTACCGAAAAAGATGACTTTGGAATCGTGGATCCGGGTCTGCTCGCCTCCAACGGATGCCCCGATCCGACGAATCCTATCTGCGCAACTCTGGCGCCCTTTGATTTGACGGCTGGAGGGACTCTCGATCGTTTTCGGGGACACACCGATGTGAAAGAGACCGCAGTATATGCGGAAGACGACATCACCAAGGGACCATTCTCTTTCAACCTGGGCATTCGCGCGGATTTTTATAACGGGCTCCAAAGCGCCGACAAGGAGGCTGAACCCCGTCTTGGTGTCGCCTATCACATCAGGAAAACAAACACGGTGCTGCGGGTGTCGTACGCTCGTACTCTGGAAAGCCCCTTTAATGAAAATCTGATCCTTTCAGGCACCGGCTGCACCAACCCCACAGTTAACGCAATCATGACGGTCGCCCAGGGTTTCGCCTGCACAGGCGCTCCGCTGGTGCCGGGCTTCCGTAATGAATTCCATGCGGGGCTGCAGCAAGCGTTCGGCAGATATTTCGTCGTGAGCGGGGAGTACATCTGGAAGTACACACACAACGCCTACGACTTCAACATTTTCGGGTCCACGCCCATTTTTCTGCCTATCGAGTGGCACAATTCCAAGATTCCAGGATTTGCGATACGCGCCGGCCTTCCGAACTTTCATGGATTGACGGCGTTTGTCGTGATGTCCCACGTTTCTGCGCGGTTCTTTCCGCCCACGCTTAGCGGAATCGCGCCTCCTCAGGGGACCAGCGTCTTCCGGATCGACCATGATGAGGCTTTCGCGCAAACCACTCACGCGCAATACCAGCCCTTCAAACGCAGCCCGTGGTTCGGGTTCAATTGGCGGTATGACAGCGGACTGGTCGCGGGCCAGACGCCGTGTTTTGGAGACAACTGCGCGCAGAGCACCACGCTCGGGGGGCAGCCGGCGATCGCCATGGTGTTGAACGATGGGATCACGCCGCTGACCGCCGATCAGGAGTTCCAAGCAGGCTTGACGTGCAATGGACAGCACGCCACTCCCACGGTTTCATTGCCTTCGGTTTGCCTGGCTTCGCAGTTCGGCTCGACGCTGCTGAAAGTGCCGGCGCCGGGAACGGAAAACGACGACCACAACCCGCCGCGTGTCGCGGCGCGCCATCTGTTCGATCTGGCCATTGGTGATGATGATCTGTTTCGCAAGAGCGAACGGTATAAGGTGAGCGCGCGCTTCACCATAATCAACGTGGCTAACAAGGAGACGTTGTACAACTTCCTATCGACGTTCAGCGGCACCCATTACGTATCGCCGCGCACGTTCACAGGTGAGATCGGCTTCCACTTCTAAAACAAGCGGTGTGGACCGGCGCGCGGGAAGGTTTCCGTATCCTCGCGCCGGGCTATACCCACGTTCCCGCAGGTTCATCCCCGAAGCTCGGGTCGTAATGCAAGGGAACCATGTGGAGGAGCTAAGGTTCAGCAAGATTCGGATGGCTCGCCGGGTCCTGGACATGAAGGGCCGCGTGGCCGCAGGAATCATGGGCATGTCTCCGCGCGAACTTTCCCGGGGAGAGCGGATCGACGCGGTGGTTCCGCGGCAATACGAAAAAGGCGCACGAATGCTGTTGAATTTTTCGGAGCGGATTCGGGGGAATGCCGAATCCAGTAGTGGATGGCAGAGCCGCGGGTTGCGGGCGATGTTGCCATTCAAACGGTTCAGATGCGTGCGGTGCAAGGGTCGTGTTCACGTGGTGGGATCAAAGTATTCGGCGCGCAGGGGCGAACACTGGTATTTCAAATGCCCACGGTGCGGCAACCGGTTTTGGTCCAACAACGGAAAACCGCACGCGGTACGGCCGAAAGGTGGAAATTGGGGGAGCTTGCGCAACCGCGTTCAGTGTCCGGACTGCCGGGTGGATTGCAGTGCGGCGCCGCTGGCATCGAACTCCATCGCCACGCGCAAGTGGGAATGTCCGAAATGCCGGAAGCGCTACCGAAACATCGGCGGGCGTGCGGTCCTGGCAGGGTAGTCGGCCCTTGGAGCGGGGAAGATCGAACGCGTTGAGGAGAGAAGCATGCTTTTCAAACGCTGGTTGATCGTGCCGATCGTATTTCTTTGTTCCGCCGCTTATTCCCAAACACCGAAGGTGGCGCATGCAGAGTTCATCAATGCGGCGAGCGAGAAGATCGGTACGGCGACCTTGACGCCCGCCGAAGGCGGTGTACGAATCAAAATTGAAGTTGTGCAACTTTCGCCGGGCACGCACGCGTTACACATCCATGCACTGGGGAAATGCGAGCGCCCCTCATTTGCTTCGGCGGGAGGGCATTTCAATCCGGAAACAATGATGCATGGTGTGAATAATCCGAGGGGTCCGCATGCGGGCGACTTGTCAAATCTGGTAGCGGGAGCTGATGGACGCGCGACGGCCATAATATTCGCGGCCCGCGTTACGCTCGGATACGGATCGAATTCGCTANNCCTCACTGGTGATTCACGAAAAGGGTGACGATTATCAAAGCGACCCCGATGGAAATTCGGGAGTTCGGATCGCCTGCGGGGTCATTCAGAAGCAGAACGATCAGAAAGCTGCGCCGAGGTAGCTCACTTGCTGTAATCGAACGCGAGGTCGGCAACGGGAAAACTTGCCCTATTACGGATGCACACCACTTCTGCTATTGCTCCTGCTGTTGCGACCTGTTTCACAAGAGCGAA
>PLJR01000327.1 GCA_003140295.1 Acidobacteriota bacterium
CACCTTGAAATCATGCTTCCAGATGTGATTTTCCTCGTCGGCGGGGGTCAACACTTCGCTTTCGTCGATAAAGTCGACTTCGAGCGCCTGCAAAACCTGGGCCTCGGCAAAATGTCCGATGCGGGCTTTGGCCATTACGGGGATGCTCACCGTTTGCATAATTTCACGAATGATGCGCGGCGAAGCCATGCGCGCCACGCCTCCATCTTTGCGAATGTCGGAGGGCACNNCCCTTCAGCATTTCGGCCAGGCCCACTTTCACGCGCCACTGATTTGTCGCCGCGCTTCCGTTATTGTTACTCGCATCCATGTTTCGTCTCCTGACTTCGTTACCGCCACTTCCGTTGCACTTACGTTTTAGGGAACGGCTGACTTTTCCGCGGCGCGCTGGCGGTATTTATCGGGGTCGACGATTACGAACCGGCCCCGACCGCGCGCCAACAAGACTCCCTCGGCGTCGCGAATCTCGCCTTCATGATACAACTGGCGGCCCTCCCGGCGAGCGGAGAAACCTTCGACGAGGATCTCCTGGTCCACGCGAATGGGCTTCAGATATTCGACGGTAAGCTCGGCGGTGACGGTGCGCACGCCGCTGAAGCGGCTGACCTTGCTCATCGCTTCATCGAGCACGGTGGCGATGATGCCGCCGTGGAGGAACCCGCCGCCCCCTTGGAAATCCGCGGCGATGCGAAATCTTCCGACGATGCGCTGGCGCTGCTCATCGCGATCGAAGGCGAGTTGCATGCCGCGGGGATTCGCGGCGCCGCAGCCAAAGCAGGGATTGGTGTCGCCGCTTTCAGTCATTTATTGCACGGGCTACAAGTACAGCCCGCACCGGTAAGGTCGCTACGTTGGCCTCGTCGTTACTCAACCTAACGGTACGTCCGGCATAGGCGGCCGAGATTGCGGCGCGGAAGGGTTTTCAGGGCTAATGCTGTAGCTGGTGAAGGCTCCCTGCGCGCCGATCTTGCCATTTATTGCTCGGGCTGCAAGTACAGCCCGCACCCGATTATGCGCGGCTTAGAGCCGGATTGTCCACATGGCGGCCGGTAAGACACCGGTAAGGCATAGGACGCAAATTCCGAGACTTACTCTGGTCACTAGGTTTCGGCACTTAGTGCCTGAACGATATGAGCTACTTCGAGGCGGGGGTTTCGCCCAGCTTGCGAAGGCGCTCCTGCAGCTTGCGCCGCAGGACTGAGGGCGTGTTCGGGTTAAAGGCTACGAGGTACCACAAGGGCTGGCTGCGATCGCGCGACAGCCACGCGAGCGTGGTGGGATCGGCGTTGGGATGCCGGGCAACGTTTTCGCGGATGGCTCCATAATCGTGGCGCGCCAGTCGGCCCAGCGTCTTGGAAGATACCTTGGGATGCTCGCTGATGAGGCGCAGCAGGTAAAAATCGGTCTTGGGCGCCTGTTTGGCGAGCTTTTCGAGCTGCTCGGCACTGGCGTCGGCGCTCAGAACCATGCCGACTTTTTCATCCCAAGAGGCATTGACCTCATTGAGCTCCTTGGTGCGAGCGTGAATCAGCTCCTCGAGCACCCGCCGCTCGTGATTGCGCCGCGCGGGCGGCAAATGCGAGCCTTCTAGCGAATCGAGAACGCGCAGGAGGTGCTGGCGCTCACCAAAGATGATTTGGGTGGTGCGAGTAGGAGCGGTCTGGCCATCATTCTGCACAAGATCTGAGCGTCTCATGTTCCCCTCAAGCGAGGATGCCTAACTCTGCTGCAAGGTCCGCCAGCACTTCATCCCGGATAAACAAATTCTGCGAGTCGAGGTCCACGCCGGATTCGCATTGCCGCCGCAACATCAGTCCGGCAATATCGATCTTCTCTTCGCGACTCAGGCGCCGACCCCTCTCGAATCTTTCGAGCGCGCTTCCCGAAATGCCCACGGCGAGCTCTTCGCCAGCCATTCGAAAGAAGTATAATTCCGGCCGATCCCCCGCAGTCAACGTACCAGCCCTGAGGAACTCGGCGATCGATTCGCGGCCATCCTGTCCCCGTACTTCGAACCGTTCGAAGCGCGGCTCGTACATCATGCGAACGAAATTATGCCGCGAGGCGTGGAGCAGAGTAAAGCATTGCCGCTTCTTTTGATTCCAAGGTGTTACTACAAGGAGCCATCATGTGCGGTAAGGGTTACCGGGTATGCGCGGCTGCTTGCGGCGCCCATCGCGACCGCGTAATCTCGATATGGGGGGTTGGAAACATGGCTGCGTTCGACGAACACAAGGAAGAACTCGAGCATTACGAACAGATGATGGGCGCGTGGCGCGGGAGATTGGCCGTGACGTTGGACCGGCTTACCGACGCGATGGTCCTGGTGGGACAGCACGGCGTGTATTGTCACTCGGCGCGCGACCCCGAAAAACCGACACTCGATATTCAAACTATCAGCCGAGAACTGCGCAAGGCCAAGGAACTGATTCAAAGCGTTATGGAAGGACTGCGGGCCGAGCGGGGCGACCGCGATTTGCCGCTACAGTAAAGCGACCCATTAAAGCGAATCGTCCGGCCGGGGTCCACGAGTCAGCGGTTACGAGTTAGAGGTTACGAGCCCGGAAACGGATCGCGAGGCAGAAGGCGATCTCCTCCCCGTTCTTGATATTGTCTCCGTGGTCTCAGCGCAGGAACGGATTACGGTCGCGCTCGTCGCCGATGGTGGTGGCCGCGCCATGGCCGGGAAAGACCGCGGTTTCATCGGGCAGCGCCAGCAGCTTTTGGTGAATGGAGCGCAGTATATCTTCCAGCGATCCACCCCAGAGGTCGGTGCGGCCGATGCTTCCAGCAAACAGCGTGTCTCCGGCGAATAGCGTGCCCGCTCGAGCGCCGCTTACTAAATTTTTCGCTGGCTTGCGGGCCGGCTGCGCCACCCGTTGCGCAGGCGCGGCTGCCTCGAAATTCGGTAAACTCGGCAAATAAAGTGAAATGCTACCCGGCGTGTGCCCGGGAGTGTGTAGTACGTTCGCCGCGAAACGTCCCCAACGCAGCGTGTCGCCTTCAGTGAGCAGCCGATCGATTGGAGCGGCGGCGGGCGCAGGAACGCCCAGCCATTCTGCTTGCAGATCGAGATGCCGATACAGATCGAGGTCGTCGCCGTGCATCATGACCGGCGCTCCGGTAGCCTGCTGCAATTTGCGCAGGCCGCCTACATGATCGATGTGCGCATGAGTGCTGACGATGGCGCGCACGGTGAGTGAATGGCGCGCGAGCGCTTCGAGGATGCGCTCGACCTCGTCGCCGGGATCGAGCACCAGGGCTTCGCGCGTCTCGGGATCACCCAGAATCGAGCAATTGCATTGCAGCCATCCGACCGGGATGATTTCGTGGATCATGCGCGGCGTGCGCAGAGCCCTCGGGGCAACCATGGCCCAACTATAGCACTGCGCAAGTTACCGAATATGCCTGCACCGAGATTCGCAAACAACCCGCGCTCCAGTTGCTCGCGCAGGTTGCCTTGCCTGAGCGGGTTTATCAGCATGATGTTCCCGGGCTTCAGATCGCCCGAATTTGGTGCCAGTCGAAATCGTCATTTCTTCAATCCCGCCGTCCAGTTGACCACCACCGTGATCGGGGCAGCAGCGCTTTCCTGGCTCGCCTTAATGCTGAAAACGCGCTTGCCGTCCGCGCTAACCGCGTAATGGTCTCCTGATTGCATCCCGTGAGTCGTCACAGTCGTTTCGAGGGACAGCACCTGAGGCACACCTGCCTGGAATTGTCCGTCGGCCTTAACTTCTACGGTCATCAGCTTCCCCGTCCCATCCACCCGATAGAACAGCTCCTTTCCGTCGCGACGCCATTTGGGCTGCACCCCTCCCGCTGTCGAAATCTGAATTTTGGGACCGGGCCCCGGAAATGGCTGGACGTAGACCTCCGGCCGCCCAGACTCGTCCGAGGCATAAGCCACCCATCGTCCATCCGGGGAGAATTGGCCCTGGCTTTCATCGAATTCACTTTGCAGGAATGGCTTCGCCTTGCGGTCCCCAAAGAGCGGCAACACCCACAAATCCCATTTTGTTTTGGGATCGTTTCTCTGATAGAGCAGGAACCGTCCATCTTGGGACCGGTCCGTAGGCTCCGCGTCCGTTGCGCTCAGGAGCAGCTCATCCTGTCCCGCTCCGTTGGAGGGCTTTTGATACAGCCCCGTGACTCCCGCACGGCTCGCCATGAACGTGAGCCAATTACTGTCAGGCGACCAAACCATAGCGTAGCTCAAGAGACCCAATGAAAAGCGCGAGGTCGTGCCTCGAGCTATGTCGAGCAGCCAAAGGTCCCGCCCTTGAGCAGTCGTCATGTCAACCGCGACCCGTTTTTCGGCGGGTGGCGCACCCTTTTTCCTATTGTTCCCGACCCTCGCAGCGGTTGATACGACTTCAGTACATCAATGCTGAGGCCTTGGCTTAGCTTTTTCGGGTGGCCGACCCTTTCGATTTTAAAGGGTCGGATTCCGGTGCTTTCCTCGTTCCATGGGATGGGTGTCACAACCCTAGATTTGAAACTCTTGGATCCGAAACTCAAATGCTTGCATTCAGCCGCAGCAAGCCGGATCGCCGTCCTCGCTAGCGTGACCACCTCCCACCTCCCGTGCTCAGCCCGAGCAAATCGTCTTTGTGCAAATCGTGCTTGCCCCATCCTGTAAAATAGAAGTATGTCCAAAACGAAGCGGAATCCAATTCGCGCTCATCCTCCTCACCAACCGGGCGGTCGGCCAGGGGCGCAAAACGAGCCGCGCGTGCATTTTGCCTCTAAAAACAAGCGTAGCAATAAGCCATTTAGAATGATATCCTTGCGACAAATACGCTCGCAACTACCATGGATTGATATCCTTACGAAAAAACACCGGGGGTGGGGGTATGTACCTTCCAGTTACCTCCATCGTTCTGAGCGCCTTGGCCGCGCCAGCAAACTCGAATGCCACGCACGGGAAGAGGTGCTCGAACGATTCCTTCTTGGTTGGTCCGCAGCGATCCCCCGCGTTGATCCTGGTTACAAGGTCACCTCAAAAGACCCAGCCTTCAACATGCGTTACTTCGCGAGTGACAGCCGCAAACACACCGCAAATAGGGGTTACAGTTCCGGCATTCGCTGCGAAAACGCGACTTCTGCCGTAAATCCGGGTTTGCTACAGTGTCGGGTGTTCTCAGGACTGCGCTATTGGACGCGCCGCTATTCGTATACGTTTGCTCGTTATCTCGAGCGGCGGGAGGGAACAAATCATGTTACCAAAACGATTCACCCAGTCGATGTTGCTCGCGTTCATGGCCCTCATCGTAAGCAGCCTGGCGATCATCGCAACGCCCAGCGCCGCGCTCGCACAGGTTTCCATTGGCGTTTCGGTCAGAATCGCGCCGCCCGCGCTTCCGGTATACGAGCAGCCCCTCTGCCCCGGCGACGGCTACATCTGGACGCCCGGCTATTGGTCCTACGGCCCTGACGGATATTACTGGGTGCCCGGCACCTGGGTACTTGCGCCCACACCAGGGTTTCTCTGGACGCCTGGTTATTGGGGCTGGGGCGGCGGCGCATATCTTTGGCACGCCGGCTACTGGGGACCGCACGTCGGTTTTTATGGCGGTGTTAACTACGGTTTTGGCTACGTCGGCGTCGGATACGCTGGCGGATTCTGGAACCATGGCGTCTTCAATTACAACCGCTCGGTGAACAACATTAACGTCACCAACGTCCACAACGTCTACAACAAGACGGTAATCAATAACGTCACCGTGAATCGCGTCAGCTATAACGGCGGCGCTGGTGGCACCAATGCGCGGCCTGGCCCACAGGAAGAAGCCGCAGCCCGCGATCATCACGTTGCGGCTACGCCCGAACAGAGCCAGCATGAGCACGCCGCCGCCTCTAACCGCGCACAGTTCGCGTCGGTGAACGGCGGCCGTCCTGCGGTGGCGGCTACCGCGCGGCCCGGCGACTTCAATCATGCCGTTCCCGCGCGTACCGGGGGCGCGCCGAATAATGCCGGCGCGAATCGCGGAGCGGCGGACCGCCCGCCCAACGCTGGTGGAGGCAACCAGCCCGTCGCAAGAAACGCCAACCCGGGCGGGAATACCGCGCGGCCGAACGGCAGTCAGCCGAACTATCGCCCAAACGGCGGCAATCCCAACGCTAACAATGCGAATCGCGGGAACAATGCGGATCGCGCAACGCCGTCAGCCCGGAACACCCCGCCGGGTTCACAGAACGGGCCGCGCGGCGGTGGGCAACCACGTCCCGGCAATGCGCCGCATCAAAATGCGCCTCGCCAGCAAGACAACAAGCCGCAGAGGGGCGGCGGCGAGCCTCGTGGCGGAGGCGACCGGCCGCAAAAGTAGCCGTAACTCTCGTCGTGTAGGTGTTGTAGCTCCCAGTTGCACTAATTCGGCGGGTCATGCCCAAAAGTGGTTTAATCGTCAGAAGGATGGGGTTGTGCTGCGCTCGCGCTCAATTTCGACAACTCGTGTGCAAACAGCGGGTTATCCGGAAATTCCGCTGCCAGCTCTGCGAGTTGCTGCCGAGCCATACTCAGCTTTTTCTCGCGCAACTCCGCCAGGGCCAGCATCAGCTTCGCATACGGCCGCAGGTAATGCCCGCTTGACGCCGCTTGCGCCAGTTGCTGCATACCGGCGGCGCGGTCTCCGTGAACTCCACCGATGCGCAGGAACGCTCGCTTATACGCGGGTAAACAGCCGATGATGTAATTCGCGGCCCCGATGGCGAGATAGGCGTCCCCGGCGTCCGGCGCTATGGCTAGCAGGGCTTTGGCACTTCGGTCGGCTTCCCGCAAAAAGCCCAGGCTCTCGATTTGCCGCTTTTCGAGCAGGCTGGCGTTGTCCGCTTGCATCCCGGCTGCCAGCGTCTGCGCGAACAATGCGTCCGGGTTACTGGGATCGGAGGCCAGGCGTTTGCGAGCCAATTCCTCGGACCGCTGTGCTGCGGCACTAAAGGAGGCTTCCAGATCGGCATCCGGTTTACCTACGATACCGCCAAGCAGCCGCCGGTCATCGAGGAAAAAATCCGAAGTGAGCACCCCTTTGCGATAAAACTCCTCGAAAAGGTCGGCTGCTGCTTCGAGCGCGGGACCGAGTGGCTCCTCAGGATTCTGGCGCTCCCACGCCGTGAATTGCTCCCGCGCCGGCGCGAATTTAAGCTCATAAAGCAGATGAAAGCCCGTATCAAATTCAGAAGAAGTCGACAGATGCCGCTGCCCCGACGTGTTCCCGGAATTTCTCTGGCCGGCCTGGGCCCAGGAAGCCGGCGGAATCGCCGCCGCGATCAAGAAAAGAATAGGGGTCCAAATGCGTTGGAAGCTGGTCATTATCTGTTGGATGCGACAAATGCAGGGCGCGGCGGCCCCCAATTCCGCGTCGGCCATAAAATGAGGCTCGTAAGGACTGATAAAGGCCCTACATAGAGGATTTTGAGGTACTCGGCCCGCGGGCAAAACAGCGGAATCCAATCCGGAACTCGCGGCCCAAGCCCGCGGTCGGTTTTCCACGCTGCCGATAGGAAGGGGGGTCGCTATCGGCATGGGGAACTTTGGCGGATTGGTTAGCTCGCTCACGGCCGCGATTGCTCGGGGCCGTCGTCCCCGCAGCGTAGCTCCAACCCGCCACAGACATCCTCGCAGGGCTTCCCAAACCGCTCCATAGACCACTCGCTTCAAAATTTTTGGTACGCGGGTTGTAGTACGGTGCAGCTCGGCTGGCGGTACTTTGCAGGCTATCGCCCGTACTAAGATAAGTATCCTGAGGAGATATTTCTGATAAGGTTCGCACCCAGAAATAGACAATAAACCAGCAAAGAAAGGCTTGGCCCATGCGCAATTCACTAGTTTCCCTGCGAGCGGTCCCCTGGCGGCTCTCGGGCTCGTCCTCGCCATCACACGCATGGCCACCGCGCAACAGGCGCCGCAGCCGGAAAGCTTCCACAAATCGCGCCGCGGACCCGCAAAAGTGTCCGCGGCGTTTTCTATTCAGAGCCCTTTTTATTCGGGGCGATCGAATTTACTTCGCCCGTGCATGGGTCAGACGCAGCGTTACACTCGCCTCGGCTCCCGTGCGCACGAGCACATTGTGTTGCCAGTCGGACCACATGCCCCCCGTTTCGGCGCGCAATTCGTACAATCCGGGCCGTACCCCCGCCACTTGAAAACGCCCGTTAACATCCGTATGCATGAAATGCGGCCTGGTGCCGTCCGCGGCCTGCCAGGACACCTCCGCCCTTGGCATCGGGGTTCCCGCGCTGTTCAATACGACGCCGTTTAGGCTCCCCGCCCGCGGTGCGGCGGTGGCCGGCCTGTCTGCGCAAACCACGGCCGCCACGATCGCCAGGAAAAACGCGCCCAAAAGTAAGATTTTTCTCATAGAGACCTCGCCGGACAGGTGACGCAATCCTGATTTTACACGTTGAAATTCACATTTCCCGCAGCGGGCTTGCCGGGCCTGGGTGAAGTAGACAACACCCGAATGAAAGTGGACCCCCAAGCGCCTTCGTTAAAATGCGAGCATTCCCCAAGGATTGGTTGCATCCTTGCGTCGCCCTAGCTATCGTTTTGCCGGGAGGCCCGATGCCGCGCTACGTTTCTCTGCACACGCTCGCTTGCATGACCCGTCAGGGCGCCGAGCAATTGGCCGCGCGCATGGCTTCCGCGGGCGGCATCATCGCGCGAAGCGTGCAAATGAATCTGGTCGAAGGAAAAATGTTGGTCGAATTCGAAGCGCCGGACCGCGAAACTCTCGAGGCTTGGCTAAAGTCCGAGGGATTTCACTACGAATGGCTCATGCGGATTGAATGGTCATTCGATAAAGACAAGCTAATACCAGTTCGGTAAAAGCGCGCGCACGGGAAGCGGCAGCCGCTAAAGGCCCGCAAGCTCAGTGGCTCGCACCCCCGCCGGGATGCTCGCGTCGCCACAG
>PLJR01000022.1 GCA_003140295.1 Acidobacteriota bacterium
ACGGGAGGAATGCTGCCCGAAGACAAGGCCGCGATTCCCCGCGAAATTTTGCGCCAGGCGGACGTCGCCATTGCCGGCGCCACGGGCCTCGTGCTCGTAATCGACGCGCGCGCGGGCGTCAATCCGCTCGACGCGGACCTCGCGCGCCGCTTGCACGCCACCGGCCCACGGAAAGCCACGAGGGAGGACTCACCATGTACTCGGGAAACCTGACCCGCCCATCCGCGGAACTGGAGAGGCCTGCGTCCGTGTCGCTCGCCGCGGCGCAATTTGCGGTCGATTTGCGCAGCGACACGGTCACCCGCCCCACCCCGGAAATGCGCGAAGCCATGTTCCACGCCGTCGTGGGGGACGATGTTTACGGCGAAGATCCTACTGTCAATCTCTTGCAATCGCGTGCGGCCGAAATTTTTCACCGCGAGGCTGCGCTCTTCGTGCCTTCTGGCTCCATGGGCAACCTCATCGCGATTCAGGTTTGGACGCGCCACGGCCACGAAGTGATCTGCGAAGAGCGGGGCCACATCCACCAGTTCGAGATGGGTTCAATCTCCGCCATCGCCGGCTGCATGCCCCGAACCACTTATATCGATGACGGCATCCTCACCTGGGAACTCATCGAACCGCTCCTACGCCCCAAGTCCCGTTACGCCGCGCAAACCGGGCTCATCAGCCTGGAAAATTCGCACAACATGGCCGGTGGCACGGTGTATCCGTGCGAGATCGCCGAGGAAATTTGCGACCGTGCGCACGAAAATGGATTGCCGGTGCACCTTGACGGCGCGCGCATCTTCAATGCCTCAGTAGCGCTCGGCCGCGGTGTCGCCGAACTGACTGGTAAATTCGATTCCGTGATGTTCTGCCTGTCTAAAGGATTGGGTGCGCCGGTGGGCTCGCTGCTGCTGGGCTCGCACGAATTCATCGACAAGGCGCGCACCGCCCGTAAGCTTCTCGGCGGCGGAATGCGCCAGGCCGGTATATTGGCTGCCGCGGGACTGGTAGCGCTCGAAAAATCTCCCGCGCGGCTCCACGAAGACCACGCCAACGCGCGTTACCTGGCCGAGGGACTCTCGCAACTTCCGGGCGTGCGGGTCGACCTCGCCAAAGTTCAGACCAACATCGTGATTTTCGACGTTTCCGACACCAGCCGCAGCGCCGCGGAACTTTCCGCCGCGCTCGAGAAGCGGCAAATCCTCGCCAACGCCACGGGAAAATTCGCGCTGCGCATGGTCACCCACTGCGACGTCGACCGCGCCGGCATCGACCGCGCCCTGGCCGCGTTCCGCGAAATCGCCGCGCCCCACATTGCGGACCGGTAAGCCATGGCCGCCATCGCTAATGTGCAAGTGACGACGATGAATTCAGAGCCAAGATCGCCAGCGCGGCGGCTACAGGCGGGTGAGTTTCACCAGCCTGTAGCCGACCTCCTGGCTAGGTGCGCTCGCTGCTGTCCGGAGTCAGGCTTTCTTTGGTTCCCACAGCCCGAGCGCTGCGCCGGTGGGATCGAGAATGATGCTGAACCGCCCCGCGTCCATGACCGGCTGAACGTCCTTCATAATCGTCGCGCCCAGCGATTTGGCTTTTTGCGTCGCGACCATGACGTCATCCACCAAAACATAAGCAAGCCACGCGGACGGCGCACCCGGCACGGGATGCTTCATGATTCCGCCGCCCGTTCCCTCGCCTACTCTGATCATGGTATAGGGCTCGCTACCCATCGGGAGATCTTCAAGCGTCCAGCTGAACAACTTTCCGTAAAAATTCTTGGCCTTGGCGACGTCCGTTGTTGCTAATTCCACGTGCACGAATGGATTGGGCATGGCTTCTCCTTTGAGTTTTGGAACCGTAAAAATCCCGCTATTTTGGCCTTTCGTATCACTCGCTCGGCATTTCCAACACGGGCCGGACTTCGATGGTGCCGAGCCGCGCCGAGGGAATCCGGGCGGCAATGCCGATCGCCTCGTCGAGATTCTTGGCTTCGACAAGATAGTATCCGCCCAGTTGCTCGCGCGTCTCGGCAAAAGGGCCGTCGGTCACCAGCCGCTTGCCCTCGCGCACGCGCACACTCCTGGCCGTCGAGGTGGGTTGCAGCGGCGCACCGGCCAGGTGGTGGCCGCTCGACCTGATCTGCTCGCCGAACTGCATGTACTCGCCGAACAACTTCCGGCGTTCCGCTTCGCTGAAATTGCTCCATACCTTTTCGTCATCGTAGATCAACAACATGTATTTCATGTGAACGCCTCCATCAGTACATCGAACGGGGATCGCCGAATCGACACGCCAACCAAGAATTATTTTACAATCGGATATGCCTCCAGGCGCCGCCGCAGCCATCGACGAAGTTTATCGCTCGGACTGGGGCCGCATCGTCTCTACGCTGATTCGCCTGGTCGGAGATTTTGACGTTGCCGAGGAGGCTGCGCAGGAGGCCTTCGCCGCCGCCGTAGAACAGTGGAACACTACCGGAGTGCCGGAATTTCCGCGGGCCTGGCTTATTCAAACGGCGCGGCACAAGGCCATCGATCGCATCCGGCGCCGCGTGCGGCTGGAACAAAAGCTCGAAGCTTATTTTCCGCCGGGTTTTCCACCGGGCTTTGCACCGGGGGCCGCATCCGGATCCGGAGCCGCGACGGAGGAGCCCACCTATGATGCGGGTGAAATTTCCGACGATCGCCTCCGGCTGATTTTCACGTGCTGCCATCCGGCGCTGGCTCCCGAGGTGCAAATTCCGCTGACGCTGCGCACGCTCGGCGGCCTGGAGACGGACGAGATCGCAAGAGCATTCCTGGTTCCTACCGCGACAATGGCGCAGCGCCTGGTGCGCGCGAAACGCAAAATCCGCGATGCCGGGATTCCCTACGCGGTGCCGGACACTGCCGACATGCCCGAGCGGTTGGGCGCGGTGCTCACGGTGATCTACCTCATCTTCAACGAAGGATATGCGGCGACGCGCGGGGAGCCGCTGGTACGCGCCGATCTGTGCTCCGAAGCCATTCGTCTGGGGCGGCTCGTCAGAACTTTAATCGCTCCGCAACCTCCCGCGGAAGCGACCGGACTTGTGGCGCTGATGATGCTTCACGATTCGCGGCGCGAAGCACGGCTCGATGAGGCCGGAGATTTAGTGGTTCTGGAAGAGCAGGACCGAAGCCGCTGGGACCAACGGCAAATTGCCGAGGCTTTGCCGCTGGTCGAAGAGGCGCTTCGCGGCGAACCCGGACCGTTCGCCATTCAGGCGGCTATTGCGGCGCTGCACTGCCAGGCTTCGCAAGCCGCGGACACCGACTGGCGGCAAATCATTCGCCTGTACGATCTGTTGGAGCGTGTGCAACCGTCGCCGATCGTGGCGCTGAACCGGGCCGTTGCGCTGGCCATGGTGGAAGGCCCGCAGCCTGCGCTAGCGGTTATCGACGAGATTGCGGCCGCCGGGGATCTGGAGAACTATCACCTGCTGCACGCGGCACGAGCCGATCTGCTGCGGCGCGCGGGAGCGCGCGAAGAAGCGGCCGAGAGTTACCGGCGAGCGCTTGAGCTGGTGACCAATCAGAGCGAACGGCGGTTTCTCGAGCGGCGGCTACGCGAAGTTCAGCAGCGCTAGTGACACGGCGGCTTCGGCAACGTGATTGGCGCCGCGCGATGGGAATGAGCTTGTGATGGCCGTAAAACCGGAGTCACGGGAATCGCGCGAGTCACTGGAAAGGCCGTAAGCCGCGCTGTTCGACGTAAAGGAGTACACGATGAACCGAGACGATGGCGAGGAAATGGAAATGGAACGCCGCGATTTCCTCAAGCTCGGCGCAGGCGCCGGTGCGGCGATGCTTGCGGAATGGCGCGCGGGCGAGGCTTCCGCGCAAACTGCGGCACCTCGCGCTCCCCGCTCAATTGACGTGCACGCCCA
>PLJR01000086.1:0-5633 GCA_003140295.1 Acidobacteriota bacterium
TTCAGCGGATGCGCGCGCCTCGGCGGCGTGCTCGGTCAGTTGTCCCCATCGGAAGAACAGGCACTGGCCGATTATGGGCGCTACGCCGGCGTGGCTTTTCAACTGGTCGACGATCTGCTCGATTTCACCGGATCTCCGGCGCAACTCGGCAAGCCGGTACTCAGCGATTTGAAGGACGGCAAAGTTACCCTGCCGCTGGTGTACGCTCTCGAAAGCGCCTGGAAAAATGACGGCGCGGCGGGCCGCCGCATGGTGCGCGCGGTGCTCGACGAAAAAGGCTTTCACAGCGTGCGCCCCGAGGAAATTTCCGCGCTGGTGCGCGACTCGGGCGCCCTCGACCGCAGCCGCAGCCTGGCCGTCGAATATGCGGCGCGCGCGAAGGCTTGCCTGAACGGCCGCGCCGAAACCGAGTTTGGACGCGCGCTGGCCGCGGTCCCGGATTTTATTCTCGACCGCGAACGCTGATCCGCGCGCCCTTCGCGCCCATTCGCGCCGATGCGCGCGAATTCAGCAGGCACCCCGCGGTCGCGGCCGCGACGCGCGGTGCGGCCCCGGGCCTATGCTGCCGTTCAAACTCGCCTACCACGACCATTACAACCTGGAGATCGGCGCGCACGTTTTCCCGTCCCACAAATTCCGTATGGTGCGCGATGCTCTAATTTCCGGCGGCATCGCGGGCGCCGAGGATTTTCTCGAGCCGCAGCCGGCCGCCGACGAAGACGTGCTGCGCGTGCACACCGTCGACTACGTCTACAAAATAAAAAACAATACGCTCACCGCCACCGAGCGCATGCTGCTCGAGCTTCCCTATTCTCCCCAACTGGTCGCATCTTTCTGGCTGCATGCCGGCGGAACGATTCTCGCGGGGCACGGCGCACTGGACCAGGGCATCGGGGTGAATCTCGGCGGCGGTTTCCACCACGCCTTTGCCGGCCACGGCGAAGGATTCTGCATGCTGAACGATGTGGCCATCGCCATCCGGCGCCTGCAATCGGAAGCGAGCGCTCGAGGCGAGTCGCTGCGCGTGATGGTGATCGATACCGACGTGCATCAAGGAAATGGCACCGCGGCGATTTTTGCGGGAGACGCGAGCGTGTTCACGATGTCCATTCATCAGGAACACAACTATCCCGTGCCCAAGCAGCAATCCGATCTCGACGTGAATGTCGAGGATGCGGCGGGCGACGACGAATATCTCGATTTACTCGCGAAGGGACTGGCGGAATCATTCGACCGCTTCACACCGGATCTAATTTTTTATGTGGCGGGCGCCGATCCGTATCGCGACGACCAGCTTGGCGGTTTGTGGGTGAGCATGACAGGGCTGCGCCAGCGTGACGCGCTGGTGTTCAGCGCCGCGCGGCAGCGCGGAGTTCCCGTGGCGATCACGCAGGCCGGGGGATACGCGCGAGACGTCGCGGACACGGTGCGGATTCACGCACAAACAGTGATGGCGGCGCGTGATGCCGTGCAGGAAGCAACAACTTAGAGAGCTCTTGGCGATTCTCAAGACGATCTAAGCGATGCGTGCCCGGCAAGAGCTTCACTTAAAGTCGAGCAGAACATCCATGGTATGAGTTTCGAGATTGGGGCGCAGCCAGTGGCCCATCTCGGTGTAATGGACCGGGAGCGAGCCAAACATTTCGGTGTTCGGTTTTTCGAGCTTTACGAGCATTTCATCGAAGTATGCGGCGTCGAATACATCGCCGCGCGCCTGACGCCAGATGGTGCGGACCACGCGTTCGGCAGTGAGGGATAGGCCAGTAATGATCAGTTCGCCCATTTGATATTGCGGGCCTTCCGCGATGTTGACGCGATAGGCGGCGGTGCCGGCAGCGTCGTCAAATTGCGGTTGCGGGTCGAGTTTCACGTCCACATATCCGCGGTGTTGATATTCCTTTTCCACGCGCAGCCACCCCGCAGTGAGTTTCAGACCATCAGCGAGATCGCCGGGTTTTACCAGTAGCAGCGCACCGAGTGCCGGACCGGCGAGCGCGGCGTTGCCGCTCCAGGTGACGCCGGAAAGGTGGAAGACCGGCCCGGGAGTGATAGGGATTCTCACAGAAATTATGGACGGCAGCGGAGCGTTGGGCTGAGCGCCGTGGACGCCGGTATCGGGGTCTCCGAAGCGCACGCGAAGGCGGCCAGCAGAAAAATAGAGCGGGCGGACTTGCTCCTGCTCGAAAATCTCGATGGCGAAGCGCGAAAATGGCTTGCCTACGAGATCGAGGTTACGAGCGCGCAACTTTTCGGAAGTTTGCGCCAAGGGATCACTAAAATCGAGTGCGCCGATGTTGACGGTCGATCCCGCGACTCGAAAAAGCATCACCATGTCGGCGGCGTCAGAAGGTGGCGCGTCACCAGAAGTTTTCGCAGGCAAATTGGGGGCGGGCGAATTTGTGCCCGATGAATTTGTGCCGGACGGATTTGTCCCGTTGGGGGCCGCGCCCGGCTGGGATTGGTCACCTGCCAATTTGTTACTGAGAGGACTGTCACTCGCGGCCGTTTCATGCCGGGCGGCGGGATCGCCGGGCTGAATACGGATTTCATGTTCCACCGATCCCGCGATACCTCGCGCCTGGACGAGCTGGGCGATGGCTACCGTCATGTCCTCGAGCGCGGTGCCTTCCGTGGGCGCGGTACCGTTGAAAAACGGCACCGCCTCGCGAATGGCGGCGCTAATTTCGGCATCGGTAAACCAGGGAAAATTGTCGAAGAACACCGGCAGCGCGGGCGCATCCTGCAAGACATATTCAAGAGTGATCCGGTTGCCGCGGGTAAGGAATGAATAGTTCACGCTCAGAAAAACGCCCAGATGCGCAAGCCGATCGGCGACTTCCTGGAGCTGCTCGCGAGTGACGGTGTCTCCGGGCTTCAGCCCGGTTGCCGTGGCTACCTGGGCCTCGGTGTAGCGTCGCGAACCTGTGGCGTGAATTTCGCCGATGACCGCGGAGCTGGGCGCGGACGGCGTCTGTGCGCGGCTTTGCGGCGTAGTCCCGCAGATGCAGCAGACCAAAACCAGGACGGCGAGCTTGCGTACGGTTTGCATCGGAACAGAGGGATTCTACGCGAGACCTGCGGGTGGTGGAAGCCTTTGCGAGCGGAACGTACCTGGTCGGTTTCACAGACTCCGCCTCACCAGCATTTCGCGACCGACGGTTTCAGACTGATTCTGAGACCTCGAGCGCCGAGGGAAAGCCACGCCAGATAAAACAAAGAACCGAAAGAAGATCTCGCCTCGCCGGTGATCGTTGCAGAGGCCGCGCAAAATCGGCATTAGGAAACTGCAACTGAAGAATTGCTTCGCCGCCTGACTTCCCTGCGAATAATTTCGGCTTGGGATTGTGTGAAGAACAGGGAGTTATGGGCGATGTCATACAAGTCTTTCAAGTCCCAATCGCCCCGCATAACTCCGGTTTTCGAGTGCGATGGCAGATTCAATAGGATATGGCCAATTTCATGCGCGATCATTTCGCCCAAAATCTGCTCAACACTGGCACGCAGCGGGATGTCTCCCTTGGCTTGTGCTTGCAGTTGTCGCTGTGAAAGCTCCCTGACGCTGTCGTAGAAAACGTATACCAATCGCCGGTCGGGACCGCTTCCCGGGCTCAAACCCATGACGTTGCCAGGCAGCGCCAAACGCTCGGCCATCGTTGAAGAGACGATATGTAGCCGTATATCCGAGAGGCTGGTCAAGCTGGGCTCCGCGCAATTGCCAGTTTGGTCTGGTGGGATATCCTCCACGCCAGCCCAGCGGGTCTCGGCCCCTGCTTTCCGGAGGATTTCCGCCGCCACACTCTCAGCTTTTACCAGCCTTTTGGCGTCGATTTCGGCGTAGTTGCGGACGTGAACCGCCAAGGCGGTCCCCCCGACTGACGACTGCGCCGCTCCGATCTGAACAACTGCCAATCCGGCTATCACCAACGGCAACAGCTTTTGCTGTAACTGCCCTGTGTCGGTCATCGCGCTCCCTCCTGTTGAGGAAGGCGGGAACAGAGGGCCAAAACTGGAAGGCCACGAAAATGTTTTTTGGATTAACCAGGCGGAGGGGTTATAGTCGCGACCACCAAGTAGCGGACAGGCTCATCCGAACGCAGGGCAGGGTCGGTACCCTTAGAAATCCTTCCGTGTAGATCACGGTCAGTACCAACTGACGGGGGATGAGGCTTATGGCGGGGCCAGCATCCAGCGAAGTTACGGAACTTCTGCTAGCCTGGAGTGCAGGGCAGCAAACGGCACTGGATAAGCTAGTGCCTCTGGTTCACGCAGAACTGCGCCGCATAGCTCGCCGGTACATGTATCGAGAGCGTCCCGGTCACACCTTACAAACCACAGCGCTAGTAAATGAGGCTTACCTGCGCCTGACCGATGCCCGGCAGGTCCACTGGCAAAACCGCGCGCACTTTTTCGCCGTTTCGGCGCAACTGATGCGGCGCATTCTGGTGGATTTTGCCCGCTCCAAGAACTACCTCAAGCGGGGAGGGGGAGCACAGAAAGTCACCTTCGATGAGGCGTTAGTGAGGTCTCCCGAGCAGGGCCAGGACCTGGTGGCGCTCGACGATGCGCTTACCGCTTTGGCGGTCATTGATGAGAGGAAGAGCCGAGTGGTGGAATTGCGCTTCTTTGGTGGATTGAGCGTGGGAGAAACAGCCGAGGTGCTGAAAATTTCGCCGGACAGCGTGATGCGCGACTGGAGGTTGGCAAAGGCTTGGCTGGCGCGGGAGATGACTGCGACGGAGACGAGTAAGCGAGGCAGGGTTGAGACAAAAAATAACGCCTGAGCGTTGGAAACAAATTGAGCGGTTATATCACTCCGCACTCGAGCACGACAGCACCCAGCGCAGTGCGTTTCTGCAACAAGCCTGCGCCGGCGATGACCTGCTGAGGGAAGAAGTGGAATCGCTGCTTGCGCATGGACGAACCACGGATGGCTTGTTGGACCATTCGGCACTGGGAGAAATAGCCGCGGACATATTCGCCAAACAGGACGGCCGATCGCTTCTGGGAACGGAGCTCGGCTCGTACCAGGTTCTTACCTTGCTCGGTATGGGTGGAATGGGAGAGGTCTACCAAGCTCACGACAACAAATTAAGACGCGATGTAGCGATAAAAGTGCTTCCGGCCGCCTTCACGCATGATGCCGAGCGATTGTCTCGTTTCGAGCGCGAAGCTCGGATGCTGGCTGCGCTCAATCATCCCAACATCGCGGCGATCCATGGATTGGAGCAGTCCAACAGCACGAGCTATCTGGTGATNNTCCCAACATCGCGGCGATTTACGGATTGGAGCAATCCGACGGTGTGCATTATCTCGTAATGGAATTGGTTCCGGGGCAGACGCTGGCCGAGCGGGTGGGCACTGGCCCTTTGCCGATTAAAGAGGCGCTCGCGCTGGCGGGCCAAATTGCGGAAGCGCTAGAGGCGGCACACGAAAAAGGAGTGATCCATCGGGATTTGAAACCCGCGAATGTGAAGGTAACACCCGGAGGCCGAGTTAAGGTGCTGGATTTTGGCTTGGCCAAGGCTCTTACGGAAGGCGACGAGCAGAACCTTTCTCAGGCTCTGACTCTCACGGCGCTGTCCAGCGAACAGGGAAGAATACTCGGCACTCCGGCATACATGAGTCCGGAGCAG
>PLJR01000086.1:5763-6177 GCA_003140295.1 Acidobacteriota bacterium
ATCCTCAGCCTCGCTGGCGCAGTCGCGTGGCGCCTTGGATCGCAGCTGCTTTCGTGATTTTGCTGACGGCGGCGGGCTGGCTGAACAGATTTGTGGCACGAGGCGACACCATTGATTCGGTGGCAGTCTTGCCCTTCGCAAATGCCAGCGGCGATCCGAATACCGACTACCTTAGTCTNNGCGTTCGGCTGTGTGCTGTACGAACTTCTTACGGCGAAATGCGCGTTCCGTGGCGCAACGTTGCAAGATACGCTTGCCGCCGTTCTCGAACGGGAGCCGGACTGGCAGGCCCTGCCACCCTCGACGCCGGAAAAAATTCGGAATCTGCTGCGACGCTGCCTGCAGAAAGATCCGCAGCGGCGGCTTCAAGACTTGGGCGACGCTCGAATTGAGATCGAGGAGGCACCCGCGGCA
>PLJR01000086.1:6214-14819 GCA_003140295.1 Acidobacteriota bacterium
TAATACCGACTACCTTAGTCAGGGGATTGCGGGCACCATTGTCAATAGGCTCTCGCAACTGCAACTGCCGAATCTGCGTGTCGTGCCGTGGAGCACAGTCTCCCGCTACACCGGGCGGCAGGTCGATCCGCAAGAAGTGGGGCGCGCGCTCAATGTGCGTGCCGTGCTGGCGGGAACGGTGATTCAACGAGGCGATAGCCTGAACATCGAGATGGAGCTCGTGGACATCAAGAAAGTGTCGCAGCTATGGGGCCAACAATATCAGCGGAAGCTCGCCGACATCTTGCCGTTGCAAGAACAGATCGCGACCGACATCTCGAACAAGTTGCGGTTGCGGCTGAACGCCGAACAAGAACAGCGCCTGACCAGGCATTACACCGAAAACAGCGAGGCTCAGCTCCTTTATCTCAAGGGGCAAAACCTCACTGATGAAAAGACGCCAGAGGCATTGAAGAAAGCTGCGCAGTACTTCCAGCGAGCGATCGATGTGGATCCGAACTACGCATTGGCATACGCAGGGCTAGCGTCTTCCTCTGTCCTGCTCGTTCGCCGGGGCGCGTCATCACCGAAGGATACGTACCTTGGTGCAAAATCGGCTGCGAAAAAGGCCTTGGCGATCGATGACACGCTGGCCGATGCCCACGAAGCGCAAGGTGTCGTGAAAACTGATTTCGATCGGGATTGGCCGGGAGCCGAGGAGGAATTCAAACGGGCCATCGCGCTCGCCCCGACACTCGTTGAAGCTCATCACCAGTACTCGCATTTCCTGGAGGCCATGGGACGAAGTGAGGAATCTCTCGCCGAAAGCCAACGCTTATTGGAAATTGATCCGCTTGATCCGGTAATGAACGCCCACCTAGGCTGGCATTACATGATGGCTCGGCAGGCGGAGCAAGCCATAGCGCAGTGTCAAAAGGCGCTCGAGGTCGGAAATACCTATTGGGGCCACTATTACCTGGGGCAGGCTTACGAGCAAAAGGCCCGATATAACGAGGCCATCGCCGAGTTCACCAAAGCGCTGGGACTATCCGGGGGAAGCACCGAGGCGATAGCCGCGCTGGGGCACGCCTATGCGGTGGCCGGTAGGAAGCGCGAGGCTCAGAATGTGCTCGACCATTTGGATAGATTGGCAAAGCGGCAGTACGTCTCGCTCGGATACAAAGCCATCATCTATGCCGGCCTGGGAGACAAAGAGCAGGCTTTCAAGTGGCTGCGGTACGCGCATGAAGAAGGTTCCGGTTGGCTGATCTATCTAAACGTCGATCCACGATATGACCCGCTTCGGTCGGATCCACGCTTCCAGACCCTGCTGCGCAGCGTGAACCTCCGATCCTGACACTACGATTCGCCGCCACAATTTCCCGCTCTACGCATCTAATTGATGGCTCCAACATGGGCGCCGGCTTCGTGCCGGAGCGATGCGATTCTGGCCGAAATGGGCGGAAGGCGATACTTACCTATTCAACGGTGACGGATTTTGCTAGGTTGCGGGGCTGGTCCACGTCGCAGCCGCGGCGCACTGCGATGTGATACGCGAGCAACTGCAAGGGGACGATTTCGAGAATGGGAGTCATGAATTCGGGGGCCATGGGAATTTCGATGACGTGATCGGAAGCCTTGCGCGCGAGGTGATCGCCTTCGGTGATCACGGAAATGACGATGCCGTCGCGCGCTTTAACTTCCTGAATGTTGGAAACGCTCTTCTCGTAACGGGTCATGGAGTCGTGGTCGGATTCGTCGCGGGTGGCCAGGACGACGACGGGAAGATTTTCGTCGATCAGGGCGTTGGGGCCGTGCTTCATCTCGCCGGCGGGATAGCCTTCGGCGTGGATGTAGGAAATTTCCTTGAGCTTGAGAGCGCCCTCGAGCGCAATCGGATAATGAATGCCGCGGGCCAGATAGAGGAAGTCCGAGTAGCGGAAGAATTGCCGGGCCAGCCCCTCGTAGATTCCGGTCTCATCGCCTTGCAGGATCGTTTCCATTTTATGCGGGAGGCGAGTGAACTCCTGCATGAGGCGTTGCGAGACTTCGGGGGAGAGCTTGCCGCGCAATTGGCCGAGGTACAGCGCGATCAGCATGAGAGCAGTGAGCTGGCCGGTGAAGGCCTTGGTGGAGGCGACGCCAATTTCGGGACCGGCATGCGTGAGGATGGTGCCGGCAGCTTCACGCGTAACCATGGAGCCCACGACATTGCAAATCGCCAGTGTTTTCGAGCCTTTCTGCTTGGCTTCGCGCTGCGCCGCCAAGGTGTCCGCGGTTTCGCCCGACTGCGAGATGCAGATGACCAGCGTGCGATTGTCCACGATGGGGTCGCGGTAGCGGAATTCGCTGCCGTAATCGACTTCCACGGGGATGCGCGCCATGCGCTCGATCATGAATTTTCCGGCGAGACCGGCATGCCAACTGGTGCCGCACGCGACGATCTTCACATCGCGGAAATTTCTGAATTCGTCTTCGCTGATATCCATGCGGTCGAGAAAAACCTTGCCGGTATCAAGCGAGATGCGGCCAAGCATGGTATCGCGCACGGCGGTGGGCTGCTCGAAAATTTCCTTAAGCATGAAATGCTTGTAGCCGCCCTTTTCCGCCATGATGGGGTCCCAGGTGACGTGCTGGACCTGGGGCTCCACGTGGGCGCCGGCGGTGTCGGTGAGGCAGACGCCTTGCGGGGTCAGCACGGCGATATCGCCATCCCCCAGGAAGAAAATATCGCGCGTGTGATAGAGAATCGCGGGAATGTCGCTCGCGACAAAATATTCGCCCTGGCCGAGCCCCACCACCACCGGCGGACCTAAACGCGCCGCCACAATTTTTTGCGGATCCTTGGCGGAGAGCACGGCGATGGCATATACGCCGGTGAGCCGCCGCACGGTTTTGCGCACAGCGGTTTCGAGCGGGCCGCCATCCATGTATTTCTCAATCAGGTGGGCGATGATTTCGGTATCGGTCTCGGTGACGAACTTGTGGCCTTCTTTTTCGAGCTCGTGCTTGAGCTCGATGTAATTCTCGACGATGCCGTTATGCACCACGACCACTTGGCCGGTGCAATCGCGATGCGGATGGGCATTTTCCTCAGTAGGGCGTCCGTGCGTGGCCCAGCGCGTGTGCCCGATGCCATAGAGGCCGTCGATCGGCGACTGGCGAATCGCTTCCTCGAGATTGCGAAGCTTGCCGGAGGCGCGGCGCAATTCGAGCTTGCCGTCCGGCCCAACGACGGCGATGCCCGCGGAATCGTATCCGCGATACTCGAGGCGGCGCAGGCCGTCCAGAATCAGAGGTACAACTTTCTTAGGGCCGATGTATCCGACGATGCCGCACACGGGAGTCTCCTTCGACTTGTCCTGACGTGCCAAATTACAGAAAAACCCCAGCGCCTGATGTCGGCGCGAGGGCGCCTGCCACCGGCGGGCTATAGGAGGCGTGAAACGCGGAAAGCCGCCGGTAAAATTTAGAGTAGCACAACATGCAGCGATGTTAGGGGGCGCGGCGACTCTGATGTTAACGGTCACTAAACAGCTTGGCCGCGACGTGGCCGCGCGGCGGGCTTACGAAGAGGGGCCGTTATTGAGGATTTCGAAGCGAAATTCTTCAATCACGGGGTTGGTGAGCACTTCGCGCGCGATGCGCTCAACCTCGGCGTGAGCGGCGGCGGGATCGAGGCCGGCCAGATCGAGCACAAAGAATTTGCCTTCGCGTACGTCGCGCACGGCGGTGTGGCCCAGCGAGGCGAGTGCCTGCTGGATGGCGCCGCCCTGCGGGTCGAGCACGGTCGGCTTGAGCATGACCCAGACGTGGGCTTTCATGTTGGTAGGTGAGCTGGGCATTTGCGCCTGGGTCTTCCCGGCATACGCCGGGCGTGCCACGTATGATTCCGCGACGGCATTATAGCAGAGGTTAGATGAGCGACAACGCGGCGGCGCCCTGGCGAAAATTTGCGAGGAGCTGCTGTTTTTCGTTCGGAGAAAGAAAAGCCGAGGAAAACCCTGACTCCGCGATCCTCAGAATTTCCGCGGCGGTCAGGCCCATTTCGCCGAGGGAGGCATACTCGTCGGCAAGACTGGTCTCGAACATGGCGGGATCGTCGGTGGACAGCGTCACGGGTATGCCGGAACGCAGGAGCTGCGGCAGGGGATGATCGCGGAGTGCGACCGGGTACGGCGTCTCACCAACGCGGTGCGGCGCTTCAACAGGCGCTTCATTAGACGCTTCACGGGCGGGCGCTTCTCTAACGGGCGCTTCAGGAACGGGAGCGCTATTCCCTCTTGGGAGCGCGGTACGGCCTAATTGCAGACCGAGCGCGCCAGTGCGGACGTTGCTGGTCGGGCAAATCTCCAGCGGAATCGCGCGATTTGCGAGCCAGTTCATGAGGTAGGGATCTCGCACGGCGGCGATGCCGTGGCCAATGCGCTCTGCGCCAAGCTGCTCCACAGCCTCGCGGACCAACTCCGGTCCGCCAATTTCTCCGGCGTGCGCTACGCGATGAAGTCCGCTGGCGGCGGCTTGGTTGTAGGCGTCGCGAAATTCCGAGGTGGGGACGGAGAGCTCGTCGCCGCCCATTCCGAAGGCCACCACTCCTTCGCGGCGCAGTTCGATGGCGCGGCGCGCGACCTCTTTCGCGGCTGCGCCGCCGAACTGGCGCACGGTATCGAAGATCCATTGCAAACGCAGGCCGCGCTTCTCGAAGGACGCCACCGCTTCGCGGATGGCGCGAAAGTTGGCGCGGACGTCCTGCTTGCGCAGCAGCATCACGCCCACCGACAGCGTGACCTCACCGTAGACAACATTTTCAGCGAACAAAAGAGCGGCCAGACGTTCGGCGGCCAAGGCGTAGTCACGCGGGGCGCGGAGGTAAGAGGTAACCCACTTGTAAGTTTCGATGAAGCCGGCAAAATCGCTTACGCGGTAGGCTGCCGTGACTTCCTGCTCGCTGAGGCGAGCGCCGTAACGGGCTGCCAAATCGACCACCGTGCGCGGGGCGAGCGAGCCTTCCATGTGGAGATGCAGCTCCGCCTTGGGCAAGGATCCGAGCGCTCGGAAGAAAGACGCTGAAGGTGACGCGCCCGTCGGGTCAGTTAAATGAGGATTCACAGGGGATCCGCGGGGGGCGTGGGTTTATCGGTGACGCGCGTTGGGGCCGGTGCGGCGCGGATTTCGCACGATCAACGGATCGTTCACGATGTCGCGCGCGGTGCGGGGAATGCCGCGGATACATCGCGCGGATCACAGACGCGCCCCGGCGCGCTCCTCTATCCCGAGAACGCTGCGCTTGCGACTGTAGGCGAAGTAGATCACCAGGCCAATGATGAGCCAGACGAAAAAGCGAATCCAATTTTCAAGCGTCAGGCCGGCCATCAGTATCAGGCAGCAAAGCATGGAGAGAATCGGCAGCACGGGAACAAAGGGCACGCGAAAGCCGCGCGGCCGGTCGGGCTGGGTGCGGCGGAGGATCAGAACCGCCAGTGATACCAGGACGAAGGCAAACAGCGTGCCGATGTTGGAAAGATCCGCCAGCGTGCCGATATCGAAAATGCCGGCGGGAATGCCTACGAACACGCCGGCAATCCAGGTGGCGACATCAGGCGTACGGAATTTCGGATGGACGCGCGAGAAGGCACGCGGCAGCAAACCGTCGCGGGACATGGAGAACCACACGCGCGCCTGTCCAAGTTGGAAGACCAGCAGGGATGAAATCATTCCCATCAGCGCGCCGACGGTGACCCACTGCTCGACGCGCGGCAGACCGATGGCCTCGAGAGCATTGGCAACGGGAGCGGCGTTGCGCAGGCTCTGCCAGGGCTGGATGCCGGTCAAGACGATGGCTACGCCCACGTAGAAGACGGTGCAAATCAAAAGAGAAAATAAAATGCCCAGCGGGAGGTCGCGCTTGGGGTTGCGGCATTCCTCGGCGGCGGTAGAAACAGAATCGAAACCGATGTAGGTAAAAAAGACGATGGCGCCGCCGGTGAGTACGCCCTGCCAGCCGTTGGGCATGAAGGGCGTCCAATTCGCAGGATGAATATATTTAGAGGCGGCGAAAACGAAAACGAGAATGGCCACGAGCTTAATGCCCACCATCACCGTGTTGGCTTCAGCGGACTCGCGAATGCCGAAGACCAGCAGCACGGTGAGCAGCATGACCACCAGGAACCCGACGACATTAAAGTTCATGTGCCAGCCAGTGTCGGGCGAATAGGCGGGATTTGAAATCGATGCCGGCAGGTGAATGCCGAACGTGCCGAGCAGGCTGTCGACGTACGCGGAGAAACCGACGGCTACGGCCATGTTGGATACGGCGTATTCGAGGATCAAGTCCCAGCCGATAATCCAGGCCACAAGCTCGCCGAGCGTGGCGTAAGTGTAAGTGTACGCGCTGCCGGCGATGGGGATCATCGACGCCAACTCCGCATAGCACAGCGCCGCGAAACCGCAAACGACAGCCACCAGGGCGAACGAGAGCGCGATGGCCGGGCCGGCGCCCGGGCGGCCCGAAGCTCCCGCGGCGCGATGGCCGTACAGAATTACCTGGAGCACCGGGGCTTTGAGGATCGAGGGGTATTCAACAACTTCGCCGGCCGCCGCGGTGCCGGTCAGGATGAAAATTCCGGTGCCGATGATGGCGCCCACGCCCAGGGCGGTCAGGCTGATCCAGCCAAGCGTTTTTTTCAAGCGGCGCTCGGGTTGGTCGGCGTCGGAGAGCAGGCGGTCGATATTTTTTACGCGGAAAAGGTCCGAACTCAAGACGCCACCTGCGATCCAGGCACCCGGGATCAAGAAATGACGAAGCGAAACTTTACCTTGAGCAGGGCCGGCGCGCAACGGAGAGCGAACGACGGGGGCGCTTTTGACTGGGCGCGGGGCGTTTCTTTATAATCGCGAGTCTCCTTTTGTTGTTACCAATCGCCTCAAAATCGGGTGCTGAGAATTCGTGTATCACATCGTTGAAGCTCGCATACGCGCGGCACTGGCCGACGTTCTGAAGCAGCGGGGCGTGGAAGATGTTCCCGTGGTGACCCAACGGCCGCCGGATATCGCCATGGGCGAGTCGGCGACGCCGGTGGCCTTTGAGCTGGCCAAGCGGCTGCGGCGGGCGCCGCGGCAGATCGCGCAGGAGATCGCGCAGGAATTGGCGCTCGCGGCAATTCCCGGCGTCGCGCGGGTGGAGACGGCGGGTGCGGGGTACGTCAATTTCTATTTTGACCGTGGCGCATTTTTTGCGGCAGCCACCGAGCAGTTCCGGCCGGACGCGGTTGCGCTGGCCGGCCCAGCTGTGGGCCTCGGAGCCAAGTGCATCGTCGAGCACACCAACATAAATCCGAATAAAGCCGCGCACATCGGGCATCTGCGCAACGCCGCGCTGGGCGATGCGTTCGTGCGCCTGCTGCGGCGTGAAGGGCGCCCCGTGGAAGTGCAGAACTATATCGACAATACGGGGGTGCAGGTGGCCGATGTGGTGGTCGGTTTCCAGCACATCGAGAAGAAATCGGTGGAGGAAGTGCGCGAACTAGCGGCGGGGCCGCGCTTCGACTATTTATGCTGGGACCTGTACGCGCGGGTGACGAATTTCCTGGGTGAAGACGCCGCAAGGCTCGGGCTGCGCGGCCGGACGCTGCGCGCCATCGAGGACGGCCACGGGGCCGAAGCCGAGATCGCCGAGATCGTTTCGGTGGCCATTTCGCGCTGCCACTTGCGGACCATGGCGCGTTTGGGAATCGAGTACGACATGTTGCCGCGGGAAAGCGAAATCCTGCAGCTGAAATTCTGGGATGCGGCGTTTGCGCAATTGAAAGAGCGCGGCGCGATTCACCAAGCTGTCGCCGGCAAGAACGCCGGCTGCTGGGTGATGAAGCTGGACGTCAGCGAGGGCGGCACCGATAGTGGCGCCGGCGGCGCCTCGGGGGGCGAGGCTGACGACGATGCCAAGGTTATCGTGCGTTCAAATGGCACGGTGACGTATGTCGGGAAGGATATCGCCTACCAGATGTGGAAATTCGGCTTGCTGGGACGCGATTTCGCGTATCGCCGGTTCCACACCTACGAAGACGGACACACCGTTTGGACCACGGCCGTGAGCGGCGGCGAAGCAGACGCTCCGCCATTTGGCAACGCCACCGACGTGTTCAACGTGATCGACGCGCGCCAGGCGTATTTGCAGAATGTCGTCGTGGCGGGTCTGCGCGCGCTGGGATTTGCGGAGCAGGCGGCGCATTCGGTGCATTTTTCCTACGAAATTGTGGCGCTGACGCCTCGTTGCGCGGCGGAAATGGGCTACACCTTGTCGGAAGAAGAAGCGGGAAAACCCTACGTCGAGGTCAGCGGACGCAAGGGAATGGGCGTAAAGGCCGACGATCTGCTCGACCGGATGGAGGTTGCGGCGCGCGCGGAAGTTGACCCGCGGCATGCCGGAGCACCCGAGCCCGAACGGGAAAGCATCGCGCACGCCATCGCCATCGGCGCACTCCGATATTTCCTGCTGAAATACACGCGCACCGCGATCATTGCCTTCGATTTTAAAGATGCACTCAGCTTTGAGGGAGAAACTGGACCGTATTGCCAATACGCCGTGGTCCGGGCGCGCAACATTTTCCGCAAGGCCGCCGAACAGGAC
>PLJR01000115.1 GCA_003140295.1 Acidobacteriota bacterium
GTCGGCGCGCAGATCGTGTCAGTCCCGATGTCGCTGCCGCTGCAGAAAGCCAAACAGGCGTTTCATCTGCTGGTGATTTATTTGCTCGTGACGCTAATCGCGACGGTCGTGGTCCTGGATGCCGCCGTTTACATGATTGTGATTCGGCCGCTCAAGCTGGTGTCGGAAGCTGCTGACCGCGTTAGTAAGGGGGAGACCCAGGTGCCGCCTTTGGCGGTTACGAGTAGCGATGAGATCGCGACTGTGACCGCGTCCTTCAACCGCATGCAGATGAGTTTGGCGAAGGCGTTCAAGATGCTCGAGTAGAATTATAATTCTCGAGTGGCACGACACCTAACCACCAGTAAGAGCGAAGTTCACAATAATCTGGGTACTCACCGCGACGGGTTTGCCATTCACCACGTAGGGCTTGTATCGCCATTGCTTAACGGCGTCGAGGGCCGCCGGCACCAGCAGCGGATGTCCACTGACCGCCTTGAGAGTCTCGACCGTGCCGTCTTTTGAAATATTGGCGTCAAGCACTACCAGGCCCTGAATACGAGCCTGCTGCGCGAGAACGGGATAAACGGGTAAGACGGTCTGGGTCAGCAAGCTCCTAAACACTTCTTGGGGCACGTGAACCCGTTGCGAAGGCGCAAAGGCGCCTCCATCGACCGCGCCCGCGTCAGGCGACGGTTGCCCGCTCTGGGCGTCAGGTGGCGCCAGTGTAGACCGACCAGTCTTAACGGCGGCGGATTCCGCTACGTGCGTTTGTTGTACCGAAGCCAGCGGTGCCTGAGACGCGCCCGCTCCCCTGAACGGCGCGAATCGTGTAACTACAAAGACCAGTGCAATCAGGCAGACAACTCCTCCCGCCGCGAAAACCGCATATTTCCGGCGATTCGGCGATCGCGTCTTCCTCGCTGCTGCAGCCGTCTTCGACGGTATTTCCTGGTTTTCTGAACGCGCTGCCTGTTCCGAACGGCCCGCTGCATCGGCCAGAGATGCCATCGTCGCTGTAGCGGACGTTGTTTTGGGTAGCGAACTTGACGGGAGCAGCGGCCTCTCCCGGAGAAATTTCTGGCGCTCGTCCGGGGAGTCGATCTCCTCGGCGACCTTGAGATATACATCCTCAATCGATTTACAATGCAGAGCCGCGCGGTTCACGACGATGTTAGCAATCGGTCCAATACGCAGCGCAAGCTCCCGGCTGACGCGCTGCAAAGCCGCCGGATCGAGTCGCGGCGAACTTCCCTCTGCAGCCGCTGTCGCTTCAGGACCGACCGCCGGGGCTGGCGGTGTTGCTGCGCTGGCCGCGGCGTGGGTTGTGGTTTCGCCACTCTGTGCGAGCAGGCGGCGCAATGCGTCGGTAAGCAGTTGAACGTCCGATTTCCAACGCGCATGCGTCAGCTCGATGCAATTGCGGTAGGCAAGTTCCTTGAGCTCAGGCGGGAGTTGTTCGGCCGACGGCATTCTCGCGCCGCGCACCAGAACTGGAATAACGGGAATGTCACGCTTCAGGGCGGACGCTGTTTCGATGCGCACGAAATCCGAAGGGTCGCTAAGGCGGCGGGTTCCCGCCTCGTCTTTCGCATCTAGCCATTCCTGGCCGATCATTACCAGGAGCACGCCGCATTTGGCGACGCCTTCTTCGATGGCTTTACGAAAGTCGCGTCCCGCCTCAATCGCGGCTACATCCATGAATACCGATTGTTCGCCAAAGTGGTTGGCGAGATCGTCAAACAGGCGGCCGGCCTCGCCCTGCGAGTCACTCCGCCGATAGCTGATAAAGATGCCGCTCAACTCTGCGTTCCTTAATACCGGAGATCTCTTACTGCGTGAGGCGGCCGGCTAGGCCTGCTTGCCTTGGGGGTCCTGCTGTTGCACGGTCGCCCACTTGGCGTGCTCCTGCGAAACCAGCGATTCCACGCGTTCCGCCAGTAACGCGCGGGGTTTTTCCAAATTTGCATAGGGGCCGGCGTTCGCCAAATAAATGTATTTTTCGTGTTTGAGGGATTCGCAAGTGGAACGGTACCTGATCCAATTCTCGTGGAACTGGTTGAGTTGCAGCATGCCCTCGAACACGGTAACGACCACGCCCAGCAGCCCGGTGGCGATCGCCGCCTGCGGAATATGAGATGCCGCCAGCAGTGGGATGATCGCGGCGGAGCCGATCTCCGAAAGTTTGAGCCGCTTATACCAACGCATGTTCGAGCGGCTTCTGGCGTCGTACCAGCCGATCTGTTCCTCGAGCCGTTCGAAGATGGGATCGAAGGCCGGGTTCGCACCCGCTGCTGCGCTCATGGGCTGGTATTCTAAGACTTAACAATTGCAGAACAAAGGAGTAATTACGTTTCCAACGGTCCCAGAGCGGCCTTGGTAAGTTCTTCGGCAGATTCTCTTCGGGACCTGTTAAGCGTAGAACACCTGATGCCCGAGCGTGGCACGCAGCGGATGATTCGCGGGATCGTTCACAATGTGATGGAAGAACCATCCACTGGTGCATTCCGCGAGGTTCGCATAATAGAGCGCGCCATCGGTCGGGTCGCTCTCGGTGCCCGCGGCGATCCCATTGACGATGCTCATCGCCGTGCAATAAGAGGGATACTCTGGGTCGGTGGGTTCGGGAGCCGCCAGGTTGTATTCCGGATCAGTGCTTATGCTCATCGACGAGAATTGGTTCTTTCCGTAGATCACATCGTGCAGCGTATTCGCAAATCCCGGCGCACCGACCCGATTAAAGATCACATGAGCGACGGCGGTCATTGCCGACGCACCGTCGCCTCGCGCTTCCTTCCACACGCACAAAGTAGCGTTGTTTAAGTCATCCTGATCATAAAGAGCCATCGAAATCCTCCTCCAGTGAGGCTCGAGTGATTGAGGTCGTGCAGGCCTGGCCGCGCGTTAGAACGACAGCGAGCAGCATCGTTCGGTGGAAACGGTCCTGAGCTGGGAGCCTAGCAGAAAATCGGTAAGGTGAAAATATTTGAAAGGAGTCGCCGGAGCGAGGTAATTGCCGGTACTTTCTACGGCAGGCGTAGCGGGTTTGTGGCATCAGCGGGCCAGTTCCCACTAAACGCCTGCACCCTCGCAGACGGACCGGCGATGGGTCGCATTGCAGCGCACGGGAACGTTCAATTATTCAGAGAAGAATAGCCCGCTGCGGCGTCCTTTGCGTGCGGTCAGAGAAAATGCGATACAATCACGCCTCATCAAACGCTCTGGTTGCTGTGCAAGGAGGCAATTATCTCTCCGTTTCCATTGTCGGTCGCTTGCATTGGGCTGGGGCGCATCGGGGCAGGCATCGCGCGCAACGTCCAAGCTTCCGGCTGCCGCTTCATCGTGTACAACCGCACTCCACAAAAAACCCAACCCTTCGTTGCCTCCGGCGCAATTGCCGCAGCGTCGCCACGCGAGGCGGCGGCCGGGTCGGATATAGTCATCACATGTCTCATGGATGACGATTCGGTCCTCGACAACACGCAAGGCGAACACGGCATTCTTGCGGGCATGCATGCGGGCGCCATTCACATCGGCACATCGACGATATCCCCGCGAGCCAGCACGCGTTTAGCCGAGTTGCACGCCTGCCAAGGGAGCCAATATGTTGCCAGTCCGGTTGCGGGCCGGATTGACGCCGCCGCGGCCGGGAAACTGATCGCCTTTGTCGCCGGGAAACCGGCGGCGATCGAACGCTCCCGGCCAGTTATGGATAGGTACGCGGCCAAGATAGTCGTCTTAGGAGAGGACCCAGCGGCGGCAGCGAGCCTGAAGCTGGTGGTGAATTTCTTCGGTGTCAGTTTGCTGGAATTGATAGGCCAAGCCTTTGTTTTCGCGGAAAAAAGAGGCCTCCCGCCGGAACTTGTCGGCGGGATGCTCAAGGAACTTCTTCATCATCCGGCGATGCCCGTATATCTTGACAAAATCCGCACCCGGAGTTTTGACGATGATCTTGGTTTCACGCTCGATGGTGGTCTGAAGGATGTCGAGCTTATGCTCGAAGCGGCCGCGGAAGTCCACGTTCCGCTTCCATACGCGAGCCTGGTTCGCGACAAGTGCATCGCCGCTCAAGCTTACGGAATGGGCCAGCGCGATTGGTCCGTTTTAACGGAAGTGACACGAATCAACGCCGGCCAGAAGATAGAATCGAAAACGGCTGCGGTTCCCTCAGAAAAACCGGAGAAGATCTCTTCAGCCGAAGGCCGGAGCTAACGCCCTGGGTAGTTACATCCGTGAGCTTGATCGGAGCGTTCGGGAGAAGTTCAGGTAATCAGGGAAGAGCCAAGATGCCGCGGCGTCCTATGCATGCGGCACGTGAAAACATGGGCGGGCGGCAAATTGCGCCAGACGATCTTCGATTCCACTGAATCGAAATAGCGCCTGAGTAGCGGCGCCATGTGCATTTGCCGCAGGCGGCCCTCCACGAATTGCAAGCCGTGAATGTAATGATATTGGGTGAAAACCGAGCGCTCGTGCAGGAACGGCAAAAGCTTTTGAAACAGTGCGTGTCGCTCGCGGCCGGGCATGAACGCCAGGCCCAGCGATGACACTACCGCGTCCACCCGTTGCACGCCGCGCCGGCGGAGCTCGATGTCCAAATTTTCGGCGCTCGTATGGATCAGCGCGACCCGCGAATCGGAAATATTTCGCCGCAGGCAATCGTAGAAACGCCGGTTAATTTCAAAAACGAATAGCGTCGCGTTGCGCGGCAATTGCGCCAGCAGTTCATGCGTGATCGCGCCCGTTCCCGCTCCAAATTCCACCGCCACACGCGTTCCCGCCAGCGGCAGATGTTCGAGCATCGCGTGGGCCAAATATTTTGAACTGGGGGTGACGGCCGCAACGGTCGAAAAGTCGGTCAGCGCTTCGGAGACGAAGGTTTTAAGGCTCATGAGTTGGTGTGGTCGCGGGTGGAATCGCGCACGTGATTTCACCCGCTAGCGTGCCGCTACCAAAGTACCATTGAATCGCCCCGCCAGACCCTCTTTTACGCAGAAAAGAAAACAGGCCGCGCCTTGCGCTATATTCCAATTTATCACGGCAGTGGCAGGAGATTTGCCGAAAGCCGGCTTTCGTCGCGCATTTCCCGTGGGGCGGGCCCGGATTTTTGCTACTGCTCGGCAGCAGCCGCGCAAGCTTCTACTCGCCGCCGCCCCAACCGCCTGGCTCTGATAGAATGCATTTCGCTATGCTGTCCCGGCTGTCCATCGCGCTGGCGTGCGCTCTAGGATGCGCCGCAGCGCTCGAATGCTTCCACGTCATGTGTCCGGCGGTCGCACACAGCGCCGCGGGGCCGTTGGTGCAGATCGCACCCCAGCAAACCGCGCCGCCCACGCCCGCTTCACCAAGCGCTCCTCCTGTGGGCCCGCCGCTTACCGCGCCTGCGGACAAATTAGGCGTCGCGCCCGATCTCGCGCAACGCCTGGAGAAGTTTCGCCGCGTGTCCATGCCCTTCCATTCGGCTGGCCTCTCTGCACGCGAGCAGCAGTTGGCGGGCAAACTCGTGGCCGCCTCGCAATATCTCGAAGACATTTATTGGCGGCAGAGCGATCCCGAGGGCCTGGCGTTGCTGCGCTCCATCGAAGCGAGCCAGACTCCCGCCGACATCGCCCTCTGCCGCTATCTGATGATCAATGGCAGCCGTTTCGACCTGATCCGCAACAATGAGCCTTTCGTCGGCGCCGCACCGATGCCCCCTGGCCGCGGATTCTACCCCGCCGGCCTGACGCGGGAAGAGATGGAAACCTACGTCCGCAATCATCCCGAGCAGAAAGCGGCGCTGTACGATCCGCATACGGTTGTGCGGCGTGACGCGGATCGTCTGGTGGCCGTGCCCTACCATGTAGCCTATCGCGAGTGGCTCGAGCCCGCCGCCTCCGCGCTGAACGCCGCCGCGGCGCTGAGCGATGACGCGCGGCTCGCTAATTTTCTGCGCTTGCGCGCCAAGGCGCTGCTCGATGACGACTATTACGCCAGCGATATCGCCTGGATCGGTCTGGAAAATCCCAAGTTTGACGTGATTTTCGCGCCCTACGAGGTTTACCTTGATGATCTGCTCGGCGTAAAGACTTCTTACGGGGCGGCCGTACTGGTTCGCAACGAAGAAGAGAGCCGCAAGCTCGCCGTTTTCCAGAAATATGTTCCGGCTATTCAAGATGCGTTGCCGCTCGCTCCCGAAGATCGGCCGTCGAAGGCCGGCCACCAGTCGCCGATGGAGGTCATGGACGCCCCGTTCCGCGCAGGCGATCTGCGGCACGGTTACCAGGCTGTCGCGGACAACTTGCCAAATGATCCGCGCATCCACCAGGAAAAGGGCTCGAAGAAAATCTTTTTCAAGAATTTCATGGATGCGCGCGTCACCTACGTCGTCCTGCCGCTCGCGAAACGGCTCCTGCGTCCCGATCAAGGGGCGCTGGCGTCGGGTGAGGGCTACCTCGCAACGACCATGATGCATGAAATTTCGCACGAGCTCGGCCCGGCCTATGCGCGAATCAATCCGCAAGCTGCTATGCAGGGTGCGCCAGCGGGCGGCGGGAACAAAAATGCGAGTGCGGGCGGGCGCGTGCAGATCAATGAAGCGATTGGGCCGGCGTATTCGGCGCTCGAGGAAGCCAAAGCCGACGTCGTGGGAATGTTTGGACTCGATTGGCTGATCGAGCACGGCGCGCTGCCGCAGGAAAAGCGCCCGGAATACTATGCTTCCTACATCGGCGGCATTTTCCGCACGGTGCGATTCGGCGTGGGCGAGGCCCACGGCCGCGCGGAAATGATGGAATTCAACTATCTCGCGGCACAAGGCGTTATCGCGCAGCCATCGGCCGGCGCGGGCCGCTACGCCATCGCCATGGACCGCGTGCCCGCCGCCATCGCCGCACTCGCAAAAGAGCTGCTGGAGATGGAAGCTACCGGTGACCGCCGCCGTGTGGAGGCCTGGTTCGCCAAATACGATCGTATGGCGCCCGATCTTGCGAAAACGCTTGCGTCGCAAAGCGATGTTCCTGTAGATATCGACCCCGTATTTTCTTTCCCGGAACCCATCCGTTAGGCTCGCCGCGAAAAACGCCGGCCAAGGAGACGCGGTAATGGCACAAGAAAAAGAGCAGAACCTGAAAAATCACGCGAAGCTGGTCCCCATTTTTCACATGTTTGTGCTGCCCGTATTTCTCATCAACATCATCTGGTCGCTGGTGCGCCTGAGATATGGCCTGACTTTTGGCGCGATTCTTGGCGTGCTGATGGCCGTAGCGTTCATGGTCCTTGCGTTGTGCGCGCGCACGTTTGCGCTCAAGGTGCAAGACCGCGTCATTCGTCTGGAGATGGAGTTGCGCCTCGCCAGGGTGTTGCCGGCGGAGTTTCACCCGCGCATCGGGGACTTCACGGTGGCGCAATTGATTGCGCTGCGCTTCGCGAGCGACGCAGAGCTGGCGGCGCTGGCTCAACAAGTGCTGCAGGAAAAGCTGACCGACCGCCAGGAGATCAAGCGCCGGGTGAAAAACTGGCGTGCGGATTATCTGCGCGCCTAGCCGGTTCACCGTGCCTGGCTATTTTCCGCGAAGCACCAGTGCACGAAGGCGGACTTGTAGCGGTTAGTGATGGGAGCCGGCACGTCTTTTTCGGTCAGCCGCTTGAAATCGAAGCGAATCTCGCCCGAGGGCGAAACGGTACCCAGCAGGTAGCCGTACACGTTGGTCTCTGCGGCATGCGCGTCGCGCGCGTTGGGCGGGAGCGCGTAGCGCACCGCGCCCGCGGTTCCCACGATCCATCCCGGCAGCACCCCGCCGTGCGCGCGCAAATATTCGGTGTTGAAGATTCCATCCATGAAATAGTGCGAATGGCTCGCGAGTACGTATACGCGCTTGTGGGCCTCATTTTGTACGCGCAGCAAATCGGCGTAGACCTGGCGGCCGCTCTCGGTGCCCGCGGCGAAGCTGTTCATGCTGTGGTCCGCGGCGATGCTGTCCGGCAAGGCCTCATGCATGCCAACCACCAGTGTGGTGACCGCGGGATTAGCGGAGTCTTGCGCAAGAGTCCGCACCAGCCAGCCCATTTGCGGCAAGTCAAACTGGTCGGGAGTGGAATTATCGAGCGTGTAAAACGCAACGCCGCGCTCGATCCAGTGATAATAAGTTTTCATGCGGTGATCGTGTGAATTGTCGATGATGCGCTGCCGGGCGATGGCGGGGGCGTTGAACCAGTCGGCAAATTGCGGCAGAGCTTCCTCGCGCGTCTTTGGCGGCACGATTTCGTGATTTCCCAGCGCGAGGAACACCGGCAACGACCCGAAGGCGGCGAGCTGGTTGTCGATGAAATCAGGCCACGCCAGGGTTTCGTAATCGGCGATCACCAGCGGCTTCCCGAGATGTTCCGGCTGGTGAAGGATGTCTTCATCGAAATCATAAATGGCGCGGAAGTCGCCGAGGTGCCAGTAAAACTCGGCCTGGTCGCGAAGCACGCTGGCCGCGATTCCCGGCATCACCACGTCTCCGCAATTGCGCGAATCTCCCGAAACCGCAAAGCGCCAGCTGTTGGCCGGAGGCGCCGCGGGCGCCGCCTGGCGAGCGGGGGCGTTGCCCTGAGCCAGAGCCGCCGAGGCGATGCACAGAATCGCGGCCACGGTTAAAGACATTTTTCGCTTCGACGACGAAGCGAAAACGCTGGCGGCCGCGAACGTGTTTTGGCGAATTCGCACTGTCGCTCCATCATATCGCGCTTGCCCGAAAAGTCAGAACGCCAGCGGCAGCAAACCGAGCGCAGCCAGTGCGGCTAACAGGCCGAGCGCCTGCAGGCCCGCCGGCCGTCCGGCGAACCCGTAAGCGTAAAAGCCCTTCACCAGATTATTGCTCGCGGCAGCGATCACGATGCTGCTCGCGGCGACCCCGACCGGAGTAGCCGCATGGGCCGATTGCGTCAATCCTAAAATGAACGGATCGATATCGGAAAGGCCCGTCAGGGCGGCGAGGCCGTACACGCCTCCGCGGCCCGCGTACAAAATTGCGTAACGTGTCGCAGCAAGCATCACGAGAAAAAGAAGTGCGAATAGAAAAGCGGCGGAAAGCTGCAGCGGATTCTTCACTTCGAGGGCTTTGGTGGCGCCGCTGCTGGTGGGGTCGGGGCGGCGCGACCACAGGAATCCGGCGAGAACTCCCCCACAGCCGAGAATTGCAAAGGGCAGCAGCAGGCGGACCATCAGCTCGCGGTTGAATATACCGATAAGAATAAGCAGCCGGAGATACATGACGCCCGCCGCCATCAGAATTCCGCCTGAATAAAGATGCGGTGCTTGCTCCTGCCGGGCCCGTTTGGCGAGCACTACCGTGGTAACCGTGGACGAGTAAACGCCGCCAAGTAGCGCCGCAAGAAAAACGCTTTCGTGCCTCTTCGTCAGCTTTTGGAGCAGGTAACTGGCATAGGAAATACCGGAAGCAGCCACGACGATAAGCCAGACTTTGAAGGGATTAAAGCCGAAGCTGCCGAAATTGCGGTTGGGAAGAACCGGAAGGATGACCGCGGTGAGCAGCAAAAATTTGGTAAAGGCCAGAATTTCAGAAGCCGGCAGCCGCCGCGACAAGCTCTCGAGCATGCTCTTCAATTCGAGCAGCAGGATGCCGGCAATGGCGATGGCGGTGGCCATCCAAAATTCGCCGCGCGACACCAGCGCGCCGATGACGTAAGTCACCAGGCCGGATACTTCCGTGGTCGCCCCGGCGAATTCGTACTTCTCGAGCTTGTGCTTGTAGGAAAGCGCCAGAAATGTTCCGACCACCACAAACCCCGCGACCATGGGCACCATCTGCGGCCCCGACAAAAAAGTCAGCGCGTAGCCGATCAGGCCAAGCAGCGGAAAAGTGCGCACGCCACCAAAAATATATTGCTCGCCCGAGGCCGTGTCACCGGTGCGGCGCTCTTCACGGTCGAGTCCGATGAGGAAGGAGAGGAAGAGCACCACAATAATCTTGATGCCTTCTGGCGGGACGAAGGTCGTGAAGCGAGAGAACACGCAGAGGCTCCTATTCAAATATGGTAGAGCGCCGACCGGCCGAATACGTCTATTTGTGCTGAAATTCGGGGGTGCCCAGGACGAGTCCGGTGATTACACCCAGGTTGGCCTGGCGAATGGGGGCAGCCAATTTTGTTCCGAGCACCTGGGGATTGACGGCTTCCTTCTCCAGGGTGGCGCGGCTGGCGTCGGAGACTTGGCCGGCAAGAAATACGCCCACCGCGCGATCGAGAGCCTGATAGGGGTCGTCGGCGGATTCGGTGCCTAGTAGCGGCGGCAACTGGACGCCGCTGCCTGCGACGCGATTGCTCGCAAGGGTGATGGCGAAATTGAGCCGGTTGAGCAGCGCACCGGTGTTCACCCACGCGCCCGCTTTGTCAGAGTAGCCGGTGGGCTGAAGGTACTGATACAGCGGCTCGCCGATGCGGCCGACCCAGCCGACCAGCGGCATAGCGTCATCGACATCGGCGCCGAGCGCGCGCGCGGATGAAACGACCAGCTCGAAAGGCGTTTTGACCTTCGCGCGGTACGCCTCGCGCGACCAAAACTCGGGGGAATAGATCATCGCGCGCATTACTTCACGAAGATCGCCGTTTGATTTCTGGTAAGCCTTGGCCATACGGGCGACCAGCGGCTCGGGAGGCGTATCGGAAACGAAGTGCTGCGCCAACTCGAGCGAGATGTGGTGCGCGGTGCGCGGATTTTTCGAGAGCAGATCGAGCACTTGGTCGCCGTCTTTAATTCCGCCGGCGTGGAAATTCTTGCCCAGGACGCGCTTGGGGTCCGGATCGTGGAGACGCTCGTCGAAATAAAATTGCGGATTTACGCGCGGGTCGGTGATGGTCCATCCGGTGAAGCAGCGCGCGACCTCGATGACATCCTGCTGGGTGTAACCGCCATCGACGCCGAGAGTGTGCAGCTCCATCAGTTCGCGGCCGTAATTTTCGTTCAGGCCGCGCTTGCCGCCGAGCGGTGGAAGGGGATGGGACGGCGTGGAATGTTTAGGAGGCGGCGCGTGTTTGGCCGGCGGCGCGTGTTTGGGAGCGAAGGCCCGCGGGTCGGCGCTTAAATAATTATCGAGATAAAAGAGCATGGCCGGACTCTTGGCGGTGGACTCGAGCAGGTCGCGAAATTTTCCCAGCGCATGCGGGCGGATCGCGTCGCGTTCATAGGCGGCGAGCAGCCAGAGGTCGAGGTCTTTGTAGGCGAAAACATTGAAATGGTTGAACCAGAAATCGGTGAGCTGCTGCTCGAGCTGGCGCTGGCTGTAGATGGCCCGCAATAGTTTGGATTGTGCCAGCTCGTTCAACACTTCCTGGGGCAGTGCGCTGGGCGCCGGGTGCGTGCCCTGCGGAGGATGCGCGAGATCGTCTATATGCTTCCGGTATTCGGCGACGGTGATGCCTAGCCGCTTGGCGGCAGCGTCGGGCTGCGGATATTGCGTGAGCAGCGCCTGCGCGGTCATTTGCGGAGCGGGAAGATTATCGAGCCGGGCCGCCAGCGCGGAATCATCAATTTTTTCGGGATGTAGCTGCTGGGCGATCCAGGTTTCGAGACCCATTTGCTTGATCCGCTCAACCTCGCCGGGTTGTGGACCGTAGCCCAGGCGATTGAGGGCGTGCACGATGGCCTCATCCTCGGTGAGTTGGCTGATGGGAAGCTTGCCTGGGAAACGCGAGCTGCCGGCGTCATTGCTTGGCGGCGCGGCCTCGACGGCTGTAACGCGATTTCCGAAAGTTTGCAGGCCAAAACAAATGAGGAGCGCCACCAGGACGAGCGCCGCTCCGAGAACGAAACGCCCGCGCAAGCTTGGCGTGCGGCGCGGAGTGTTCAAACCGTGGCGGTTTCTACGGGGCATCGGATTTCGTCCTTGGGACGAGGGCAAAGCTGTCTCGGGGTGATCCCTTACTATCATTATAGCGGTTTACACCCGGACACTTATTTGAACCCGTGAGCGGGCACAAAGTTGCCAACGCGCCGTTCACCGAGTCAGCGTTCGAAGAGGCGATTGGTTTCGGCATAGGTGATAGCGCCGTCGTTCATGGAAGAGAACGTGCCCTCGTCGCGGAGCTCCCGAGCCATGCGGGTCAGCAGGCTGAGGGTGGCGCGCATGGCCCCAGAGCCGAGGCTCACGCGCGTCACGCCGAGAGCTTCCAGTTCGTGCACCGGCGGCGTGCCCACGGTGGCCAGCACGTTCAGCGGTCCGCGAACGGCACGTGCCAATTGCGCAATCGTTTCTTTATCCTTCACGCCGGGAGCGAACAGGCAGCGGGCTCCGGCGGCGGCGTAAGCGTTCAGACGCTCGACCGTCCGCGCGAGGCGGGTTTCCGGGGGGCCGAGCGCCGCGAGGAAAATATCGGTGCGCGCATTCAGCACGAAAGGGACGCCTGTCTTTTCAGCCGCCTCGACGACCGCGCTGATGCGGTCCGTCTGCGAACTTAAGTCGGCCAGAGATGGCGGATGTGCGCCCGACATATCTTCGAGGTTCATGCCCACAGCTCCGGCGGCCAGCACCTCGCGAGCGGTTTCAGCAATTTCCTCGGGACTTGCTCCGTAACCCGATTCCATATCCGCAGTGACCGGAATGTTCACGGCGTCTGCGATGCGGCGCACCACCCCGAGCATCTCGGCGCGCGAGATTCTCTGGCCATCCGGGTAGCCCAGACTGTTGGCGATGCCGGCGCTGGTCGTGCCGATGGCGGGAAATCCGGCTTCCTCGAAAATACGGGCGCTGGCAACGTCCCACGCGTTTGGCAGGACCAGCGGCTTAGGGCCGTGGTGCAGCGCCAGAAACTGGCGCGCGAGTTCGGATAGGGTGTGGTTTGTCACCATGCCGCTCGGCGGTGAATCTTCATGTGCGCCGGTTTACGTAGGAGCCATTTTACGTAGGAGCCATTTCACGTGGGAGGAGCAGACGCGGGCTTTGGTGCGTGCGTCGGAGGCGGGGAAACTTTTGGCGCTGCTTTTATGGCGGTTGCCGGAGGCGCGGCGCCGGGTGGCGCCGGTTCGAGAATCTTGACGCGGTCGGCGATGCGCTGCTCTTTTTCCTCATGATAAACGATGCGCACCCGCGCGCCCTTGGCGGCCTTGCCGTCAAATGCGGTCTTAGGATTTACCACGAAGGTCCAACGTACCTGGTTGCGCCCAAATTTTTTGAGGATGACGAGTTGCGCGGGGACGGACGCAGCCACCACGCCGGTAGCCTGGTGCGGCTTGACCTGGGCGTGCGCAGCGCCGGGAGCGCCTGCCATGCTCATCATCGCCATCGCCAGAACGAGGCTGCCCGCCAGGCCCGTTGTGAGACGATCTGTCACGCGCCAGATCATATCTCCAAACTTTTTGTTTGTGTTAATACTTTGCGGGTACTGGGGGTAACCCGGTCGGCACCGAGGCCGAAGCCGCCGCCACATATTCCAGCATGTAACGGCTGAACGCCTCTTCGAGCCGAGCAGTAAGCGGCCCCGGCACGCTGCCAAAAAGGTGGCCGTCGATTTCGGCCACGCCGATGAGATTGCGATTGGTGGAGGTGATGAATACCTCATCGGCGGAGTAAAAATCCTCCAGATGCAGCGGCGTTTCTTCGCAACGTACTCTCTCCCGGAGGCCGACGATATCGAGCAGAATGCCGCGCGTGACGCCTTCCAGGCAGCCGGAGGAAAGCGGCGGCGTGAGCACGCGTCCCTCGCGCACGCAGAAGATATTCGCGGCGGTACACTCGGCGACTTCACCGCGTTCATTCAGCATAATCACTTCGTCAAATCCGCGCTGCTGCGCGCCCTGCAGGCTCCACACGTTGTTGAGCCAGGACGTGACTTTGACACCCGCGAGCGGCGACGCAGCATGGCGGCCGTGTGCGGCGGTGGTCAAGCGCACCGACTCCTGGCGCGGGGGGAGCCCGGCAGTGTACAGCAGGAGATCCACGGTAGGCAGGGCTTCGTCACTCTGCCAGAACCCAATTTTGTTATAAATGGCGTAAATGCGCGCGGCGCCATCTTGCACGCTATTGCGCTGTACAAGCTCGCGCAATAGGCCGCGCATTCGCGCGGGATCGAAAGGGAAGGGAACGCGCGTGCGGCCCGCGTCTTTCTCGAGGCGGCGCCAGTGGCGCTCGAATGCAAAAGGTTCGCCATGAAAGATGCGCATCGTGGTGAAGAGGCCCCAGCCGCAGAGCAGGCCGGCCTGTCCGGGTGACAGGCGTACTTCTTCGATGGGGAGAAACTGTTCGTTGTGATAGACAAAGCGATGAATCACGAGACCCTCATGGCGCCGTTGGCGCGCTCGATATTTTGAGTAAATATTGTAACCCCAGTTGTAACTCCGGGCGGCTTAAGTGGCCGCGAGAGGGTGACGTCAAGCTGCTTGTG
>PLJR01000204.1:0-229 GCA_003140295.1 Acidobacteriota bacterium
CGTACATACCGCCGGCGCCGACAACGATAAGGTCTTCCGACGCGACCAGCCGTTGCGTGTGCACGGCCGGGTTGCCGCAGCGCACGCATATTGCGAGCAGCTTGGTGATCTCCTCCGCCACTGCCAGCAATGTGGGCATGGGCTCGAAAGGCCGGCCAAGAAAATCGGTATCCAAGCCGGATACGATCACCCGCTTGCCGGTATCCGCCATCTTGGTGCAGGCCTCGAC
>PLJR01000204.1:253-6694 GCA_003140295.1 Acidobacteriota bacterium
GCCCGAATGGGACACAATTCCGTTGTCGGCGTAGCGTTGGTCGATGGCCGGTTTGAAGATTTGCACGCGCTGGCGCGCGATCTCAGCCCTGCGCAAGCGGCGAATCAGCTCCTCGCTTTTGCCTGAAAACATNNCATGTTGCCTTTGACGATGTCCATGTGGCGCCGTTCTCCTTGCGACGTTTGCCGGTAGCAGGCGTGCGCTCGCGGTAGCTCGTCGTGGCTCGTCAAGGCCACACGCCGACGCTACCCCGCTGGGCGTTCGGATCACCATACATTGTGGCGTTAAAATACGGAGCAAACGCATGGATGACGGCGATACGGAATGCTTCCTGCCGCGTGATCAGGTCACGCGTCAGAACGCCCCAGGCACCCTGCGCGTCGCGAATTCCCCGCCCGCCCGCGTGCGCGTCAATCGCGGCGGAAAGCTCGATCCCTTCGTCGAGAACGTGCCGGGCCAGAACCTCGGGAAGGAGGATGCCTCCCGACTGGCCGTACGCCTCACCCCCCGCGCCATCGGAAACAAAAGCCCAGCTCTGAAGAAATACCCAGCGCCGCCTCTTCGGCTGCAAATTTCGCACTGTATCTTCTGCTTCGCGGCGGAATTTTTCGTGTTCGCACACGACCTCGAGGCCCCCTTCAAGCCCGACGAAATAGCGCCAGGTTTCTCCGCGCTCATGCGCCAGGCGCTGCAGCGCTTCGGCGCGCCCACGAGCTCCCGCCATCAGCTCGGCGCGGCTTTTGGGGGTGTCCCCGACCCCGCTGGGCACGTCGACGCCGACGACCTCGAAAACGGCATCAGCTGGCAGCAAAGATTCCCAGGCCTTTAGAGCTTCGGAAACAGCGTTGAGCTTTGGCGGGCGCCTGCTGCCCACCGCTACGATAATTCGTTCCATGGGATGAGATAAAACCGAGGAAAGCGGAAGTTGGAGCGGCCGAGGGGACTCGAACCCCCGCCTGGAGCTTGGCAAGCTCCCGTACTACCCCTATACTACGGCCGCCTGGACCTCCGCCAGTTTATAGCACGGCGCCCAAAACTCGACAAGAGCGCCTGCAACAAGGCACGGGCACGACGGGCGTGCCTGTGCTGCGGACGATTCATCTACGCGCCATGCAGCTGATGCCGGGATGGCATGTAGGCGGGCCCAACCGTTAGCTTACCAGGACCACCCGTGTGGACTTCACGACCGGAGATCGCTTTTGCCTGGCGGCAAATCCCGCGGCCTTGGCCCTGTCCGTGTATACTCGGGCGAATTTCTCGCCGTCGCGATAGTACACGATCACCTGCCAGTGGCGATGCTTGCGGCGCTTGTCGTTGCCGAATGCTGTGCGTTTCTTAGATTCTTCTTTCAATGAGCTGTCCAGTCGGTTGGGCGCACTGCCGGTGGTGCAAGGCAGGCAGCCCCTATTAGGATCGAGGGTGTTTGGAATATCTCAAGTTCATGGCTCCACTGCAAGCTCTTTATGAATATGATAACTACTCGATAACAATAATGTTAACTTATAATACCGCCGCTGTATATGGGAGCCCGTCCTGCCGTGAGCCTGGAAACGCAAAGTCCTGCTAGAGCCTCGCAGCTCGGCACTATATTTCAAATCTGCCTTCTGCGCGCATGGTTTGCCCGGGACACCGGTAAGGTACGGATTCGGCGCGCGGCATGGGGAAGCCGCTAGGCGAACTTCGCCAAAACCTCTACCATGAACGGGCGTGGAACAGTCAACTGTAATCCCGAAAAGCGTTCATCGCCGCGTTTTTACCTCGACCGCTATCGTCATGGGCGGCATTCTGGCCAGCCGCCTGCTGGGATTTTTTCGCGAATGGTCGGTAGCGCACCAAGTCGGTTCAAACGCGATGACCGACGCTTATTACGCAGCGTTTACGCTGCCGGACTTCCTGAACTACCTGGTCGCCGGGGCCTCCCTTAGCGTGACCTTCATTCCCGTCTTCACCAAGTATGCGGCCGAAGACCGCGAAGATGAGGCGTGGCATGTGTTCTCGACGGTCATCACCTTCATGGGCGTGGCGCTGGCAGTCCTGGTGATCGCCGGCGAAATCTTCGCGCCGCAACTCGCTCAATTGATTGCGCCGGGATTCGGCCTCCAGGAAAAACAGCGCGTCATTTTCCTTACGCGCCTGATGTTGCCCGCGCAGATTTGTTTTTACGAAGGCAGCATTCTGAGCGCGGTGCAATACGCGAAGGGCCGCTTCGTGATTCCTTCGCTCGCGCCGGTGGTTTATAACATAATGATTATCCTCGGCGGGCTGCTGCTAGCTTCGCGCATCGGCATGACCGGATTCGCCGTCGGCGTGCTCGTCGGTGCGATCACCGGCAACCTGCTGCTGCAAATTTATGGCGCGTACCGCGTGCAGGCGCGTTACCGGCCTAACCTCAACTTGCGCCATCCCGGGTTTCTGTTGTTCCTGCGCCTGGCCATTCCCATCATGCTGGCGCTCTCGCTCGCATTTACCGACGATTGGATCATCCGTTGGTTTGGCTCCTACTTGCAGCCGGCGTCGATTACCTGGCTCAGTTATGCCAAGACGCTGATGCGTGTGCCCCTGGGTGTAGTGGGGCAGGGTGTTGGGGTAGCTTCTTTTCCCTTCCTGGCCCAGCTTTATTCCGAGGGCAAGCTTGAGGAGCTGAATCGCCTGCTCGATTCGACACTCAAGGGGCTGATTGCGCTGCTGGTGCCGATTTCCGCGCTGATGATCGCCGAAAGCCGCCCTATCGTGTACCTGGTGTTCTCGCACACGCGCATGCGCGGGCCCGATCTGGAGGCCACGGCCGCCACGATGGTTTTTTTCTCGCTGGGATTGTTTGCCTGGGGCGCGCAGTACATATTGGCTCGCGGATTCTACGCCACGCGCAACACCTGGATTCCCGCGATTGTCGGCACCGTGATCACCTTCGCGAGTGTTCCCGTGTATTGGCTGCTGGTCCGCCGCGCGCAGCACCTGGGGTTGGCCATGGCCAGTTCGCTGGGAATGACGGCCTACACCGTGACGCTTTTTGTGCTGCTCAACCGGCGGACGCACAACCGGCAGGTCGCCGGAATGATGCTGTTTTTCGTGAAGGTGTGCGCCGCATCCGCCGCGATCGCCTGGGCCTGCCACCGGCTGGAAATTTTTCTCGAGCCGCATTTCGCCTGGCAGCGATTCGCGGGCGCCTTACTGCTGCTTTCCGTGGTCACCGCGGCGGGCATAATGCTTTTGCTGGTTCTTGGTAAACTGCTGCGCATTCGCGAGCTTGAAGAGCAGATCGCGCGGCTGTGGCTGCTGGCCAGCGGAAACCGCGCCAAACCCGTGATCTGAAACCGGAATCACGAAACCGCACTGTGAAACGGGAAAAGACTAGGCGCTTTGCGGCTTGGCGTCTGCGGCCCGAACGGGAGTTTGATCGCGAACTCGTTCGCGGATTTGCTGGCGTATACCGGCGGTAAATTGCGAGCCGCTGACAACCGTGCAGCCCGGCTCGGCAACGTCCGCGGTACGAAGGCCTGCGCCCAGCACCCGGTCGAGCGCCAGTTCGATAACGCTTGCGGCTTCGGGTTGGCCAAAACACTCGCGCAGCAGCAGGCTGATGCACAAGATGGTACCCGAGGGGTTGGCCACATCTTGGCCTACGAGCTGCGGCGCCGATCCGTGAATGGGCTCCACCAGCGGAGGACCATCTCCGGCGCTCCAGGAAGGGATCATGCCGATAGAGCCGGCCAGCGCCGCGGCCTCGTCGCTCAGGATATCGCCGAACAGATTGGATGTGAGCAGCACGTCAAATTGCTGCGGGCGGAGAATGATCTGCATCGAAGCGTTATCGACATACAGGTGATCGAGGGTGAGGTCCGGCGCTTCCGCGCCGAGGCGCGTAACGGTTTTGCGCCATAGCACCGAAGTCGCCAGAACATTCGCTTTGTCTACCGAGGTTACGCGGTGTCCGCGCCGCCGCGCGCGCTCGAAAGCGAAACGCGTTATGCGCTCGATCTCGGGTACAGTGTAAGTGGCCACGTCGGAGGCCCGCTCGCCCGCGCCGTGCCCCTCGGTGCTGTGGACGCCAAAGTAAATGTCGCCTACCAGTTCACGAATGATCTCGAAATCGATGGTGACACTGGGAGCCAGCCGTAGCGGAGACAGCGCGCGGAGCGGCTCGCGCAGGCGTATCGGCCGCACGTTGGCATAGACTCCCAGTTCGCGGCGCAGGGCCAATAAGCCTGACTCCGGCCGGCGTTCGAGGGGCTGCGAATCCCAGCGCGGGCCGCCTACCGCACCCAGCAGCACGGCATCGGCGGCATTGCATTCATTCAGGGTTTCGGGAGGCAGCGGCTCGCCGGAATCGTCGATGGCTGCGCCCCCAAACGGGAGCTTCACCAGATCGACGCTAAAACCGAATTCGCGCGCGCAGTCCTCGAGGACGCTAATCGCCGCGCTGACAACTTCAGGGCCTATGCCATCGCCCGGAAGGACGGCGATGGTCCACGACCGCTGGCTCATGCAGGATTGCCTCGCGGCAGGGTGACGGAGCCGTGGACGGCTTCGGTGGCGACACTATCTTCCGGAATGTCGCGGCCGCTCTGGGCGTCTCGCGCGAGACGCAGAAGGTCCGCGTCGTTCACATCTTTCTTAGTGTCGGCCAGCTCCATCACCAGGCGGTAGCAGCGGCCGACCTCGTCTTCGGCGAGCACTACGCCCAAATCGCCCAGCCGGGAGCGCAACGCATTGCGCCCGGAGTGCTTGCCAAGCACCAACCGGTGCTTGGGGACGCCCACCGCTTCCGGCGAGATCACTTGATAAGTGAGCGGATTCTTGAGGATGCCGTCCTGGTGGATGCCGGCTTCATGCGCAAAGGCGTTCGCGCCGACTACCGCCTTGTTCGGAGGCACGGGAACCCGGGTGATTTCCGACAGTAGGCGGCTTACCGCGTAGAGCTCGTTAAGGCGCAGCCGCGTGGTAGCCGCATAGCGATCGGGACGCACCGCTAACGCTACGGCGATTTCTTCGAGCGCGGCATTGCCGGCGCGCTCGCCAATACCATTGATCGTGCACTCGACCTGCCGTGCTCCGGCGGCCACCGCGGCCAGCGAATTGGCTACCGCCAGTCCCAAATCATTGTGGCAGTGTGCGCTCCAAACCAAACCCGGGCGGTCGCCCAACTGGGCGCGCAAGGCCCGAAACAGGTCGCCATACTCCTCGGGAGTGGCAAAGCCCACCGTATCGGGAGCGTTCAGGATCGTGGCGCCGGCATCGGCAGCGGTCGAAAAGGCCTGGGCCAGGAATGCCGGGTCGCTACGGCTGGCGTCTTCGGCAGAAAATTCCACCTCCGCGCAGCGCGAGCGCGCAAATTCGACCATCGTGCCAATCGCCTCGAGCGCCTCTTCGCGCGAGATGCGCAGCTTGTGCTGCAGATGTAGATCGGAGGTCGCCAGAAACACGTGCACGCGCGGGCGTACCGCAGCTTCCAGAGCGCCCAGCGCAGCTTCGATGTCGGGGCGGCGGGCGCGGGCGAGGCCAGCCACAGTACTATTCCGAATGGCACCGGCTACCGCGCGCACAGCCTCGAAATCACCCTTGGAGGCGATGGGAAAGCCCGCTTCAATAACGTCGACACCCAGGCTTTCGAGCTGCCGGGCGAGGCGCAATTTCTCCCCCGTATTCATCGAAAAGCCGGGTGACTGCTCGCCGTCGCGCAGAGTGGTATCGAAGATTCGCACGGTATCCATCGGCATCTCCTGATCGAGCTTAGTACACCCCTTTGCCGGTGTCATGTCCAATTTATAGTTCTTGCCCTAGATATAATGATTGCTTATATTACCCCGCGAGCCCTCCTATGGATTTGGCGGAATTGAACGTCTTCCTCACCGTCGCGCGCGAGCGCAGCTTTTCCCGCGCCGCGCAAAAGCTGTTCCGCACCCAGCCCGCCGTCAGCATCGCGATTCGCAAGCTCGAGGAGTCGGTCGGCGAGCCGCTGTTCACACGCGGAGCCCGCGCCGGCCAGCTGACCGATGCCGGAAAGCTGCTGGCAACTTACGCGGAACGCATGCTCAATTTGCGGGAAGAAATCAACCGTGCCATGGAGGATCTGCGCAGCGGCGGCCAGGGCGAACTGTCGCTTGGGGTGAACGAGAGCTCCATACACGCGCTATTGCCGGTACTGGCGCGCTACCGGGAGCTCTATCCCGACGTCCACATCGCGGTGCGGCGAACGTTCTCTCGCGACGTGCCCTCGGAGATTCTGAATTACCGGCTGGATTTGGGGGTGGTCTCCTTCGTGCCGCGCGAACCGCAACTCGCCTCGGCCAAAATTTTTCGTGACGAACTGGCTTTCGTCGTTTCGCCCCGGCACCGGCTGGCAAAAAAAACAAGAGTGGACCTGGCCGACCTGGGCCAGGAGGTCTTCATCGCGCACGCCGTCGATACGCCCTTTCGCAATCGCGTGATTCAGCTATTCGC
>PLJR01000285.1 GCA_003140295.1 Acidobacteriota bacterium
GGGGGGCAGACTCGCCCGCGCAACGATGACCCCACGCAGACCGCTTTGCCTTGAATCCACCCACGAGGGGGGCAGACTACGAGCTGCTGCGCTGCAAGTGTGACATCGGCTTTGCCTTGAATCCACCCACGAGGGGGGCAGACTACTGGCCGCGTTTGAGTGGTTCCGCGATCAGCTTTGCCTTGAATCCACCCACGAGGGGGGCAGACTCGAAAACGATCTCACGGCCTGGCTCGCCGCGCTTTGCCTTGAATCCATTCCCGCGGGGGCGGCTCGCGACCGCGAGGCCGGGAGCCATCATTTAGAGCGTATCATGCACTTTTGCGCGCGAGGTAGGGCGCACTGGCCTCAGTGCGCCGGGAGTGGGAGGCCAGGCCGCCTCGCGCTGCTCGCCCACGGACGGCTGGGGCCAGCCGTCCCTACCACCCGTAAAGTGCATGACACGCTCTAGTATCACGTAACATTATAACATTCGTATATTGACAGGTTTTTTCGCCTCGTCGAGGCTCGTGGCATGGCACCTCCACGCTACAAAATCAAACTCACCGCCGCGGAACGTCTCGACTTGGAACGACTCACTAAAACCGACAAGACCTCCGCGAGGAAATTCGCCATCGCCCGCGCCTTGCTCTTGTGCGATGCGGGGGACTCGGGGCCGGGCTGGAAAGTGGCCGATGTGGCCGCTGCCCTCGGCATCACCACGCGTACCATCGAGCATCTCAAGCGTCGGGTGGCCGAAGCTGGCGTGGAGGCGGCGCTGGAACGCAAGGCCCGGCTCAAACCCCCGCGCGAGGTGATCTTTGATGGGGCTTTCGCGGCCCGCCTGACCGCCCTGGCCTGTTCGCGAGCTCCCAAGGGCTACGCGCGCTGGACGGTGCGGCTTTTGGCCGAAAAAGTGGTGGAACTCAAGATGGCCCCGACCGTTTCCACCATGACCATCCAACGGACGCTAAAAAAAACCAATTGCAGCCTCACATAAGCAATTACTGGAAGATTCCTCCCGCGCAAAATGCCTCCTTTGTCGCCTGCATGGAGGATGTCCTTGAGACTTATCACCTCCCATACGACGAGCGCTTCCCGCTCGTGTGCATGGATGAGTCCTGCAAGCAACTGGTGGACGAAGTCGCCCCACCCCTGCCGATGGCCCCCGGGCGTCCCGCTCGCATTGACCACGAATATGTCCGCCACGGGGTGGCCGAAATCTTTCTCGAAGTGGAGCCGCTGACCGGGCGGCGTCATGTGCGGGCAGGCGAAAACCGGACCCGGCGCGACTGGGCGCTCTTCATCCGCGCCATGTTGGATGAACGCTACCCCCAGGCGATCAAAGTTCGACTCGTTCTCGACAATCTCAACACTCACACCACCGCCTCGCTCTACGAAACTTTTCCCGCGCCCGAGGCCCGTCGTCTCGCCGAACGAATCGAGTTCCACTACACCCCCAAGCACGGCAGTTGGCTCAATGTCGCCGAGATCGAACTCAGCGCCTTGGCCAGCCAGTGCCTGGATCGCAGGATCCCAAGCCTCGCCATGCTCACGCAAGAAATCGATGCCTGGCAAGCCCATCGCAACCACCGCCACGCCCCCATCGATTGGCAGTTCACCACCAGCGAGGCTCGGATCAAACTCAAACGCCTATATCCGAATCTTTAGCCGTTACACGGTACTAGCCGTAAAATTGCCCGTTCCGGAATCGCTGTCAGCAGATGGTTCATGAGGTAAGCAATTTGCCGCCGGATTCATCAATTCGTTCATACGCCCACGAAAGTGACCGGGGACGATTGTCGGTTCGCATCAGGATTTGGAATGCGACTGGACCGTGTGGAGAACGGATGACAATCCGCGTTTCCCTGCGAAGTTAATGCGCGTTCGGCCGAGTATTGCTGCCTGCTGCTCGTTCGCCGATGCTCGCTCTCGCTTTTTGAAGGGAGGGCCGCCCCGTACAGCCACCCATACCATGCGAATCCTAGCAGTTGAAGATGACCACCGAAGCCGCGAGCTTCTCGCCAAAGGGCTGAACGAAAGCGGCTACATCACCGATACTGCCGGCGACGGCGCGGTCGGCCTCGAGTGCGCGACCAGCGGCGGCTACGACCTCATCGTCCTCGACGTCATGCTGCCGGTTTTCGACGGCTGGCGCGTATTGGAAAAGCTGCGCGCACGCGGGCGGCAGTGGGCTGTCCTCTTCCTCACCGCGCGCGACGCGGTGTCCGACCGGGTGCGTGGACTGGAACTCGGCGCGGACGATTATCTCGTGAAACCCTTTGCATTCCCTGAGCTCTCCGCCCGTGTTCGCGCACTTCTGCGTCGCGGCAAAACTGAGTCTCCCGCAAGTCTGAGAATTGGCGATTTACGGATGGACCTCCTGAGCCGCACTGTCATACGTGGACCTCAGACGATCGATCTCACCGCAAAAGAATTCGAACTCCTTCAATGCCTCCTTCTCCACCAGGGGCAGGTTATTTCTCGCGAAATGCTTGCAAGAGACGTCTGGAAAGAAACGACGTGCACCGCTCCATTGGACAATGTGATCGATGTCCACATGGCGCGAATTCGCCGCAAGATCGATGACGGATTTTCGACAAGACTCATGCATACCGTTCGCGGTGTAGGATTCGTACTCAAAACGGAAAAGCCATGAGCGGACTTCAGCTTCGGCATGTGCGTACACGTCTGACAGTTTGGAATGTAGCGGTTCTTGCCAGCATCCTGTTGATCTACGTTGCGGGCGCATCAGCCCTCGTTTTCTTCCAACTGCGAAATGAACTCCGCCGCTTTGCGATGGATGATTTGGAAACGGTCGAGGGCCTCCTGAGCTTCGGTTCAGATGGAAAGCTTTCCCTGCGCAGCGACTATCACGATCATCCCTATGCAGCCAACATGCAGGATCGTTTGCTTGAAGTTTGGGACCAGGACGGAACGCTTCTCTATCGGAACGAACTGCTCGGGAATCGTGCCTTGGGCAAAAGCCCCGGCGCAGGCGAGGGTGCTACCGATTATTCGGTCCAGTCAATTCGCGTGTCAGATGGTACTCCCGCTCGCCTTATCAGTAAGAGGCACATCCTTGAAGGCCGTCGCACTCTGATCCGGGTGGGGTTCAGCGAAGAGCCTTTATGGCAGCATTTCTGGCAGGTTGCCATGGGGATGATTGCAGGCTTTCCGTTCGCGCTCGGGTTCGCGGGAGTCGGAGGCTATTTTCTGGCAAGGCACGCACTCGGCCCGATCGAGCGCATGGCGCGTCGTGTTCATGAAATCAATGCCGAGCGCTTGGGTGCACGGCTGGATGTGGAGAATCCGCACGATGAACTGGGGTCTCTCGCCAAGGCGTTCAACGAAACTTTGGCGCGCTTGGAGCACTCATTTGAACAACTCCGGCGGTTCACGTCCGACGCCTCGCACGAACTGCGAACACCTCTCACCGCAATTCGTAGTGTCGGTGAGGTGGGACTTCAACAAGAAAGTTCTAGTGAGCATTATCGTGAAGTAATCGGGAGTATGCTGGAAGAGGCAGGCCGCCTCAGCCATCTTATTGATAGCCTTCTGACAATTTCCCGTGCCGAATCTGGTCAGATTCAACTGGAGCGAACAACAATCTT
>PLJR01000316.1 GCA_003140295.1 Acidobacteriota bacterium
AGCAGGCGCAGGTAATCGTAGATTTCGGTGGCTGTGGCTACCGTCGAACGCGGATTCCGCGTGGAATTTTTCTGGCGGATGGCGATGGCCGGCGCGATGCCGGAAATCTCGTCTACATCGGGTTTTTCGATCCGCTCGAGAAATTGGCGCGCGTAGGCGGAAAGCGATTCGACGTAGCGGCGCTGTCCTTCGGCGTAAATCGTGTCAAACGCCAGGCTCGATTTGCCGGAGCCGGAAACGCCGGTGACCACGGTAATGGCATTGTGGGGAATCTCGAAGCTGATGTTCTTGAGATTGTGAACCCGCGCGCCGGTAACCACGATGGCGGAAAGCTCCGCCGCGCACGCCGCGACGTGGCCCTGCAAACCAGGGGCGCCCTCGAGAGTCGCGACCGTCGTGGTGGGGACCCGCGTAGCCGGGACCCCCGCAGTGGGGATCTTGGTTTGCTCTTTCATGTCGATATATGCGTCCGGCCGTGCACTGCCGGCTCACAGCTGGCCACGGGGAGATCGCGAGCCTGGCGCTAAACTTGTCATTATACGCCGAAAATGATACGCCGAATTGCGCCGATGCGCGCGGACTCCGCAAAAATGTCGCGCTGCAAAACCTGTTGCGCTGCAAAACAGTGGCACCTCGCGTTGATGCGGTAGTAGCCTGTCGCTTATGCCACCGACGCGAGGCGGGCCTTTTCCACGAATCATTTGGATGGTGCTCGATAGTGTGGGCATTGGCGAACTGCCTGACGCCGCCGAATATGGCGATGTCGGGCGCAACACGCTCGGGCACATCGCGCAATTTCGACCGCTCGCGCTGCCGAACCTGGTGCGGCTCGGCCTTGGAAATATCGCGCCGCTCGCGCATTTAGATCCTGTGCAGGCGCCCGCCGCATATTTCGGCAAAGGCGCGACGCGCTCGCCCGGCAAGGACACCACTACCGGGCACTGGGAGATGGCCGGCGTCTGGCTTGACCGCGCCTTTCCCGTTTACCCGCACGGATTTCCGCGCGAACTCATCGAGCGATTCGAGCGCGCCATCGGACGCCCAACGCTCGGAAATAAGCCCGCCAGCGGCACGGAAATATTGAAAGAGCTGGGCGCCGAGCATATGCGCACGGGGTTCCCGATCGTGTACACCTCGGGCGACAGTGTTTTTCAAATCGCCGCCCACGAGGAGGTGGTTCCGGTCCCCGAACTTTACCGCATGTGCGAAATCGCGCGGCACATGCTCGACGGTCCCCACCGCGTGGGCCGCGTCATCGCGCGCCCCTTTACCGGCACGCCCGGAAATTTCACGCGCACTGCGCGGCGGCATGACTACGCGGTCGATCCGCCCAAGATGATGCTGGACGTGCTGGCCGCGCGAGGCGTGCCCGTTTTCGGCATCGGCAAAATTCACGACATTTACAATGGGCGCGGGGTCGAAAATTACGCCACCACGAAAAATAACCGGGACGGAATGGAAAAGCTCCGCGAAGCGCTGCACAATTATCCAGCGGGACTGATCTTTGCGAACCTGGTCGATTTCGACATGCTTTACGGCCACCGCAAAGATGTGGAGGGCTTCGCGCGCTCGCTAGAGGAATTCGATGCGCTGCTCGGCCCTTTCCTGAGCGCGCTAACTTCGTCCGATCTTCTGCTGATTACCGCCGACCACGGCTGCGATCCCGATCCGGCGTGGCCCACTACCGACCACTCGCGCGAGTACGTGCCCATCCTGGGGTATCGTCCAGCCTCGCATCGTGCGGCTCACGCCAATCTTGGCGTGCGCGCGACCCTTGCCGATATGGGGCAAACCGTCACGGAAAACTTTGGCGGAGCGCTCGAACACGGGGAGAGTTTTTTGACGCAGCTGGAGTAGCTGCCGATTTTTCGCGCGATACAATCTTCGTGAACGAATCCGCGATATATTTCCGAAACCAATCACCCTTCGGAATGTGGGTCCGTTGGAAATGCGGCCCCTTCGGAATGCGGCGCCGCTGCGATGCGGCCCGTTTAATTTCCGGAGGCGCGTGTCGGCGTCGCGGCGTGGGCGTAATAACCGGCGCGGGTGCGCACCGATAGTTTCCCGAGACCGCGCTGGGGAGCGATGTCCACTTGCACGGCGCGGAACGTGCCGTCTCTGGCCGCATTGGTGGGGTAATACGCCAAGGTGTACTGGTTGCGGATATCACGCGCGATCTGCGCGCAGATGGATTCGGTGTCGTCGACATTTTCCGGGAAAAACGACAGGCCGCCGGTGGCGCTGGCCATCGTCGTCAGGGCGTGGCGGGCCTTCTTCGTCTCTCCGCGATTGTGTTTCAGGTCTTCGTCGCTGAACAGGCCGATGGCGTAAATCAGGGCGTCGGAGCGCTGCGCCTCCTGCACGGCATTTTCGAGGGTGCGGCGACTGGCATTGTCGACGCCGTCGGTAACCACCAGCAAAACCTTTTTATCCTTCACGCCTTTCTTCAGGTGGTCGAGCGAGCCGATCACCGCGTCGTATAGCGCGGTACTGCCCCGCGCATCGATCCGCTCGAGGGCATCCTTCATCTCCGTGAGGTCATTCGTAAAATCGTGAATGGTGTCGAGGTAATAGTCGTCGTTGAAGTTGACGACAAAGGCCTCGTCCTGCGGATTGCTGGTCTTGACGAAAGTGAGCGCCGCGGCGTTTACCTGCAGGCGTTTGTCGCGCATGCTTCCGCTATTGTCGATCACCAGGCCCACGCTGACGGGCACGTCTTCCTGCCGAAACACGGAGATTTTTTGCTCGGCTTTATCTTCGAGAACCTTGAACGCGTCTTGCTTTAGACCGGGAACGAATTGCCCGCGCTCGTTGATTACCGAGGCATGGAGAACGACAAGATTCACATCGCGCTGGATGGCGTAGCCGCCGCCCGGCCCCTGAGGTCCGGTAGGGACTGGATTCTGCTGCTGGGCTCCCGCGGCGGGGGGAGGCGGCGGCGGAGGCTGCGAAGGCTGCTGGGCGTGATCGGGCGAGACAATAATCAGCGAACCCGCAAGAATCAGCGCGAATGCGAAAAAGCCGAGGCGCGTCCTGCTGCTGGGGTTACTGTTTGGGCGCGTAATAACCTGTCTTGGCGTACACATTGAGGGGCGGCAGTCCCTTGGGCGGCGCCAGCTTGATCTTGATTTTTCGCCAGGCGCCGTTATGGCTGACATCGCTTGGTTTGTATCCGAGGACATATTGGTTGCGCAGCTCCATCCCAATTTTACTGGCGATATCCGGCAAATCGTTGAGGCTGGACACCGGGAAAACCCGCCCGCCGCTAAGTTCGGCCAACTCCGACAATAAGGAGGGGCCGTAGCGTTCTTCGAGGGTGCGTTCCATGTCGTTGGAATCGAACACACCGATGGAGTAAAGCTGGCAATCCGCCTCCTTCACAAAATTGCGAATATCACCCTCATTGTACCGGCTATGATTATC
>PLJR01000063.1 GCA_003140295.1 Acidobacteriota bacterium
ATTCTCACTTTGCAGCGACACCCGGCGCAAACTGGTTGCCGCGAGGACAGGGGAGAGCGTAAGATTCGCGGCCAGAGGTCAGCCGGCAACCCCGGTGAAGAATAAAAATTCGGAGGATCCGCCATGTCCAACACTGCAACCGTACAAGAGGCTTACGCCGCATTCGGGCGGGGCGACGTGCCGGCAATTCTGGAAAAACTTGCAGACGATGTCGTATGGGAGTCGGAAGGTCCAGCCATACTCGGGTTCACCGGCGTGCGCCACGGTAAAGCCGCAGCCAAAGGATTTTTCGACGCTCTGGGGGCGAACCATGCCGACCCGCAGCTCACCATCAGCGACTACGCGGCTTCCGGTGATATCGTCATGACCATTGGCCGGTATGCGGCGACGATGAAGGCGACCGGCAAGAAATTTGACAGCCCCATCGCTCATTACTGGAAATTCCGCGACGGCAAGGTTGTCCGGTACATCGGCTTTGCTGATACCGCGGCGGCTGTAGAAGCGCTTCAGTCATCGGGGGCAGCCGCTTCCCGCTGAGCCACCACCAGCTTTCGGCTCAGACTCGCCTATGGAAATAGCGCCGGGGTCCGAGAAACTTGTTCCCATCGCAATGAGGGGAAAAGACGAAGTTATCTCTATGTTGAGGCTGGTCAATTTCCAGTTTAAGGACCAACTAAAAACAACATAGCGATACTGATCAAAGTAAACAGAATGCGCTCGTTCTGAGGTGCGCCAGGAACGTTTAGTTGAGTCGATCGTGCGGTTCAGAGCGGAGTGATGCTTTTGGCCTTCGGGGTGAGCGAGTAAAAGTCGGCGCCGTCGGGCTCGAGCCAGCCTTCGCGCACTAGCTCGTCCAGCGCATCGAGCACGTGTTCGCGTTCCGCCGGGATGTTGCCCGCGCTCTCGAAAAGAACGTGGAGGTCCAGGCGATCCTTACCCATTTCTTGAAAGACTTTCAAGACCCGGTGGGAAAGCGCCATCATGAATGCCATCTCCAGTAGGAAGCAGCGCGACTTGGCGGTCAGGGACGCTCCTGTTGAGGACTGCTTGACGCGGGCTTTTTGCGGAAGCTGAAAGATTTATAGCGCATACCGCAGTCGCGGCAGCGATAGGGCCTGACCATCAAGGGTGCCAGGATGAACCGGTCGATTAGGCCGCGGCGCCGGGAGCGCGAAATTGCCCGGGATTGGCAAAATGGACAGAATGAGGGATGCGTGTACAAAAAGGACAAAGGTTCTTTCATAGGCCCGCTATCCGAGGTTTGCAGTAGGCCGTTATAGTGTGCCTGCCGGAGCTTGCTCCGGATCGGGTCCGCTCGAGACCCTGGGGGAGTGCAGCGGAGGAGAGGGCGCCAAGCGTTCACGAGTGCTGCGCGACCAAATGAGGAAACGACGCCCGGCATTCCAGCCGGCGATTGCCAGCAAAGCTATGAGGCCGAGTAGAGCGAACAATAGCGCGATGAAAAGTATGGATGCCAGCAATTCGCGGAGCAGGTACATTGGAACAGTCCTCGCAAACCAATTCTAGAGATGCCCAACGAAGGTAGCAGAGGCCAAGCCCGACGCCCATCAGGCACAAGCGGTAGAAAGCGGATGGAATCATGTAGCCCCGGCAGGGGTCCTTTTGCCGGCGGGGGACGCAAGTTCTCTTTTGACGCGGGCCGGTTCGACCGTATTTTGGGGGGGAGGGCGCGGGATTTTTGGCGAGGCGACGGCCGTGGGCGCGGCATCTAATGGTCATGGCTAACAAGATGCGCAGTTTGGTTACGTCTCCGTTACTCAGAAAAGCGGTACGGGTTGGACTGAACCGTGCCTATCGAGGTGTCCAGGTCAATCCGCAGAAGTATCTGGCGTATTTGCGGCGCGCGCATGGGCTGCCCGTACAAAGCTATGACGATATGTTCCTGCTGGGGCCCGAGGCGCTGAATCCGCACGCGCATATGATTATCCAGGCTTCAGCACGGGCGGGGGCGCTCGAGGGCCTGGGGTTCGGCTTGGGGGGCGTGATGACGCTGCTGCCGGATATGGGGGTGCTGGCGACGATTACCATCCGGCTGCTCCAAAAACTCAGCCTGCTTTATGGGTTCAACTACCGGACCGAAGACGAAGAACTCGAGCTGTGGATAGCGGCGGCCAGCGCCGCGGGCCTGGACCTGGGACGGGATTTTCTGGAGAAGCAGGCAGTGGAAAGACTGGTGCCCCGGATCATCGATCGCATTGCGGTGAAGATGGGTGCGGAGTTGGCCGAGGAGTGGGTGGGCAGGTTCGTGCCGCTGGTGAGCGCCGGGCTCGCGGGGGGCTTGAACTACTATTTCGTCAGATCGTGGGGGCGGCGGGCGCAAAGACATTTCGAGGCGCGGCATCGCTCGGTTGCCGATCAAAAGCTGCTGCTTCCGTCGGAACGCGAGTCGCTGGGCGCGTCGTGAGTCGTTTCGTCGTATTTCATAGCGGGCGTCGTGGGGAAAAGAATGAGGGATTCCTCACTCCGTTCGGAATGACAACTTAAGAGCCAGATAGCGCGACGTTTCGACTAATTTCGGGATGGGCTGGCGTCGGTGGCTTTAGCCGAATTATCCGCCAATAGTTCGGCTGCCTTCTCAAAAGTGATGCCGTCGGTGACCGGCTGAAAATTCGTATAGATGTCCTTTTCGGCGACGTCGATATTTTTGAAGAAAAGTGCTTTCCCGTTCATGCGTACGTCCATCAGCGTCATTTCCCAGTGGCCAGATCCCACGTCTTGCTGCTTAACCACGAACGTTCCGCCTTTATCCAGGTGACCCAGCACTCCGCCGCCGAATTTGACTTCGGTGGTGAGCTCACCATTTATTTCTGCGAGCCGCTTCTGTTTTTCGTCGACTAGAAGGTTGCCCTGCATATGGTGAAAAACCATGGCGGCATGGTTGGGAGGATGAAAAGAGGGGTTGGGCGTGAAGGTCAGCTTGACGAAGTTGCCTTGGGTGCCGGCGTACTGAAACTTGAAAGCCTCGGGAAACAACTTCATGAGATCCTTGGCCTGTTGGGCGTCTTCCCGCTGTTTTTTAACTTCGCGCTGCATCTCCGAGGGATTGGTCAATAGCTTATGAATGCGGCGGTCCTCGGCTTCGCGGAGAGCGAGAGTTAACGGCTTGCCGTTAACCGCGACGAGGCGGTTAATTTCACCGTTCTTGGTCTGGCAAACTTCGTAAAGTCTTTTCTCGCCATTTTTTTCGCGAATTTCGTGAAAGCGCCAGAGAGACTGATCGCGGCCTTGCGCCGCGAGTTCGTTATCCATCACCTCGCGCGCAAGCTTGTTGGCGTCAACGCGCGAGGCGGCGGCAGAATTATCAACCGCCGAATATGCGAGGGGAGGGAGCACGGACGAGGCCAGCAGAACGCCACCAAGAATGGCGGCAGAGATCGGTGCCGGAAAAAGATTTCCGAAAGAGGTAAGACAACGCGTGGTTGGAGCTTGAGGACGTCGGTCGAGGCCTGCCAAAGGGCAACGGAGTCCTAGAGTTAAGGCGAAATTTGGTCCTGAAAAATGCGGTTCGCCTGCCAGCGCGCAAAAAGCCGTTAACCCCACTGGGTTTAAGACCATTTGTTCTACCCCCCGACGGAGACGCCAATTTCCTACAGGCCGATTTCAATGAGCGATTTTTGCTCTGAAACGGGCAAACGTATATAGAGGGTTTCCTGTAGTTCGGGAAAACGTATCTAGTGCGAACAGTCAGGGATGGGTGGGTGGGGCGGACGATGACCAGGGCGCGGGATCGGGGATCCAGCCGCGGGAAGTGTAGTCGGCGAAGACCAGTCCGATCAAAAGCAGGAGCCAAAATGCGGCGGCGACGGCCGTCACATGGGTGAGCTTATTACTATGGAGGAGATGCATGAAAAACAGCAGCACCAGCATCATTTTTATGAAGGCAATCCCGAGCGCGACGACCGTGTTGAACGGTCCGAGGTCAATAAAAGCGGCTCCGGTGGTGAGAGCCACCAGGACGAGCAGGGCCACAAAGACCAGCACGTAGGTCCTGAAGGGGACGATGGGCTGCGCAGCCATCAGAAGCGCCCGCCAATGAGATAGAGAAGCGGAAAGAGGAAAATCCAGATGATATCGACGAAGTGCCAGTACAAGCCGGTGACTTCGACGGGGGCGTAGTATCCGGCGTTGAATTCGGAGCCGAGCGCGCGAAGCAGCAAAACGAAAAGCAGGCCTAGGCCGACGATCATGTGAAGGGCATGTAGGCCGGTCATGAAGAAGTAAAAGCAGAAAAATAGCTGGGCGTGGCCCAGGCCGCCGGGCGCGAGCCGGGCGAGAACCTCGCCCTGGGGCGCGAAGTCGAGGCTGGGTACGACGTGCTCGACGAATTTCTGGTAATACTCGAACCCCTTGATTCCGAGAAAGACGGCGCCCAGCAGCATGGTGAGAATCAGGAGCAAGGCCAGGGCGCCGCGCTTGGCGGTCTGCGCGGCGCGAACCGACAGCGCCATGGTGAAGCTGCTGGTAAGCAAGACGGCGGTGTTGATGGCGCCGAGGCGAATGTCGAGGATCCGGCTGGCGGCGGCAAAAGCCGGGTAATACAGCCAGCGGTCGAGCGCGTACCCGGTAAAGAGCCCGCCGAAGAACATGACTTCGGTGGCCAGGAAAATCCAGATACCGAGAGTACCGGCCTCGTGCTGCTGGTCGGAGCTCTCGAATTGGTGCGCGATGTGGATGCGGCCGGAATGCGCTTCAGACAAGCCCAACCTCCTGGTGCGCGTAGTCGTAAGCTTCATCGGCGACCGCGGGCGGCTGCTCGAAATTGTCCTTGGGAGGCGGCGAGGGGGTTTGCCATTCGAGGCCGGTGGCGCCCCAGGGATTGGGACCGGCAATGGGGCCGTAACGCATCGACCAGGCAAAGTAAATGAGCGGGATCAAGTAGCCGACGCCGAGAATCGAAGCGCCTGCCGAGGACATGACGTTGAGGAATTGGAACTCCGCCGGGTAGAACGCGTAGCGGCGCGGCATGCCGAGATAGCCGAGCATGAACTGCGGGAAGAATGTGAGATTGAATCCAACAAAGATAATGGCGGCGGCCAGGCGTGCCCAGATTTCGGGATAGAGGCGCCCGGAGATTTTGGGCCACCAGTAATGCATTCCGCCGAGATAGCCCATGACGGCTCCGCCGACCATGATGTAGTGGAAGTGGGCCACGATGAAATAGGTGCCGTTGAGCTGGACGTCGGTGGAAAGCGACGCGAGGAAAAGGCCGGTGAGTCCGCCCATGGTGAATAGGCCGATGAAACCGAGCGCGTAAAGCATCGGCGCATCGTAGGAGATCGAGCCTTTGTAGAGGGTGGCGGTCCAGTTGAAGACTTTGATGGCGGAGGGAATCGCCACCATGAAGCTGAGCGCGGAAAAAACCAGACCCGTGTAGATCGACTGGCCGGTAACGAACATGTGGTGGCCCCAGACCAGGAAACTCAAGACTGCGATGGCTACGCTCGAGAAGCCGATGACCTTATATCCGAAAATACGCTTGCGCGAAAAACAGGGCACGATCTCGCTGATCACGCCCATGGCGGGGAGAATCATGATGTACACGGCGGGGTGGGAGTAGAACCAAAACAAGTGTTGGAAGAGCAGGGGATCGCCGCCGAGCGCGGGAGTGAAGATGCCTACTTGAAAAACGCGCTCGAGAAACAGGAGAAAAAGGGCAATCGCCAGGACGGGAGTGCCCAGCACAAAAATGATGCTGGTGGCGTACATGGACCAGAGGAAGAGGGGCATGCGGAACCAAGTCATGCCGGGGGCGCGCATTTTGTGGATAGTGACGATGAAATTCAGGCCGGTGAGGATGGAGGAAAAACCGGTGATGAAAATGCCGAGCGCCGCAGGGATAACTTGCGAATTCGCGTAGGTGCTGCTGTAGGGAGTGTAAAACGTCCAGCCGGTGTCCACGCCGCCGTGAATCACCGAATACATGGTGAACGCGCCGCCGAGCATGTAGATGTACCAACTGAGGAGATTGAGGCGCGGGAAGGCTAGGTCGCGGGCGCCAATCATCAGGGGGACCAGGAAATTGCCGAGGACGGAGGGAATGGACGGGATCAGGAAAAAAAAGATCATGATGATGCCGTGCATGGTGAAGAGCTTGTTGTAGGTCTCCGGCTGAACCAGGGCGCCCTGGGGGTCGATGAGATGAATGCGCATGAGGACGGCGAAGGCGCCGCCGATAAAGAAATAAAAGGTGATGGAAATTAGATAGAGCAGGGCGATGCGCTTGTGATCCTTGGTGAAAAGCCAGGAGCGCCAGCCGTACTCGACGTTGAGATAATTGAGCGGAGTTGCGGCGCGCGGCTCAGGCGCGACCGTGGTAGCCGTGCTCATGGCTGGGCCTCTCCTTCGTTGCGGAGGGAACGGATGTAGGCGATGAGGTCGAGAATCTGTTCTTCGTCGAGTTGTCCTTGAAAGGCGGGCATGATCGGCGGGTACCCGGCGACGGGATGGGAGTTCGGAGTGAGGATCGCTTCGCGGAGGTAGGACTCGTCGACGGCGGCGGTAAGACCGTTTGCGAGGCGCACGGGATGCCCGAAAACACCGCGGAGGGAAGGGCCGCGGCCGCCGCCGGCTTCCACGTGACAGTTCGCGCAGCCGCGCTCCTGAAAGAGGCGCTGGCCCGCCGCCTCGAGCGTTTCTCCGGAAGCGCCGCTATTGAGCCAGCGTTCGTATTCGTTGGGCTCCATGACGATCACCCAACCCTCCATGCCGGCGTGGAAAGCGCCGCAGTATTGCGCGCAGAACAGGTGGAAGCGGCCGGTTTCGGTGGCGGTGAACCACAAAGAGGTGTACCGGCCGGGGACCGCGTCTTTCTTCACTCGAAATGCCGGGATGAAGAAATCGTGGATTACATCTTCCGAGGTGATGGTTAATTTAACGGGGCGGCCCAGGGGCACGTGGAGTTCGTTGATCTCGCTCTGTCCCTCGGGATGCTGCACCTTCCACATCCATTGCCTGCCGGTGACAAAAACCTCGATGGCGCCGTCGGGGGCCTTGGCGTTGGCAAAGTACTGACTCGAAGCCCAAATAAAAAGGCCTGCGCAAATCATGGTGGGGATCAGGGTCCAGGCGATTTCGAGCGGCAGGGAGCCTTCGATGTTGGCGGGACGCTCGTCACGGGAGCGGCGGCGATACTTGATCATGAAATAACAAATTGTGGAGAAGATGAGAAAGGTAAAGAACAGCGTGATCCCGGTTATGACGAAGTGGAGCTGATCCACCGAGCGCGCAATGGAGGAGGCCTGGTCCGGGTGAAAGGGAATGTTCTGGAACATGGCGTTAGGCATTCGCTCCTTGAGTCGCTGCACCGAACATCATGGGTTCAAGCTCGTTGCGTACAAGCATGTTGCGCCAATCCCCTTAGTGCCCGGCAGTCATCGCGCGGGGTCAACGTCCCAGGCCGGGCACCGGCGAAGCGGGATGCCGCTCGCGGCGGAACATGAGCCAAAGAAAAATTCCCAGCACCAAAATCGTGAGACCTCCTGCGATCCGCAGCACGTTGGCGACGATCAATCCGTACTTCCCGGTGAGGGGATCGTAGTGATAACAGAACAGGAGCGCGGCGTCAGTAGGTGAGCCGATCTTTCCTTGCGAAGCCTCCACCAGGCCGAGGCGAACGTCGCGAGAAGGGTATTGAACGCCGTAGAAATAGCGCGCGAGCTGGCCTCGTGGTGTCAGGATCATGATGGCGGTGGCATGCGCGAATTGGCCACTGGGCTGGTCGAAGGTATACCGAAATCCTACCGCGTCGGTCAGCGCCGCAATAGACGTCTGATCGCCGGTGAGGAAGTGCCAGCCGGCAGATGCGCCGGGCCGCCCGTACAGTCCGGCATAGATGCGTTTTTTTACCGCCGCTTCCGCGAAGGTATCCTTCGGGTCGAAACTGACGGTTACCGCTTCATAGTCTTTTCCCAGGGCGAGGGGAATATTTTGCAGGGCGCGAAGCTCGCCGTTAAGGACCTCGGTGCACATCGAGAGGCAACTGAAATAGACGAGCGACAGGACGATAGGCTTCTTGCCGAAATAGTCGCCGAGAAGCACAGGGTTACCGGCTTCGTCGCGAAAAGCAAGATTCGCAGGAACTTGCTGATTCATTTGCTGGCTGATGCCGACACCACGAAGCAGCGCCGGCTGCGCGGAGGCGGGTTGCTGGGCATGCAAAGTAAATGGCGTGAGGGAGAGCACGGCGAGCGCGACAAGCGTAGCGCAGCTTAGAAATACGCGCCTGTGGGTTCCGTGTTGGCCGGCGCTTGTGAACATATCAATTTCCTTTGGGGCCGGCGGGCGCGGACGCAATGCCCGGCACCGTTTCTTTGTCTCCGGCATTGACACCTGCATTCCGCGACCCCGGGTTGCCGGCGGAATTATCGCGTGATTGACCGGAGGAGCCGGGGTTGGCGACGGGCAGGCCCTTCTGAACCAGCAGGTCCATGGCGCGTTCGATGGGGATGCGCACCGTGCCGGCCTGGCGATCTTCCCATCCATAGGTTTCGAGCTTGGTCTGCTGGTCGGCGAGAATGCGTTGCAAATCCTCGCGCGGGGTCACCTGCAACCTGGGCGCGGAGGGCACTTCGCGCACGCCAATGAAGGGCGAATCGGGCGGACTGTTATTTATGGAAACCGAATAGTGCCGAAACAGTCCCCAGGCAAGGAGCAAGACCAATACCACCGTGGTCGCAAGAAGGGCGATAAACAGCAAAACGCCCGAGGTGTTGGCGTCGCGCATTTCATAACCTGGGGCGGCTGGCGCAGAGGTGCCGGCATCGATTCCGGCGGCGCTGGTCGAGCGACGCCCGGGCCGATCCGTTTTAAGATCCATGTTGGGCTCTGTGTCAGGCTCCATGTTCGGCTCCGTGTTGAGCTCCATGTTCGACGGCATGTTCGAGAGCCTCTTTCATTCGCGGATCATTGACCGGCAGCAGCGGCATGCGCTGCAATTGCAGCGTGAAGTATCCAAACCAGAGGGCGCCGATTCCCAGCGTCAGGAGCGTCACCATCCATGCCAGCCGCCACGCAGGTTGCGGATCTCCGCTGAATGCGGGAAAAACCATCCAGCATAAATCCACGATGCGCATGGCGAATACCAGCGACGCGACGATCAGCAAGGAATTCACGCGGCGCTTGACGTGACGGAATAAAAGCAAGAAAAACGGCAAGGCAAAATTCAGAAAGATCAGCGCCAGCCCGACCATTCCCCAGCCGCCCTGCATGCGCCGCAGATACCAGGGGATCTCTCCGGAAAGATTTTCGCCCCAAATGATGAGGTACTGAGCAAATTGCAGGTAAGCCCAAAGCATTACAAACATCAGCAGGAAACTGCCCAAGTCGCCCAAGGATAGCGGCGTCACGATTTCGGCGAGCGGCGGCTTGTCGGAAAGCCAGACCAATACGATGATGACAAAAGCCATGGCCCCCAGGGTCATTCCGGTCATCAGCAACAGGCCGTAGATTGTGGAGTACCAGCGCGGTTCGAGCGACATGACCCAATCGACAGCGGCAAAATTCAAGGTAAAGCCAAAAAGCACCAGTCCGCCGCCGCTGAACGATTCCATGCGCAACCAGAGCGGCGGGCTGCCCTCGCGATCTTCTTCGCGCGACCATTTGTTGAGGAAATGTGCGAGCGTGAACCAGCACGCGAAATAAAAAGCCATGCGCACCGTAAAAAATGCGGGATTCAGGTAGGCGTGTTTGCCAACGATTAGTGGATCTGTTTGGCCGGGCCGCGCCCAGACGTATAGCGATTGCATGCCGATGAGGATGGGCAGCGCGGCAACGGCCATCAAGGGCAGAGTGCGCGTGCCGGCCTCGAGGATTCTTCGGAGCACCAGGGCCCAGCGGCCTCCCGTCAGATGCTGGAGCATCAGAAGCGCCAGGCAGCCCAGGGTTACGCCCAGCCAGAGCAGGAAAGCAACGAGGTAAGCGCGATAAAATCCCCTGAAGTCTCCAATCGCGCCGAGGAAAGATAAGCCCAGCAAGGCCACGCCGGCCAACGCAAAGCGCGCCGGCAGAGGCGCGAGATTCACAGCGTTGGCGCGGCTGGTTGTGGTGTCGTTCATGGCGTGTTTCCCAATGGTGCGCTCATTAGCTTCTGGCGCTCGGCTTCGGGGACGGCCGCGATATTTGCCTGGCGGCTCAATTGCAGCGCCCGGATATAAGCGACGATGGCCCANNCGGTCGCGCGGCGGCACGCGATAGCCATAAGGGTACATCGCACCGAATCCATCTGTGATCACTTCGAAGAAATGGCTGGCGGGGGCGCGGCGCAGGCTGTCGATATGATAGGAAGGCGGGGCCTGGAACCCGCGGTGCACGATCATGCCATCGCCGTCACCGGCCAAGCCGTGACATGGCGCGCAGAAAATGTTGTAGCGCTCGCGCCCGCGGTCGAGCACAGCACGCGTAACTGGAAACGGGAAAGTGTCTGATCGGGCGCTGAGACTTTCGCGGTCCGAACCGGTATCGCCCGCAAGAACCGCGTCGCGCGGGATGGTTCCCGCAACAGGCTGGCGCGCGGAGCGTCCATCGGCAAAGAAGGAGCTCGGATCGTACGGGTTGTAGCGAGGCTGTACGTGCATATCGCGACGGCATCCCGAAGAAAGCGCGGCGAACGATACGGCGATAACCAGCAGCGCGCGGGCGCCGCTCGGGAGCGTTAGCGTGGCGCTGCTGTGGCGCGCCGACCTTAGGAAGGTTTCGCCATGCACGTTAGACCTCAATCTCGCTCACCTCGCGCGGATGCAGACTTTCGAGGAAAGACCTGGTCTGCGCCAGGTCGAATTTGCGATCACGCGCCTTGATGCATAGGAAAAAACGGTCGCGGGACGCCAGCGCGAACCGTGGCACGTTAAACACCGGGTGATAAGGCGTCGGGAGTCCATTCATCAGGAGCATCCCTATTACCGCGGAGACCGCGGCGAAGAGCACGGTCAACTCAAAGGTGATGGGTATGAATGCGGGCCAGCTATTCAAGGGACGCCCACCAACATTGATGGGATAGCTGACAGCCGCCGCGTAATACTGCAAAAAGTATCCGGTGCCGCAACCGATGATCCCGCCCACCAAAACTACCAACGGCAACATGGTGCTACGAAATCCAACGGCTTCCGCAAGGCCCTCGATGGGGAAGGGGGAAAAGGCGTCGATACGAAGGTAGCCCGCGTCATGAGTGCGGCGAGCGGCCTCGAGCAATTGCTCGGCGGTGCTGAACTCCGCCATCAATCCGTAGATGCGTCCGAAGGCGCGCTTTTGTGTGTCAGTTTCCGGCATGATAGCTCTTCAGGCCTCGCCTTCGGAACGGGTGGAGGCTTGAGGGGACACCAATTCGCGCATTTCGAAAATGGAAATGAGGGGCAGAAAGCGCAGGAACAGGAACAGCAATGACAGGAACAAGCCTATCGAGCCGAAGAATGTGAAATAGTCCCACCGCGTGGGGTAGTACATGCCCCAGGCGGAGGGCATAAAATCACGGTGAAGGCTGACCACGACAATCACGAAGCGCTCGAGCCACATCCCAATATTGACGGCCATAGCGATCGAGAACAATGCGGCCACGTGCAGGCGTATCTTGCGGCTCCACAAAAGTTGCGGTATCAAAATATTGCAAAGGATCAGAACTGCATATACCGGCCCATACGGGCCAAACATACGATTCCACATCATGTAGCGTTCGAAGGTGTCCACGCTGTACCAAGCCATAAAGGTTTCGGTCATATAGCCGTAGGCCACGATGAGTCCGGTGGCGAGCATGACCTTGCCCATGTTGTCGAGATGCCGCGCGGTAATGAAATCTTCGAGGTGAAACAACTTGCGCACCGGAATTGCAAGGGTGAGCACCATCGCGAACCCTTGATAAATTGCGCCGGCAACGAAGTAGGGCGGGAAAATCGTGGAGTGCCATCCTGGCACCAGGCCATAGGCGAAATCAAAACTCACAATGGTATGAACGGAAACCACCAGCGGCGTTGCGAGTCCGGCAAGCAACAGGGAGGCGGTCTCGTGCCGGTACCAGTGCACCGCCGAGCCTCGCCAGCCCATGGACAGGATGCCGTAAATGATTTTGGCGGCGCGGTTACGCGCGCGATCGCGCAGCGTGGCGAGGTCGGGGACCAATCCGACGTACCAGAAAAGCAGAGACACGGTGGCGTAGGTGGAGACGGCAAAGCAGTCCCATATAAGCGGGCTGCGGAATTGCGGCCACATCTTCATCGTGTCGGGGTACGGGAACAGCCAGTAGGCGAGCCAGGGACGGCCAAGGTGGAGGATGGGATACAGTCCCGCGCAGGATACGGCGAAAAGCGTCATGGCCTCGGCAAAGCGGTTGATCGAAGTGCGCCATTGCTGGCGCAGGAGCAACAGAATCGCGGAAATCAGCGTGCCGGCATGGCCGATGCCAATCCACCAGACGAAATTGACGATCGCGAAGCCCCAGCCGATGGGGATGTTGACGCCCCAGATGCCGATACCTTCGGCAAAAAGATATGTCACGGAAACGAGCAGGAGCATTACCAGGACAAATGCGCCGGCAAATCCGAAAATCCACCATTTCGGCGGACGGCTGGTGAGCACGATGGCACTGATCTTGTCGGTGACGGTAGCGTAGTTGTATCCGGGCCCGATGATGGGTCCCGGTTGGGTTACGTCGGGGGGCGCGCTGGATCCGTTGGTCATGACTTCGCCGCCGGCCGCGCGGGCACGATGGTGTCCGGCATGTTGGGGTTGGGATTGAGCAGCCGCGCCTGGTAGGTGGTGCGAGGGCGCGTGTTCAACTCCGCGAGCAGGGCGTAGTTGCGCGTCGCGGCTTTGAGTTTGGAGACGCGGCTGGCGGGATCGGCGACATTTCCGAAAACGATGGCTTCCGAAGGGCACGCCTGCTGGCAGGCGGTGACGATCTCGCCGTCGCGCACGGTGCGGTCCTGCTCTTCCGCTTCGATTTTCGCGGCGTTGATGCGCTGTACGCAGTAAGTGCACTTCTCCATCACGCCGCGGCTGCGCACGGTGACATTCGGATTGCGCAGGCTGAACAAGCTGGGCGTATTCCAATCTGAGTACAGACGGAAATTGAAGCGCCGCACTTTGTAGGGGCAATTATTCGAACAATACCGGGTGCCCACGCAGCGGTTGTAGAC
>PLJR01000344.1 GCA_003140295.1 Acidobacteriota bacterium
CCTCGCGCCGCTCGCGCAGCGGCGGCACCATGATGGGAAAAACATTCAGCCGGTAAAACAAATCCTCCCGGAAATTGCCGCGTTCGATTTCCACTTCGAGATTCTTGTTCGTAGCCGCCACCACGCGCACGTCGACTTGAATGGACTCCGCAGCCCCGACCGGCTCGAACCGCTGGTCTTCGAGGACCCGCAGCACCTTCGATTGCGTCCGCAGACTCATGTCGCCGATTTCGTCGAGGAAGATCGTCCCGCCGTTCGCCTCTTCGAAGCGGCCTCGCCGCGTTTGGGCTGCCCCTGTGAAAGCGCCCTTTTCGTGCCCAAACAGCTCGTCCTCGATCAAAGATTCCGGCAGGGCGCTTGGCGAAAAAGCCACGAAGGGCCGCTCGGCCCGCGGGCTAAGCTTGTGGATGGCTCGCGCCGCCACGCCTTTTCCGGTTCCGCTCTCGCCGGTAATCAGCACCGTTGTGGCGACGTCCGCAACCTTACGTATGATTTCGTTCACCTGCTCCATAGCCTTGCTGTTGCCGAGCAATCCCTCGACCGGCGTCGTCTGCAGAAATCTTTTAGCGGCGGCTAAATCACGCGTCAAGCTCGTCCGGCGGCACGCCGCGTCGAGCGCAAACTTCAGTTCACGTACGTCCAGCGGCTGTTCCAGAAAATCAGCGGCGGCGAGTTGGAAGGCCTCTAAAGCGCGTCCGGGACGCGCATCCCAGCTATAAACGATAACGGGCGGCGTAAGACCCCTAACCGACGCGGCCCGCAAAAGGTCGCGAGGGTCCTGCGCCCCGGGTCCGTTCGGAGGCGAATCCAAATTTAGAAGAATTACGTCCAAGTCTTTCGCCTCGAGTTGCGATATCCCCTTTTCCACAGTGGAGATTCGCTGCAGCTCATATCCTGAGCCCAACACAGTTTGAAGGACGTGCCCAAATGCCTCGTCGGGGTCCACCAGGAGGACCTGCCGTTCCCGCTGGGTGATGTTTCCCAAGGAGTTGCCTAGCCTCTCTCCGCTCAACGGCGAACGCTGTCGACCAGAACGCGGGGCCAAATTCAGTGAATTTGTCAGAGACAAATCAGAAACGCGACCAGACGTGCAATTGCGAGTCCACTGGATACGCGGGATTGCGCTTTAGAATCAAACAGTTAACAGTTTCAGTCCGGCTTCAACGGAATCAGCATAGTATCCCACCGCCCAAAAATGTACCTAGTTTTCCACTTTGTGCTGGTAACTCGGTATGCCTGTAAACAAAAATATAGAGATTCTGAATGGCACATCGAATTCAAACCATTTATTTCATTACATTTAACTATTCGGCGATCGCTCTACCCGCTAGGGGAACCNNCAGATTAGCTCGCTAGAAAGTACCATGCCTAGCCCGGAGGATGACTTCGAAAAAAAAGGCAACCGGCAATGTACCCGGATACTACCGAATGAAACGATTAAGGCGAGACATTTTCCGGTTCCGTTAATGCCCTTCAGTGATCAATGGTATTCCGTGTGCATCTGGTGACTTGAATGCCCATGAATCCCGCCCCTGAATTCAATGACGCCCTCGCAGGTGTGGCGCTTCCCGGGACAGCGCTGGGCGGCCATTCGTCGCGCGGTCGATGGCTCGGGTGGATTCAGGCGATCTTCTCGTTTCCCACTATGTTGGCAGTACTTCTGGTGACGGTCGCATCCGTGATGGCGGCCGGAGGCATGGCCGACCCCGACATCTGGTGGCACCTGCGCAACGCGGAAAGCCTCCTCAAATACCATCAGTTTCTCCGATATGATTCGTACTCATTCACGGTGGCAGGCCACCCCTGGATTAACAGCGAATGGCTCTCCGAAATTCCTTACTATCTGGCGTGGCGCGCCTGGGGATTACTGGGGCTCGAGGTTGTTCTCATTCTGCTGATCGACCTGATTTTCCTCGGGCTGTTGTACCTCTGCTACAAGCGGAGCGGGAACTTCAAGGCTTCCGTATTGGCGTGTTGTGTTGCGGTTTTCCTGGCGGTCGTTTCGTTCGGGCCGCGCACGATCTTGTTCGGATACGCGTTTCTTATCGTGCTTCTAATCGTTCTGGATCGGTTTCGGCGCCAGGGCCGAGCCCCCCTATGGATCATCCCTCCATTATTCTGCGTGTGGGCAAACACGCATGGATCCTGGTTAGTGGGCGGAATCGTGTTTTCAATTATTGCGGCTTCGGGCTGGTTGGCAGGAAGGTGGGGACGCGTGGAAGCCACCCCCTGGAGCCGACCGCAGCGGCGCAAGCTTCTCTGGACGGGCTTCGCGAGCGCGGCCGCGGTATTCATCAATCCCTTCGGTTATCGCCTGGTGCTCTACCCTTTCGACCTCGCTTTCCGGCAAAAACTGAACATAGCCCACGTGGCCGAATGGGTATCGGTAAATTTCCACGATATGCGCGGGAAGCTAGTGCTGGCACTGCTGCTTGCTTTGCTGGTAAGCGCGTTGCTGCGAGCGGAGTGGTGGAGCCTGAGCGAGCTGTGCTTGCTGGTTTTTGCGCTCTACACCGGGCTCACCTACATTCGGTTCTTGTTTGTCCTGGCAATCGTAGCCGCACCACTCATCGCGAAAATGTTCGATTTCATTCCGCCATACCAACCCGAAATCGACAAGCCTCTACTCAACGTGCTGGCTATCATGCTGATGATCGGCGCGATGGTCTGGTATCGGCCCACCACTAAGAAACTTCAGGATTCAATTGACGCCGTGTATCCCGTAAACGTTCTGCCAATATTGCGAGCCAATCCTCCTGACGGACCCATGCTGAACTTTTATATCTGGGGAGGATACCTGGGGTGGAATGACCAAAACCTGAAAGTCTTCGTGGATAGCCGCGTCGATATTTTTGAATATGCCGGTGTACTCAAGGATTATCTCGCTCTTCTGGCCCTCGACCATCCGGAAGATATTTTAGACAAATACAAGATTCGCTACGTACTTTTCCCCCCCGGAGAGCCGCTCACCTATGTGCTCGCCCACGACTCGCGCTGGAAGGTGCTCTACCAAGACAAGGTAAGCGTTCTGCTGGAAAGGCTTGAAGACATCCGGCCCGGGACGGCCGCCCGCACTGCCCTGGAGGCTCCCTTGTTTCCTTGCTCACACAGGTTGCATCGTCGCGAAAATCCACTGGCTTTCGGCCCCGCAGCAGAGCGGCAGCGGCAGACCATATTAAATCGTCTGGAACCAGGGGAGTTGCTTGCCGAGCGCTGAAAGCGTGGGGGTCTAGTTCGCATTGCGGCTCAGGCGAAATCTCGATTTACCGACCGTCGCGCTTGTCGCGATCGGTATTTTCCTGGGCCTCTCGGTCCGCCCACAACTGAGGCTGCGCACCGATATGCCTCCGGAATTTCAAGCGGCGTCGGGGCCCACCCTGCCGGACCGGCAGGCTGAGGAGCACAAGATCGCCCAGGCCTATTGGGATTGCGCGCAGTCAGTGATCCAGAAAGAGTATGGATTCAGCAACCGCGTTCCTTTGCCCGTCGAGCCTCCCGCCGAATTCACGGTTCAGTCGTCGGAGTTGGATGCTCGCGCGAATGATCTACAAACTCGTAAGGACTACTGGGGACGACTTCGCAAAATATGGTATTTGGACAGCAGTTGGAAAAGCGGTTACAAACTCGATATAACGTGGGTTTCCGACACGCTACATACGGTGACCAGTTGGCTGGAGGATTTCGCGAACCACGCCGCTAAGTATGGAAATTGACCGTCCGATTTGATTGCGAATCCGCAGGCCATGAGCACGGCGACGGAGAAGTGGAAAGCACGATGCGGCTGATTGCGAATGTATAAGCTCCTGGGTCCCGAAACGCTGCTCGCGTCGCTGGGGCTGCTGTTGGCGTTTGTGTACCCAACCCTCGGTGCCAGTTGGTTCGCTGCGATTGAGGGCGCTTTCAGGGCCGTTGCGCGAAGACGCGCGGTCAGTGTCGTGATTTGCGGGCTCGCGGCCCTGATCATGCGCGCCGCTTTCCTACCGCTTGTGCCGGTACCCCAGCCCTTCGTGAATGACGAATTCAGCTATTTGCTGGCTGCGGACACCTTTGCCAACGGACGGCTGGCCAATCCATCGCATCCGATGTGGGTGCACCTGGAGAGCTTTCATATTTTTTTCCAGCCTACGTACGCCTCGATGTATCCACCCATGCAAGGACTATTCCTGGCGGCCGGTCAAGTGCTAGCCGGGCACCCGTTCTGGGGCGTATGGATGAGCGTAGGCGTCATGTGCGCGGCAATTTGCTGGATGCTGCAAGCGTGGCTGCCGCCAGAGTGGGCGCTGCTAGGGGGCCTGCTTCCGGTGCTGCGTTTTGGCGTCTTCAGCTATTGGGATGACGGATATTGGGGAGGCGCCCCTGCGGCCATCGGGGGAGCGCTTGTTTTAGGAGCGCTGCCACGCATTATGCGGCGCCAACGCACGAGTGATGCGCTAGTGATGGGACTGGGCGTAGCGATACTCGCAAATTCTCGGCCGTACGAGGGCCTGGTGCTGGCCCTCACGGCTGCCATCGCTCTGTTGTTTTGGGTCTTACGCGAAAAAACGCCTCCGTGGCGAACCGTCATTCGCCACGTGGGCATACCGCTCTGCGTTTCGCTCGCGATCGCGGCCGCCGGCACAGGTTTTTATTTCTGGCGGGTAACCGGGAGCGCTTTTCGCATGCCTTACCAGGTCGATCGAAGCATGTATGCCGTGGCGCCGTATTTTTACTGGCAGAGTGCTAAAGCACAGCCGGCCTACCACCATCAAGTGATGCATGATTTCTATCTGGGTCTGGAGTTCTCTCGCTACCTCGAGACGCGCTCGATTCACGGATTCCTGGTGCAGACGTTTCGACAGGCGGGCCTGCTATGGCTTTTTTATATCGGTCCCGTGCTGACGATACCGCTGGTTCTGCTTCCCTGGATCCTGCGAGACAAACGAATTCGGTGGCTGCTGATTTCCGGGGTAGTGTGTTTTAGCAGTTCGGCGCTGCTTATTTTTTTCACGGCGCACTATGCCGCTCCCATGACCGCAATCATCCTGGCGGTGATCCTCCAGGGCATGCGACACCTCCGAACCTGGCGTTGGGAAGGCCGCCCCACCGGGCTTTTTTTGGTACGTGCGGTCGTCATCATCTGCGTATTGATGGTGCCCTGGGAGGCGCGCGTGCTCTCTGAGCCGGCAGCTCCGGGAACGTGGCAGGCGCTCGGGCAAGAGCGCGCCGCGATTGTGGCGCGGCTTGCTTCCCTGCCGCAACGCCAGCTCATTCTGGTGCGCTATAAGCCTGGTCACGATACGCTCGCCGAATGGGTGTACAACCGGGCGAATATCGACGCATCGCGAGTGGTCTGGGCTCGCGATATGGGCCGCTCCGAAAACGCGGAGCTCCTTCGGTACTACAAAGACCGCCAGGTTTGGCTGCTCGAAGCCGACGAGCCAAATCCGAAACTTTCTCCCTACCCCGGCGATATTCTGGCGAAGGTGCCATCGCCTCATACGACCAGTGGATCGTCATTGACGAGTGGGTGGTCATCGGAGAGCGGCACTTCCGCAGGGCGCCCCCCGGCCATTAGAAACGCAAGCGGTACGGCATCGCTGGGACGGCCACCCGGTTCGTGTGACGCTGGCGGAGCCACGGGGGGCGAGCCATGTCCCTGACGGTGGCGCACGCGGAGCCGTGCCCGAGTCCATCTCAGCCGGTTGGTGTCGGGTTTGGCGAGCGTGCGTTGCTGCTGTTCGGCGGCCTGGTGCTGTTGTGTGGCGCGGTGTTGTGGTCAGATCGCGGCGCAAATGTTGAAAAGACAGATTTCTCGATGACTTACGTAGGGGCGCGAATCGTTTATGAAGGCCAGGGCGCGCGTCTCTACGATTTACAGGAGCAAGCGCGCTTGCGGGCATCGCTTTATACCCGCGCCGAGGGCCTGATTTTCGAGCATCCGCCGTTCGAGGCGCTCTTTCTCTCGCCGCTCGCTGCACTGCCTTACAAAACCGCATACCTGCTCTGGGGATTGATCAACGCGGCGATTTGGCTTGTGCTTCCCTGGCTGCTTCGTCCTTATGCTCCCGTTCCGCGCGATGATCTGGCCTACTTCACCCTCTGGTTCCTTTTCGCTCCCCTGGGTTTAGCACTTTATCAGGGTCAGCCATCGCTGATTTTGTTGTTGCTGTATACCATGTCCTTCATCAGCCTCAAGCACGGGCAGGAAATGCGCGGCGGAATCCTGCTGGGGCTGGGATTGTTCAAATTTCAGTTCGTGCTGCCGTTCGCGATCATTTTTCTTTTACGCAGAAAGTGGCGGTTTCTCTCCGGTTTTGCGCTCAGCGCGATGGCGCTGGGATTGTTCTCCCTATGGGCCGTGAGATGGCAGGGGATCCTGAGCTACGTTCATTTGCTTTTGAACATCGCGGGACATCCGGATGATTCTTCCTATGGAAAAGCCATCGGCATGGCCACCGTTCAAGGATTTATGTATACCATTCTGGGGACCCTGCTCGGCGCTCGCGTTATCGGCTGGGTGGTTGCGGCCACTTCGTTTTCCATGCTGGCCTTTGCAGCGCGCCGTTGGCGCCCGGCCAAAAACCCGCGAAGTGATGTGGCTTTCGATCTGGAGTTTGCCGCTGCGCTGGTCATTTCACTGGTCAGCGGGTTCCATATGTTCCTGCACGATTTAAGCCCGTTGCTTCTGGCCATGTTTCTGGTCGCCGCACACGTCCCAGGCCATGCCAGATTGGCGCTCCGCGCCATGCTCGGGATCATGCTGGCACTTCTTTGGATTCCGCCATTGCAGTTGGCGCTGGTGGCCTGGCATCGCGTTTTCCTGATGTTCCCTGTATTGATGATCTTGGCCTTCGCTGCGCTGCACTTAGCAATTGCCGAAGAGCCGGGGCCTGCAATATGATTAGCGGCAAACGAGTGGCCGTGGTGCTCCCGGCTTACAACGCTGTCCGGACGCTCGAAAAGACGGTTCGGGAACTGCCCGGCGAGATCGACGTTAAAATCCTGGTCGACGATGGCAGCACGGACGACACCGTAATTCTCGCCAAGGCGCTCGGGTTGCGGGTCTTCTCGCACGGCCGCAATTATGGCTACGGACGCAACCAGCAAACCTGCTATCGCGAAGCGCTGATCGCCGGCGCCGACATCATCGTGATGGTTCATCCGGATTATCAGTACACGCCGCTTCTGGTTACGGCCATGGCTGGAATGGTCGCCTCCGGCGTATACGACGTGGTCTTAGGTTCGAGGATTATCGGAGGCGGCGCGCTCAAGGGCGGAATGCCGCGCTACAAATACGTGGCGAATCGGCTGCTTACCGCCTTTCAGAACGTGTTCACCGGAGCGAAACTCTCCGAGTACCACACCGGCTTCCGTGCCTTTACCAGCCACGTCTTACGCGCCCTGCCACTCCTTGAGGACTCGGACGATTTCGTTTTCGACAACGAAGTGCTCGCCCAGTGCATTTTTTTCGGATTTCGAATCGGGGAAATATCCTGCCCCACCAGATATTTCAAGGAAGCGTCGTCGGTGAGTTTCGCTCGAAGCGTTCACTACGGTTTTGGGGTGCTGGGCACGACATTCAAGCTCGTGGCGCAACGCGCGGGCATCGCGCATTTCAGGATTTTTAGCGCTGGTGGCAGGAAACTCGATACCGGTTACTGCGCGACGCCGGGCGACCCCTCGCCAGATCCGGTGCGGATTCGCTCCCATTGATAGCCCCGAGCACGGATTCTAAGCTTATCGCAGCACAGTATGGGCGCGATTTGCGTGCCGCTGGCGTGAATTTCGCCGAAAACATCCCGTTGCCATTCGTTCCCGAGCGAACTCGTTGGGAACGGTGGGTGGCACTTGGAGTTTTGGCGCTGTCCTTTCTTTACCTCTGCCTTTTCCGCCGCTTCACCACGATGGAGCCCGATGAGGGCATCGTATTACAGGGGGCGCAGCGGATTTTGCGCGGCCAAGTGGCCTATCGCGATTTTTTTTCTTTCTACACGCCCGGCTCTTTTTACCTCTTAGCGGGCCTGTTTCGTATTTTTGGCAACTCATTGATCGTAGCGAGAACCGCGCTGGCCTTTTCAGGGAGCATTTCTTCCGTCGTCACCTATTTGCTCGCTCGCAGGGTGTGCGCCAGGTCCACTGCGCTCGTCACGGCTGCATTGGTTACGCTGACGGCGCTCCCCTTTCGCTTTCTGGTGCTTCATAACTGGGACAGCACGCTTTGCGCTTGCCTGGCGCTTTATTTCGCGGTTCGGCTGGTCGAGTCGGGCGCCGCGGCCTGGGCTTTTGGAGCCGGCTCGTTCGCCACTCTTACGTTTCTGTTCGAGCAATCAAAGGGTGTGGGCCTGCTTATTGGGCTCGGCGCGGGCCTGATCGCGATTTATTTTGTGAACGGCCCCCATCGTTCCATAAACGATGGTTCCGTGAACCGGGTTGGCGGCGCGGCCCTGGCAGCGGCAGGACTAGGTCTGACATGGCCTTTCGTCGCAACCTTGGCATATTTCGGCGCCCAACACGCGCTGCCGGCCATGCTCGCCGATTGGATCTGGCCGCTAAAACACTATTCAGCCGCCAACCGCGTCCCCTATGGTTACCAGGATTGGTCCGATGACACGCGCCAACTTCTATTTGGCAGCGGATCGGGAGTGGGAAGATGGGTCGCGCTGCTCGCCGTTAGTCCCTGCTTTGTGATTCCGGCGCTCCCGATCGTCTCTATCGGGCTGCTGCTCTACTGGCTGGCGCAAGCGAAAAGCCGGTTCCGAACCCCAGCGGAAACCCGAATGAAAAACGGGACGAAAAGCAGTTGTCCCCCTCAGTCGCCCCCGGACCAAGGCATATGCGCGTACTACATTCTGATCAATGCCACCATAGCGGGCCTCCTGCTTTCGGTTGTATCGGCCAGGGCGGACATCATTCACTTTATGTACCTGGCGCCGGTATTTTTTCTGGTGCTCGCGTGGCTAATGGATGACCGCGACATTCCCGGACAGGTTTTCCGCGCGATTCGACCCTGGCTGAACGCCTGGGTAGGAGTCGCCTTCCTGGCTTTGTCGCTGCCGCTGTTGCTGCGCGGCGTTGCGGCCTCTGATTCTTTGCCGACGCGTGCCGGCCGCGTTACCATACCCGCCAGTGACACCGTGATCCCCTACGTTCAAGCTCATGTACAACCGGGCGAACCCCTCCTGGTCTATCCTTACCTGCCGCTCTACTATTACCTGACAGCAACCTCCAATCCGACCCGTTATGACTATCTTCAGTCTGGCATGAATACTGCCGAGCAATCACTGGAGATGATTTCTTCGCTCGAAACACAGCGGGTTGACGCCGTATTATTCGAAGATTCCTTTCCACTTAAGATTGCCAACGCGTGGCCGGAAACGCCTTTATCCGCGATCGCCAGCGACCGGGTGGGTGATTACATCCTGCAGCACTATAAGGCTTGCGCATTGCTCCATTCTCCGCAGAACTGGCGATTCCTGTTTATGGTGCGAAGAAATCTAGCCTGCCCTTGAACGCCTCCTCCGCGCCCCGACGCCTCCTCACGCCCCGAAAACGACGACTGCTTATCTTCAACCCAATTGTGTCGACGGGGAAAGGCCAACTGTAGGTCAACCCACGCCGGAATCTGCCGCCAGCGTGTTAACAATCGTATACACCGCCGAGAAAAAGCGGTGAACAGCTGGTATCAGATGCGAAAGATTTTCTCACATGGGTCACCACGCCTGACGTAAGCCTCGATTATCATCAGATTTATTTCCGACTAAGCGCTTATGTTATAGTTAGATAGCAGATATATTTGGTAAAAACCTACCGCCATGCTCTTTTGGCCACCTGCTTGCGAAATATATCCAATCAGGCATACTCAGGCTTCGGCTTTGATAGGGCAGGCCGCCGGCCTGAATCCACGAAACAAATGTGAGGAGAAATGAGATGAGCCTTCTTCTAAGATCGCTACTTAGTCTGCACCACGACGAGGACGGACAAGGACTGGTCGAATACTTGTTAATCATCGCCTTGGTGGCCTTCGCGGCCACGGCAGGCATGAGTAAGTTGGCCAGCTCACTAAACAGTGCCTTCAACGCCGTCGGTATTATCCTCGGCCAATACATCACTTAATTGGGCTAACTTGCAGAGAAATTAATTGCTGGCAAGCTCCGGTGCCGCGGTGCTGGAGCGCTGGCGCAGGTTAACCCAATTAAAGGAAACTGCAAACATGAAGCGACTTGTCCGTGTTTTCACCCTCTTTCACAAAGATGAATGCGGCCAGGGTTTAGTGGAGTATCTCCTGATCATCGCCTTCGTAGCGTTCGCGGTGACAGCCGGTTTGCACTCCATCGCCAACGGCGTTAACAGTGCTTTTACGGCGGTGGGAACTGTTATAGGCGACTACATCACTTAGATTTATCGGTTTTTACATCAAAATCTAAGCCCGTCTCGAGGAGAAGCGCCGGAGTGGAGAAATATTTCCTGGTTGGTGCGCTCGTGGTCGCCACAGTGGCCGCGGTGAAAGACGTCCGTGCGCGGCGCATCCCCAACTGGCTCACCTACTCGGGCATCGCGGTGGCATTGGCCGTGCGGCCAGTGTTGGCAGGATGGCCCGGGCTTATGGACGGCCTTCTGGGCATGCTTGCAGCAGGCGGGGTCTTCTATCTCCTTTTTCTGATGGGAGGAATGGGTGGAGGTGACGTGAAGCTCATGGCGGCTGTCGGCGCATGGGCAGGCACCGCACAGGCCATGGACGTTCTCATCACCACCGCCATCGCTGGCGGCTTTTTAGCGATTGGCTATTTGGCCTTCAACCGTCGGATACATATCGCGCTTTCGAATACCACGGAACTAATTCGGTATCACCTGGTTTCTGGCCTGCAGCCGCACCCGGTATTGAACGTCCACGAGCCCGGCGCGCTTCGCATTCCCTACGGGTTGGCCATAGCCATAGGAACCATGTATTGCACCGGCACAATGTTTTGGCGGGGGTGATCTACGGAAATACGCAGAGTATTGCTGGCGCTGTTGATGGCGGTCGTCGTGGCTGGAGCCATTACCTTCTTGCTGTTCCGGCGACTCCGCTCAACCGTTGCCCAGCGGGATACCACCCAAGTTGTTGCGGCGGCGACGGATTTGCCTTCGGGAGTGACGCTCACTTCGAAAGATCTCACCTTGATCCAATGGCCAACCGATGTCCCTCTTCCGGGGTCGTTCTCGAAAATCGCCGATGTCGTTGGGCGCCCGCTCATTTACTCGCTGGGTGCCAAAGAACCGGTCATGGAGCGGGAGTTGGCAGTCGAGGGCTCTGGAATCGGCCTGTCAGTGAAAATTCCCGTGGGTATGCGGGCCACGGCGGTACGTTCGAACGAGATCGTCGGCGTGGCCGGCTTTCTTTATCCCGGGTCCCATGTCGATGTGCTGGCCACCTACAACCTGCCGGGAGCCACGGGCTCGGTCACCCAAACTGTTCTGCAAAATGTGGAAGTTCTGACCGCAGGTCAAACGATTGAGCCCGACCCCCAGGGCAAACCTCAGGCCGTGAATGTGGTCACGCTGCTGCTCAGTCCTGAGGATTCGCAAAAGCTCCTGCTTACCAGCACGCAGGGCACGATTCAATTCGTTTTGCGAGGCGGCGTCGATCAAAGCACCGCGGCCGTCCACCCCACCCGCTTGGACGAACTGGTTAACGGTGCGAAGCCGCCGGCTCCCACTCCGGTGGCCGCCAAGAAAGCTCCCAAGGCCGCTCCGCCCGCGCCGCCGCAGGTTTACGTTCTGGAAGTGATTCAAGGCACGCAGCGAAGCGTGCAAAAGTTTTGAAAAGGAGTCTCGACCGTGGGTGACAACCAGACATGAAGAGATCCCGCATCTTTGCCGGTTCCAGCATACTCTGCGCGCTCCTGATATTTGCCGGCGCGCTCTGCGCGCGGCCTCAGCAAGCTGCTGCACCCGGCGTAGGGCAGGTTTTGCACATCTTTGTGGGCAAGTCGGTGGTCATCAACCTACAAGCACGGTTGTCGCGCGTTTTGTCCAGCAATCCCGCGGCAATCGAGGCGATCGCCACGTCACCGAACCAAGTGGTGGTTGAAGGCAAAGCCGCCGGAACCAGCAGCTTGATTCTGTGGGATGAGTCTGGACAATCTCAAATGCTGGACGTAATCGTCGATCTGGACGTCTCCGGATTGCGTACCGCGATCGAACGCGCTTATCCTGGCCAGCAAATCACCGTACAGGCTGACGCCGGCCGTGTGATTCTTTCCGGCAACGTCCCCACTCCGCACGAAGCCGAAGACCTGGGAAAAATGGCCGGCCTTTATTCGTCGCAGGTGGTAAGTTCGCTCATTGTGCCCGTCGGTCACGATCGCCAGGTGCTGCTCGAAGTGAAATTCGCCGAAGTTGACCGGACCAAACTCGACCAGCTCGGCTTCAACTGGCTCAGCACGGGAGCCTCAAATACTCCCGGCGTGATTTCGACGCAGCAATTTGGCGCGCCCACGCTCGGCGGAACTTTGAACGGCACCATAGGGTCAACCCTCTCGGGCGCGACGACCAGCCTGGGACTTAGCGATCTTTTGAACATTTTTCTTTTCCGTCCGGATATCAATCTGGGTTTGGTTATCAAGGACCTGCAGCAAAGGTCCGTGCTCGAAATCCTGGCGCAGCCCAACCTGCTGGCGCTGAATGGTCAAAAAGCCAGCTTTCTGGCCGGCGGCGAGTTTCCCTTCCCGGTCGTGCAGGGCGGGGCTAACGTGGGCGCGGTGACCATTCAATTTCGACCTTTCGGTGTGAAGCTGGACTTCACCGCCTTCCTGGGAGACGACAATGTGGTTCGGCTGCACGTGGCACCCGAGGTAAGCACACTCGACTTCACCAACGCCGTAACCATTTCCGGCTTCACCGTTCCCGCGCTTTCCTCCCGCCGGGCCGAAACGGAAATAGAATTACAAGATGGGCAGTCATTTGGCATCGCCGGACTTCTGGACCAGCGCGCGCAGTCCCAGATGAGCAAGCTCCCGGGCTTCGGCGATATTCCCATCCTCGGCCAGCTGTTCCGGTCGAAAAACATCAATCGCAGCAATTCGGAGCTGATTGTGATCGTCACGCCGCACATCGTGGATCCCGTGCACGTGGCTTCGCAGCCGCCGCCGGTTCCGTTCCCGGTTGTTCCTTTATTGGAGAATCCCGAATTTGACAAGGGCATGCCGGCCGCCCATCCGCCGGCGAAGCCTTCTTCTGTCCCATGAACCCTATGACCTTAAGAGACATTGGCAAAAACTCGGGCGGCGATTTCTCGCTGCATGGTCCAGTGAGCCTGGTGGGCATCGGGCTCGATCACGAAACTGGAGAATTGCTCCGGCGTTTCACCGAAGCAATTCCGATGATCCGCTGCCGGGCGTTGCAGCACGATTACCGCAATGAAAACCACGACTCGATCGTGGGATGGCTGGGCGCCCCGTCTCCGGACGTTTGCCTCATCGACTTCGACAAAGATCGTCATGCCGCGGCGCAGGTGGCGGAAATCATTCATGCCGCTCTCCCCGGCACGGCGATTTTTGCCGTGTCCTCGCAGGCCCAGCCGGATTCCATCATCGACGCGATGCGCAACGGCTGCAGCGAATACCTGGTAAAGCCCGTGGGCCGTGACGAACTGTTAAACGCGGTGGCCCGCGTGGGCGGCCGCAAACGCGAAACCAAGCACCAGCACAATGCCCAAATCATGACCTTCATCGGCGCCAAGGGAGGCTGCGGGGTCTCTACGCTGGTCACCCAACTGGGCGCCCTGCTGGCCAGTTCCCACACCAGAAAAACTCTGCTGGTCGACCTGCATCCCGATTTCGGCGACGATGCCCTGTATCTAGGCCTCACCAAGCACCGTTACCACTCCTTTGAATTGGTCGAGAACAACGACCGGCTGGACAGCGAGTTCCTGCAAAGTTTCCTGGTACACCATTCGAGCGGTTTGGATCTGATTCCGGCTCCCGAAGGCGAGGAATTTACGCGCTTCATCTTGCCGGGTGCCTTGGCCAAAACTTTCGATTTCCTGCGCCGATCCTACGAGTTCATTCTCATCGATTCTCCGCCCGGCCTGAATGACCAAAATCTCGAATTGATGCGTTACTCCGACCACGTATTTCTCGTAACCGTGGCCGAGGTTTCCGCCCTCCGCAACGTCGTGCGGCATGCCGACTACCTCATCCAGAAACAACTATCCCAGGAAAAGGTTCACGTTCTGCTGAACCGCCATCAGAAACGATCTCTGATTTCCGATGGTGAGATCGAAAAAGTGATTCGTAAAAAGATTTTTTGGAAGATCCCGAATCAATATGCACACGTCGTCAAGACCATCAATGGCGGCAATCCGGTGGCCCAGCTATCCAGCTCCGAGGTCATGCGGAATCTGAACGATTTGGCGGGCATCCTCGGCAGGAAATCCGGCTCCGATGACAAGAGAAAAGACGCGTTCGGCATACTCAAGTTCCTAAACAGGTAGCGCGGACTCGGGGGGTTTGATGGCTGAATTCAATCAACTAACGACGCCGGTGCCGCTCTCGACTGTGGCTCCGGCAGGGGACGACAAGCGCAGGGCGGGCCTGACCTTTGAGGTTTATCAGGGCCTGAAATCCAGCGTGCATCGCGATTTGTTGAACAAGGTAGACCTCGAGAAAGTGGCTACCGTGCGCGACGCTCGCATTCGCAGCCAGGTTTTGTCGGTCATTCAGGAGCTGGTCGCGGCTCTCAAGACGCCTATGAGCGCGCCGGAGAAAGAACGGCTGTCCCTCGAAGTGTTGGATGAGGTCTTCGGGTTGGGCCCGCTCGAGCCCCTTTTACAGGATCCCACCATCAGCGACATCCTGGTCAACGGCTATAAATCAGTTTACGTGGAGCGCGCCGGAGTTCTGGAAGAAACCCGGATCATGTTTCGAGATGATGCGCACCTGATGCACATCATCGAGAAGATCGTCTCCGCCGTGGGCCGCCACGTGGACGAATCGTCCCCCATGGTCGATGCCCGTTTACCCGATGGTTCCCGCGTAAACGTGATCATTCCTCCGCTCGCCGTTGATGGGCCCCATCTTTCCATCCGGCGTTTTGGACACGTGCCCATCACCGAAAGGGACTTGCTGGCTAATTTCACGCTGACGCCGCCGATGCTCGAACTGTTGAAGGGCGCCGTCAGGGCCCGTTTGAACATCGTTGTTTCCGGAGGAACCGGGGCGGGTAAAACCACGTTGCTCAACGTGCTGTCGGGCTACATCTCCGACAACGAACGAATTGTCAGCGTCGAGGATTCTGCGGAATTGCAGCTCAAGCAGCGCCACGTGGTCCGGCTGGAGTGCCGCCCCGCCAACATCGAAGGGACCGGCGCGGTGATGCAGCGGCAACTGGTCATCAATACGCTGCGCATGCGCCCCAACCGCATCATCGTCGGTGAGGTCCGCGGCGAAGAAGCCTTGGACATGCTGCAAGCCATGAATACGGGCCACGACGGNNATGGCCTTGATGGCCAACCTCAATCTTCCTGAAAAAGCGGTTCGCCAGCAGATTGCTTCGGCCGTCAGTCTGGTCGTGCAAATTGCGCGATTCAATGATGGGTCCCGGCGCATCACCCATCTTACCGAGATCACTGGTATGGAAGAGAGCGTCGTCAGCATGCAAGACGTTTTCGTTTTTCAAAGGACCGGAGTATCTGCCGAGGGCCGGGTGTCGGGAAAGTTTGTGGCCACGGGTATACGGCCCAAGTTCGTGGAAAAATTGACGGCGTCGGGAATCGCGATCCCGGCGGCATTCTTCGAGCATTCGGTCAGCGTCTAAGGGCGGGAGTTATATCGTTATGTTAGCGGCGATTATATTCATTATTTTGCTGTTGCTCACTTTTGGCGTGCTCCTCTATTTCCTGCGGCCCAGCCAAGTGCAAACGGCCGTCAGGCAGCGGCTGGCGGGCATCGCCGAATCCCGCGCATATGCTTCTGGCGGCACGACCATCCTCAAGCACGAGATCGCGCCCACCCCATGGTTGGACAATCTCGTAAATCAAGCTCCCGGAGCGGCGGCGCTTTCCCTGCTAATCAGGCAATCGGGGAAAAAAGTGTCGGCCACCTACGTGGTTTTCGCTGCCCTGGCTGCCGCGATCGTAGCCTGGTGGTTGGCATCCCTTATCTTCGCGAATCCTGTCCTCGTTTTGGTTATCGGCGTCTTGGTGGCCATTTCACCGTTCCTTTACCTCTATATTCTGCGCGAGATCAGATTCAACCGCTGCGATACCCTGCTTCCCGAGGCTATCGATCTGATGGCTCGCGCTCTGCGGGCCGGACATTCCGTTCCCGCAGTGATGGAAATGATTGGGCAGGAGATTCCCGAGCCCCTGGGTTCTGAATTCCGCATCCTGCACGAGGAACAGAGTCTCGGCTTGCCCACCAGGGAAGCCATTCTGAACCTGGTGAATNNAGGGAAGCCATCCTGAACCTGGTGGCCCGCCTGCCACTCGAGAATCTGCGCTTCTTGGCCACGGCCATCCTCGTGCAAAACGAAACCGGTGGCAACCTCACCCAGATCCTCGACAAAACCGCGGTGGTCATGAGGGAGCGCGTGCGGCTGCGCGGGCAGTTGCGGATTTACACGGCGCAGGGCCGCGTGACCGGATGGATCCTTGGCGCGATGCCCTTCATTATGTTCGCCTTGATCAGCGTCGTAAATCCCGGCTACGAGCGCATTCTGCTCACCGACCCATTGGGAATTCGCCTGGTGTACATCGGGATCATCATGTTGGTTGTTGGTGTTTTGATCATCCGGAAAATCGTCGACGTTAAAGTGTGAGCCTATGACTTTACTCGTACTAGCGGTCGGATTGGCCCTTCTTCTGGCCTGCTTCCTGGTGTTTCTGCTGGTCTTGCCGAAGCCCTCGGCTGGCAGCATCCGCCTCGAAGAGGTTACCCGGGAGAGCTACCGCACCAGCTCCGGAAACGACCTCCAGTCGTGGCGGTCGCTGATCACTGTCGACCAACTGGCCAAGCCGATCGCTTTGTTCCGCAGCCTTTCCTCGGCCGAGCCGGATCAAGAACTCACGCGGCGGTTAATGCTCGCCGGTTATAGGAAGCCCGCTCATGCCGATATGTTTTTGGGCGCGCGGCTGGCGCTTCCGGCTCTGCTCGGCGTCATCGTCGCACTGACGATCACGGAGAGCACCATCGTGTTTTTCCTGCTCGCGCTGGTCATCGGATTCTTCGTGCCCGATTTTTGGCTCTCCCACGCCATCAATAAAAGACGCGAGCGCCTCCGCCTCAGCTTGCCCGATGGGCTGGATTTGCTGTCGATTTGCATGGAGGCGGGGCTGGGACTCGATCAGGCCATCGTCCGCGTGGGCCAAGAATTGCACGTCAGCCATCCCGAGCTTAGTGAAGAATTTCTGCAGATGAATTTCGAGCAACTGGCCGGGGCCACCCGCATGGCCGCATGGAAATCGTTTGCGGACCGCGCGGATGTGGAAAGCGTGCGGTCCTTCGTGGCCATGCTGATTCAAACCGACCGCTTTGGTACCCCGGTGGCGAAATCGCTGGCGTCATTTTCTGATGCCCTGCGTACTCAGCGCCGGCAGCAGGCGGAGGAAAGAGCGGCCAAAACCACCATTAAGCTGGTACCGCCGCTGGTGTTTTTAATTTTCCCGGATGTTTTCATCGTTACGGTAGGCCCCGCAGTTCTTACGGTTATGAAGAGTATCGGCCACCTGGTAGGGTGACCCAATTTTGCAGCTTCGACAGGAGAGAAAATGGACAACATTTCGTTGATTCGGGTGGTATCGGGAGTTCTCGCGGTGGTCGTACTCTTCATCCTCATGTACAGAATGAAGAAGAAGGCCCCTCGTTAGAAAAGGCCGGCGTGAACCTGGTCGAAACGGGGAGAGGGCGTTCATGGCTTCAAAAAATCGGCACGTATTCGTATACAACAAAACCAGGGAAACGTTTCTGGCTTTCCGAGTCAGGGTCGCCGATTCCATTCTCGGCCGCCTGACCGGCTTGTTAGGAAGCCGTTCACTGCAGCCCGACAGCGGTGTATGGATTGTTCCGGCCAATGCGATCCACACCATAGGAATGCTGTACACGTTTGACGTGGTGCTGATCGACAAGAATTTCCGAGTAGTGGGCATTCGCGAATTGATCAGGCCTTTTTCCGTCACTCGCCCTAACTTTCGAGCGGAAAGTGTTATCGAGCTTCCCGCGCATACGATCTGCAAAAGCCGCACCGCGATCGGCGATCAGCTGGTGAT
>PLJR01000042.1 GCA_003140295.1 Acidobacteriota bacterium
GTGCTGCTCATGGTTGGTATTCGTAAGATTAGGGTAGCAAAATTCCCCCTTCTCTTATCTGCACGAAATATGCCAGAACCTGGAATATTTCGGACAAATAAATCAAGGGCTTGCAGCGATCTAGGACCTCGAACTAAGAAAGCCAAGCCGCGCACTACCAACTATCGGAAAATTTTTCGCACTCGCGGTCGCGCGTTCTTGGCGAATGCCACTCGGCACGAGTAACATTTGTCCCGACCGGAGGTCCAATGCAGACTTTACCCAAACGCGCTGGCCGAGTCTTGGCGCAGTTTTCGCTGCCACGGTCGCCATGCTGGTTATTGGCGCTCTCTCATCGCGCGCCGCGGCCGATTAGATCCCGGCGGGCTGGGCGGCAAAGAATATGATGCCCGTCGGTATAGCGATCTTGACGGTCATGGCGGCGCCTTTATGATCTCCATACTCCCAGTTCCAGCGCCTCCAGAGGGTTTGCCCATACCGATTTCTGTGACAAGGGCGGCCGCTTTGGGCCCCACAACGTCAACTTGGAATATCACTTGCCCGATGTTGAGAAGCAGGGAGACCTCATCTACCTGACATACTTCAACGTGGGTTTGCGGATTTTCAACGTAGCCGATCCGCGCCTGCCCAAGGAAACGGGGTGGTTCATCTTGCCCACGCCGGTGAAGCGTTTAGGGCCGCTGCCGGCCAAGCTGGTGAACCAAACCGAGGACATGCTCGTTGATACGCGCGGCAACATCTACATTGCGGACAAACAGTGGGGACTATTCATTTTGCGCTGTAGCGGCTTGGGCGAACCTAAGTCTATGGCCAAACGGCGGGCTACGAGTTGCTTGAGGTTTTATTTGAACAATCGAGGTTTAAATCCGCGCGCTTCCAGATCTTCCTGTGCCGTCACCCGTTCACCGTCGGCATAGGGGCCGACGACAACGTGGTAGGAGCTCAGCCACAAACGCGTCTTGTGTATTACGAGCGAATGCAGGCCCGCCCGTTCCAGTTCATCCCTGGCGCGTTCCGCCCACACCACGTCGCTGAAATTCCCGACGTCGAAATACTTGCCGGTCCCTGAGAACAGCACTTCTTGTTGCCGATCAACTTGTTGGCGATCAACGTCGGGGCGAGTCGCAATCCGGAATTCCTGCGAGTCAGACTGAGGCTTGGGAGTCTGTGCCTGGGGGCCGCCCACCTCCGCAGNNGTTGTAAAACTAAGCTCCGATCGGAAGCCGTCTGAGATGAAGTGGTCGGCGATGACGCACGGGCCCGCACCGATCTGCTGGGCTTCGCAGGGGGGCGCGGGCCTCTTGGCTCCTCTTGTTGGTATTCGGCTTCGAGCTTACTTATTTCCGACGCCAGCTCCCTTTTCGCGGTCGAAATCGGTGTTGTCGTCATCTCGACGGGAGGGTCGGTTGCCGGCAAAGAGACATCATTTGTAGCTGCCTCGGCCCGCAGGTCCCCGACGGGCGCGAACTGCTTCGCCAAACCTCCGGGCGCCGGGTGGCGCTCCTGATGATAAATCAGCGCCGTCGCGGCGACGAGAATCACAACGAAAACCGCTGCCGCCGACGCCCGCCGAATGGTATGAGCCGGGGACTTGAGCGGTATAGTCCGGCGTGTCGCGGCAGGCGGGCGCACGCCTTTTCGCGGTTCGGATTCTCTCGCAGACCCACGGTGCGACCCTCTCGGCTCGGGTATTGACTTAGTTGTTGCTGCTGAAGCGTTCACAACCGGGGGCTTGTTCGAGTCCTTCAAAGCAGCGGGCAAAACCACAATTTCGGAACCTCTAACGAGCTCAATAGAGGGCGCCTCGCGAACGATCGCGGGGGGGTCGTACGGCGGAGTGCCGGACTCCGCTGCCGCAATCGGTGTTTCCCTCGGCGTCAGCTCGGGCGTTGCACGCGAACGCCCCTGTGCCGCGATGTGCATCTCGGGCTTCGGCTTTAACGTGGTTCCGGACTGCAGCACCCAGTTCCGGATTTGTTCTCGGACCTCGGCGGGCAGCGAATTAAATCGCAACCCCCCTGTTTTCCGGGTCGCGTCGGTCCAAGCGAGTTCTCCATTTCCCTCGATTCGATGGTCGGCGCGCAAAGAAAACCAAAACTTTATAATTCCGCTCTGATGGATCGGAGCCACCGCATGAAAGGCCAGCCCCCCATCGGAAACATTCAAGACAATGGCGCCGCTATCGGGCTCCAAATGGATGTACGTGAGCGCTTCAGAGTTTGTTCGGTGGGTCGTGCGGCGGTCGGTTCTGATGATGGCGGGTTCGCAGGCGTCGGTGCGACCCATCTCCGAAAATTGGTCGAAATTGAGATTTTCGGTCATACCTATCCACGTCGTCTTGCGACGCAAATACCTTCGCTGGCCACCGGTAAAATAGAGTACCTCGGAAACGCTGTACCGTATATACGGTATAGACGGTAGTTTTGTCGTAAATCCTCTGGGTGCACGAGTTTCGGCCTAACCGTCCCGGCGAGTTCGCGGCCCCACCGCGGCCCGTAATCTGACCCGCCCTGCGCCAGCGCCGTTGTCACCGAATAACAAGAGTTGCATCTCAACTCATGTCTAAATGGGGATGTGCGGTTGCGGGAAGTGGTGACGTCAAGCTGCTTGTGT
>PLJR01000388.1 GCA_003140295.1 Acidobacteriota bacterium
GGCAAGCACAACGACCTCGAAAATGTCGGCTTCACCAATCGCCACCATACATTTTTCGAGATGCTCGGCAATTTTTCCTTCGGCGATTACTTCAAGAAAGAAGCCATCGCCTTTGCCTGGGAGCTGGTCACCTCCCCGAAATGGTTCGCCCTACCGCTGGACCGGCTTTATTTCACCGTGTTTGGGGGAGCCGATGCCGCGCCCGGTGTAAAGCTCGCCACCGACAGCGACGCGGCGGCGCTCTGGGTCAACATGGGAGCGCCTCGCGACCGGGTGATCCCGGTTCCCGGGCTGAAGGAAAATTTCTGGGCCATGGGCGACACTGGACCGTGCGGCCCGTGCAGCGAAATTCACTACGATATGGGACCTGCGGCCTCGAGCGATGGCCATACCGACTGCGCCTTTGGCTGCGAATGCGGCCGCTACGTTGAAATCTGGAATCTGGTTTTCATGCAGTTCAATCGCGACGCCTCCGGCGCGATGGCTCCGCTGCCCAAGCCTTCTATCGACACCGGCGCGGGCCTCGAGCGCCTGGCCGCTGTGCTGCAAGGCCAGATCAGCAATTACGATACGGATTTATTTCAGCCGCTGATCGCGTTCGCGAGTGAGCTGTCCGGCAAACGGTATGGCGCGGCCTCCGAATCCGACGCGTCTCTACGGATCCTCGCCGATCACGGCCGCGCTTCCGCATTCCTTATCGGCGATGGCGTCATGCCCTCCAACGAAGGCCGCGGCTACGTCCTGCGCAAAATCATTCGCCGCGCCGTGCGCCACGGAAGAATGCTGGGCCTCGAGCGCCCTTTTCTTTTTGAAATGGCCCAGCAAGTCGCCGAAGGCATGCGCGGCCCTTATCCCGAGCTGCTCGAAAACATCGGCCGCGTTGCCGGGGTCATCCGCCACGAAGAGGAGCGCTTCGCCCACACCATCGACATCGGCCTGGGCAAGCTCGATGAGGAACTTGCGCCGCTTCTGGCACAAAAGAAAGCCCACGGCACTGTCAGCTTCCCCGGCGAAAAAGCGTTTCGCCTTTACGACACCTTCGGCCTGCCACTCGATTTCATCAGCGACGTCCTGCGCGATCAGGGCATCGCTTTCGATCCCGCGGAGTTCGATCGGGCCATGGACGCCCAGCGGGAGCGGGCCAAAGCCTCCTGGAAGGGAGCGCACAAGGAAATCGCGAGTCCCGCATATGCCAAGCTCGCGCAAACCTTTCGCACCGAGCCCGATTTTTACTATCAGACCACCGCGCGCGATTGCCGCATCGAAGCGATTCTCACCCCCGCCGGCCTGGCGAACGAGCTGCCCGCCGGCGCTGAAGGAGAAATCGTCCTCGACCGCACGCCTTTCTACGCCGAATCCGGGGGACAGACTGCCGATACGGGCAAGCTCTGGAATAACGAACAGTCGCTCGAGCTCGCGGAAGTGCGCGGCGCTTATTATCCGGTGACGGGCCTTATCGCTCACCGCGCCCTGGCCAAAGAGACGTTGCACGTTGGCGACCGGGTCACCGCCGTTGCCGACGCCGCGCGCCGCGAACACAACAAGCGCAATCACACCGCCACGCACCTGATGCATGCCGCGTTGCGCAACATCCTGGGCACCCACGTCAAGCAGGCCGGTTCGCTCGTGGCTCCCAATCGCCTGCGATTCGATTTTTCGCATTACGCCCCGGTCGATCCGGCCGAGCTCACCGACATCGAGCAGCAGGTAAACGAGCAGATCCGGCAGAACGCGGAGATCGTCACCGACGTAACCACGCTGGACCACGCCTTGGCTTCCGGCGCGCTGGCATTTTTCGGCGACCGCTATCCCGAGCAAAATGTTCGCGTGGTCACCGTTCCCGATCCGGCTTCGCCGCGCGGCTTCTTTACCAAGGAGCTCTGCGGCGGCACCCACGTTCGCCGCACCGGCGACATCGGCGTTTTCAAGATCGCCGTCGAACAATCTGTAGCCTCCGGCATACGCCGCATCGAGGCGCTCACCGGCGAAGGTGGCCTTGCCGATTACCAGAATGCCCGCCAGATGCTTGCGGAAGTGGCCGCGCGCCTCCACGTCGGCGAAGACGACGTGGTTCCCGCTCTTGAGCGGCTGGCACAGGCGCAGAAGCAGCTCGAAAAACAATTTGAAGCCGCGCGCCGCAAGGCTGCGGTCTCGAAGCTGGACACCCTTCTCGAAGGTATCCGCACAGTCAAGGACGTGCGCGTCCTCACCGCCGAAATCGAAGGGGTCGACCGCGAAGGCTTGCGCCAGCTTGTCGATCCCCTGCGCCAGAAGATGGGCTCGGGCGTCGTCGTCCTGGGCGCGATCGAAGACGGCAAAGTGGCCTTGCTCGCCAGCGTCACCCGCGATCTGACACCCCGCCTGCATGCCGGGAAGATCGTTCAAGCCATCGCCAAAGAGGTTGGAGGGCAGGGGGGCGGCCGCCCCGACCTCGCGGAGGCTGGCGGAAAAGACACATCCAACCTCAAGAAAGCCCTCGATCGCGTAGTCCCGCTGATTGACCAAATGTTATGATTTCCTAGCCCTAGGAACACCTCCGGGCGCGCTATTCACGTGGCCGAGGCACTACCGGCCCGTTCCATCGATCGGCTATCCACTGGGAGGCTGCATCTTTCTGCGAATGCCATGAAGGCTCCGCTCCAACTCTCTTATATCTTACTGATATGGCTAGCCTTGTGTGCTGTCCCGGCACGTGCGCAACTATCGTCCTATATTGACGACAAGGGGCATCTCGTCTTCATCAATGCCGATCCGCCGCCCGCCCGTAGCCCGACCAAGCGCGTTACCAGGCCGACTCGAGCAACCCCGCAGCAGCCCTCGCAGGTCAGTACGCAACCCGGCCCCCTTGCGACCTCGTCCGCGCTGAGGGCCGTGCCCATCGAGCCCGCTGCGCTTAATCAGCTCGTCCAGCAGTCGGCGGAAAAGAACCATGTCGATCCTGCACTGGTCCGCGCGGTGATCTCCACAGAATCGAACTGGAACTCGTCAGCGGTATCTCCCAAGGGCGCTTTGGGGCTTATGCAATTGATTCCCGGAACAGCGGAACGTCTGGGCGTGGGAAACGCATTTGATCCGGCACAAAATGTTGATGCCGGCACGCGCTATCTGAGCATGCTGCTACAGCGTTACCATGGTGATTTGAATAACGCTCTGGCTGCCTACAATGCCGGCCCTGCCGCCGTCGATCGCTTTGGGGGCGTGCCCAATTTCCCTGAAACGCGCCATTACGTCCAGAAGGTGACTTCCACCTACTTTCAGCCGGGGTCGGCTCGACAACCGCGGGCTTTCGACATTCCCCATCCTGTTTATCGCACGCTCGATGCGAGCGGGCGGGTGGTGTTCTCAAACGAATGAGCGTCCGCAGAAAATCGGAGTGTGATCCCACCGGGCCGTGGCTGCTTCGCCTGTACAACACGTCTAACCGCGTCTGGTCTTAGGCTTCTGGCGCCCGCAAGCGACTCGCTGTAACATGAAGGCATCCAATCCTATCGAGGTAGCCAGTTAATGAAGTGGAAAACAGCCTTCTTTGCACTGCTTTTTGTGACTTTACTGGCACTTACGGCCGGAGCGCCGCTGATGGCGCAGACTCAGGGTCTGCTGCCGCCCTCCTTTGGTTCCTGGACCGCTCCTGCGCCATCCACGCAGGTTTCCGCCGGACAAATCGCCCAATTTGCGGGCGATAAAGCCGCCATTCTTCACGAGTACGGCGTCTCCGGCGGCGAGCGCCGGAACTATGCGCAGGGCGGAGTATCGGTGACTGCTACGCTTTATCGCATGACCGACCCGACCGCCGCTTTTGGAGCTTTCACGTTCTTGCGCAGCCCCGGCATGGCTGCTCTCGCCCCGGGAAAAGCAGCGGCCTATGCCGCGGGATCCGCGGATCACGCACTTTTCGTCGCCGGCAACCTGGTTGTGGAGCTTGCCCCGGCTGCGAGTTCGTCGCCGCAAGTGACGCCCCCGGAAACATCGGCCCCGAAATCTTCGTCATTGAGAGTGGACCGCCCCTCCGACGCGGAGCTCAACGCGCTGGCCAATGTTTTGCTGCCACGCGCCGATCGCCGGCCCTATCCTGACATTCCCGATTACTTGCCGCAGGCCGGCCTCGAGCACGGCACCGAACACTACGTTCTGGGTCCCTTGGCTTTGGCGCAAGTATTTCCGGTGAGTGGTCCAATACCACGGGATTGGATTGGCTTCGATAAGAGTGCTGAGGGAATCGTGGCGCGGTATCACTTGCCGGGCCAGCCGAAGGATCAGGCGGCTACCTTGCTGCTGGTGCTCTACCCGACCCAGCAGATCGCTTCCGAGCAGTATGCCGTCCTTCCCAAGTGGTTTTCGCTGAATCCCAATATCGGCGCGGCGACTGGCGCCTCCCCCGGGCCGGATGTGGCCGCCGCCATTCCCTCGAACACCCCGTCAAATACCCCTTTGAATAAAGGGCCGGTAGTCTTTGGCACGCGCTCGAGCGCGCTTGTCGCGGTGCTCTCCGGGGTCGATTCCCTGCCCGCGGCAAGAGCTTTTCTCGATCAGATTCATTACGCGTCCTCGGTTACCTGGAACGAGCCCAGCCACGAGTTAACCGATCCCAGCATTGGCACCATCGTCGTAGGGGCGTTCATGGACACGGGTTCGATTATGGTGCTCGCCATCGCGGCAGGAATCGGGTTTGGCGGCTTTCGGCTGCTTATAAAGCTGATTTTGCCAGGCAAGGTGTTTGACAGCAACTCAAGCGTGGAAATACTGCAGTTGGGTCTGACCAGCAAACCGATACGCGGCGGGGATTTCTACTCATTGCAGACGCCCAAAAATTAAAAGCGGCGGACCATTTCAGAGCTCCCTACAAACGATTACAAGTCCGATGCCAACCGGGCGAGAAATTCAACGAGCGAGCCTGCTTCTAGGGGCGTCTCCGCAGGGCGATTCGTTTGATGTCCGGCCAAAATTCCAGAAATGCGTCGCCCGCCGCGCGTCCCGCAAAGCCTAACCCCACTCGTCCCAGTGCGGATCCTACGGTTTCCTGGCTTTCGGGCCGCCACGTATTCGATAGGAAGTTCCCTCCGCCTATCGCGATGTAGCGCGCATACGCGGGGTGCAGATCTCCATCGCGGCCTCGGGCCGTTACGGTCATCACCAGAATGTTCCTGATTCGGCGGCGAAGCGGCTCGTCCTGNNTCCTGCGTGCGGAAGTAGCGCGGATCCTCTCCCCAGAGCGTGCCGATTCCCGCCTCCATCGCATTCTGCGTCACGATACCCGTCAGCCGCAGGCCGTAGCGCTTGCCGAAACCCTCCCAGTGCGGGCCATACTCGGACGGTGAGTTCATCGCGGTACCGATCGCGGCACTAAAAACTCCCGCCGCCAGACTCTGCGGGCCAATCGAATTCAGCACGAACCAGTGAAGGCGGCCGGTGCTCGTGATCGGTTGGTAGGGCAACGGCGTGGGCCGCTTCGTTTGGGGCAAAGGTCCGGGCCGGGTGGAAGTCCTTGGTGAAACAGTGGAGGTCTGCGGGAATAGAGAAATGGCGGCGGGACTGGATTGAGCCCGCACCGCGAGCGGCGCTACCGTCAATAGCAATGCGAGAATCGCACCGCCCGTTCGGCGGATCATTCGCCGGATCATTGCTTCATGGAAGCCAGTCGCCAGAAAGAAAAAACAGGAGGCGCGATTCCGGTCTTCGTCCAAGTCCTGGCCTCGCGCCTCCGTCATGAACTGGCTCCGTGTTCTGCCCTTACCTTCCGGGCATGACCTTCAAGTTATTGGTTACGGAAAAAACGTTGGGAACTCCGTTCGCTTTAATGTTGACCAGGTCCTTGTCGGACTGGCTGTTTACGTATCCCTCGAGCGTCACATGTCCGCCGCTTACGATAATGTGGATCGGCAGAAGCGACCCCGAGGCATATTTCTCGAGCGCCGGCTCTCCATAGATGGCCCGAAATTCCGCGTGGCGTATCTGGTCATCCATCGGGCTGACCGGCAGAAGCTGAATGTTGTTATTTACCTTGGTGACTCCTTCAACGTGTTTGACGGCCGATTCCGCATCATCTTTCACGGCGCCGTTGGTCACCCAACCGGAAAGCGTCACTTCGCTGCCATTCACCGAATATTGTAAATTGTCGAATACCGAGAGGAAAGGTATCAGCACCAGTTGGTGCCGCACTTCCTCCGCTAACCGGCTTCCATAAGTTGAGCTGCCGGGTTGCGGCGCGGCGCTTTTAGTCTGGCCGGGATTCGCTGCATTTGATTTCGCAACGCCTGGTTCCGCGAAAATCGATTTCGCAAGACCAGCCGCCGGCAGCGCCACGCCCATTGCGGCGCCCAACAACAGCATTGCCAGCCAATTGTACTTGGACTTCATAGTAACCTCCACGTCACTTATCTAGGGAAATTAAAACTGCGCGACTGCGACCTGGGTCATGACACCCTCTAAATTTGGGGCACGGGGCGCGTGGCGAGAATACCGTGCTCCCCTTACATCGCCGCGGAACGCACGTTAATTGAGAATTGTAAGAAAGGCCTAACTTGGGGTGGAGCAGCGCCTTACGTCTGATGTGTCGGCGCGGCAGGGCGAACAGCACACACCCGGCCGAAGCGTGCAGCATTTCCTGCGGCGACATCTTAAGATAGTGGCTTAAGATAGTGCTTAACATGTTGGTGATGCTGGCCGGTGATGTTGGCCGGTGACGGTGGCCTGTGGTGCCGGGAGTCATGATGCTCGCCGCTGGAATAATGCGCGTATGAATACCAAGGGAATTTTCCGTTTTGTGCTCGCCGCCGCGATTTTCTGGTTGATGGCAGCGCCCCCTGTGCTCGCACAGGAAGCGCAGCAAGGCGCACAGGAAGCGCCGCCAACCGCACCGGATGTCCCGTCCGCGCAGGAAAAATCTCCACCTGCGGAACAGCCGCCGCCGCCCTCACAACAAGAGCAGCCACCGGAACTGGCGCCGGGAAACACGCGGTTCTCACTGTCGGATACGATTTCGATCACGCTGGCTCCCGAATGGCGGCTGGTCAACCCCGGCCAGGCGCGCCCACCGGAGGGGCTCGGCGGCTACGCGCCGCCATTTCATTTGTCGGCCTTGCTGGCGCTCGCGAATAGCGACGAAGGTTCCATCCTGCAACTCGCCACTTCCGATAATCCGCTGCTGGGCCACGACCCCTACTGGCTCGATACGCAGATGCACTCGCCCAGCGGATCGGGAATGAGTCTTCCGGATTTTCTATTTTATTTTTTTCTGCCGCCTTCGGTATCCTGCATGGACCAGGTGTCGCACAATCTTGCGAATGCGAGCCGGGTATCCGCCAACGATGCCTCTTCTCCCTCGGCCTTGCAGGTTTTTTACGCCTGCCCGCTGGGCGAGACGCTCGCCGATTTTTACGCGTCGCAGGTGAGCGCGGGAATCACCTTTCGCCAGAGTACGACTGGGGGATCGCACGCCTCCGGGGCATTCAGCGAATTTTACGTCGCTCCCATGGAGCAGGTGGATACCGGCAGCATGACGTTTTTTGTGTTTGAAGCTCAGGAACTGGGCGGGGTGACCGCCGATGCCGCCACGCACTTCAATTTGCCCGATGCGCTGCAGGGAGCGACGGCAGATTTTTTCTGGGCCATCGGCGCGCTCAACCCATTTCCTTTCGCCGCCAGTGCTTCACCGGAAGCGAGCAGCACGCCGCTGGTCCACGTGGCGTTCGCCTCGGCGGTGGTGGGCCGCAACAAGCGGGATGAGTTTGTCGAACTACTCCATCAAGTGCAGACCCGCTAAACCTGTAAAGCTTTTTGACATTTTATCACGCGGGCTGCAAGTACAGCCCGCACCCGTAGGAATCGCGCCGTCGCTTTCACGCTGCTTCGTTATTGACACCGCTTTCACGCCAACCGGCCGACTCCGGCCGCCAGGACTGCCGCCGGTAAAAAAGTGCCTGCTCGCCGCTTTAGCTCACGGCTTTGCGTGGCCTTGAATGGCCAGCAACTCAATGTCAAAGATGAGCGTGGCGTTGGGGCCGATGGCGTTGCCCGCGCCGCCGGCGCCGTAGGCGAGATTCGACGGAATGTAAACCTGCCACTTGGAACCGGCGGGCATCAGGAGCAAGGCTTCCTTGAATCCGGGAATAACGCCGCCAACTTGAAAGGTGGCAGGCTGGCCCGGCGGGGAACTGTCGAACTGTGTACCGTCGATCAGAGTGCCGCGATAATTGCAGGACACGGTGTCAGACTCGGAGGGTTTTTTACCTTCGCCGGCCTTGATGATTTTGTATTGCAATCCGCTGGGCAGAGTGACCACGCCATCTTTTTTGCCGTTATCGGCGAAAAAAGTGTCGCCCGCTTTCTTGTTGTCGGCCGCCGCCTTGGTCAGCAGCTCGGCCTGCTTCTGCTGGAGTTGCTGCTGAAGGGCGGTGAGGGTGGTGCGCAACTCGTCGTCGGACAGCAGGAGTTTGCTTCCCGAAAGCAAATCCTTGAAACCCTTGGCGACCAGGTCGGGATCGATATCAATGCCCTGGCTCTTGAGGCTGAGGGCGATTTGAGCGCCGACGGCGTAGCTCACTTTATCTTTCGGGGTCTTGAGCGGGCTGGCGGAATCCTGGGCGCGCGAGGCCGCGGGAAGCGCCAGGAACGCGAGTGCGGCGATAGGTACCCATTTTAGATTCACTTTCTTCAGTGTCATTGATCCTCCTCGACTAAGGAAGCAGTTTGAATCAGGGCGCGCGGGTAGGTCAACCCAATAGGGGCGGGGGCTTGCGTCGTCGAGAACACCGCAGCCGTGTCGGTGACGGAAGGAGTCGGCGGTAGTGTATTGGACAGCCGGGATTGCGTGAGGTGCCGGGACATCGCGCAGGTCCGGTTTCCGCCAGTGCGATGGGTTGTGACCACTCGGGGTGCGGGCAACTGGGAGGCGTGCACAGCCAGGAATGACTGTGCTACCAAAGGCGGCGGAGCGAGGGGTGGGTGCCATTTAAATTCGTCGGTGGTTCATTGCGCGGGCTCCAAGTAGAGCCCGTTCTCTAATTGCGCGGGCTCCAAGTAGAGCCCGCACCCGCCCGTTCTGGGAAAATGAGCTATACCCCCCAGGCGTTTGTAACTGTATAAAACTACGGATGTTAAGAAATGAGGCGTTTGTATTATTCTGAAAACATAGGGAGTTATGGAGCGCGATTTGGCCTGCTGCCGTGTCGCTCGAGGTGACGACGGGTATGCGCATGGGGCGTGAGGATAGAGCAATGACAGACAAGCAGCGGCAAGAACTGCATGGGTTCGAGCGGCACAATCCACGGTAGCACATTTATACTACTTTGTATATAGGTAATTGTGCGGTACTAGTTTCGAATGCCCAGCGTATTCGAATGACTGGGGCAGGAACCGCAGCGGAACCGGCCGGGGCGCTGCCGTGACGTTAAAGCCAGAGGAAAGGAGCGCGGAGCGGCGTTCGAATGGATGGAGGGCTGCGCTCCTCGGTGTGTTGCAAGGTTAACTAGAATTGAACATTCGTCATTTCTATGCAATTTCCACTTTGCTTCGGGGTAGTATGCGGTTGGAAATTTGGCGTGCTTTCGATACCTCAAGTGGGGCACTCCATGTTTCCTTTCCTCAGCATAGAGACAACGCCTGACACCGAGGTCTACCGTGATCGCAAAAATTCTCCTCGCGGACGACAATGAGCTGGCCAGAGCGGCCATTAAGCTACTGCTCGCAGATAGAACCGATTTAGAAATATGCGCCGAAGCAGCAGATGGCGAAGAGGCAGTTGAGAAAGCCAGGATTGCCTGTCCCGACGTGGTGATTCTGGATATCGCCATGCCGCGAATGAACGGCCTACAAGCCGCCCAGGAAATTCTGCGGTTTTCTCCTACCACCATCATACTGACGGACAGCCTGTATGACGCGCGAGGATTGNNATTGTTCTGAACGGTGGAACGTGTTTTGCGAGCGAACCGGCGCAAAGGGCTTAGGACTTGTCAGGCGCTCATGTATCGCCGCCCAGGGGCTGTCGTGCAATCATAGGTTGCTAAACCAGACCCACTTTTGCGCAAAACGCAAAAATGGGCCGCCCGCCGACCGGGCATCCGCAAATTTTAAGGAAAGAGCCCACTTTTGCGGAAAGCGCAAAAATGGGCCACCCTCCCACTACTAAAATCGGCTCGCGCTTAAAGCCCCAAACTGTCCCTAAGTTTGATAGCGTGATCGGGGATTTCCGCCGGCGGTACAAGAGTCAGATTTTGCGGCTCATAATATTTTGACCATCTATGGCCATCATTCCACCAATACACCTGAATTGATGCGGTATTGGGGGGATTAATTTCCCACGCTACCCCAACATCCCCTCCCTCAGCATTTGCTAATTTCACATAATCTCCGTGATTTATGGCCGTGTGGGTTTCTCCCCAGTTCATGGCTGATCGTGATTCAGCCCTATCAATTACCCTATCAATTATTGGATGCGCCGTGGCCATCCAACGCCTTGAGCCGCACCGATTCGAAAGGAGCTGTGCGCCCATGCCCAGGCTGAAGGTGATAAAATCAACCCAACGGAGGTATCCGACCCATGATGGAGAGAATCCGAATAACATCCGGTGATTACAAGGGGCGGTACGTTGGCCTTCCTGCGGACGGTGGCTGGGTCAGTAATCCGGTCGTAGAGAAAGATCCACCAGTGAACGTGCCCGGCACCAAGTATGGATTCGTGGCACAAGAACACGCTGCAACGGAATTCTCTGAAGGAAATGTTGTGGCCGTGCAAACCGACCTGAAGGCGCTGGGATACGAATCGGAGTTGGTGGAGGTCAAGTAAAAATCCCCATCCCGCCAAGCGCGATTTACGCATTCCAGCGGCTCTTCTTCGCCGCATGTGGGGCCCTTGGGCTCGTCGGGCTTTTTTGTATCGGCGCCCAGCGTCCGTCGCGCGATCGGAAATAGCGAAACCAGACCCACTTTTGCACAAAACGCGAAAATGGGGCACCCGCCCAAAGACTCACGATATTTCAACTTTGGCGTAAAGGTCGGGACGGTCGCGCTTCAGCCGGCGCAGTTCGTAGGTTGATGATGTGCGGCGCTCACGGACAGAAAATGGACAAGCGTCGACTTTGGGAGGGCACTCCAAAGTGTGATGGCGTTCTGTTGCATTCGGGTGCATTCACCGATTTTTGGGCATTTTCAACTTGTTCCGTGACGCCTCGGGGACATTCTGCACCAAATTGGCACAATGCGGCCGCAATTTTGCTACGCAATTGAGACTGGACGCCGTCCTATAAGCCGTACATACTGTTTTGTACGTACACTTCGGTGCGCTTTGCCTGGGACGAAGCCAAAAACCGCCGCAACCAACTCAAACACAAGGTTAGCTTCGAAACGGCTACTTTAGTTTTTGACGACCCCAAGGCTATGAGTTTGGTGGACCGCGTCATCGAGGGCGAAGAGCGATGGCAGACTTTAGGATTAATCAGGGGCGCGGTGGTGCTCTTGGTCGCGCACGCTGTCTCGGAGGAAAGCGGCGAGGAAACCGTGCGAATCATTTCGGCACGCAAGGCCACACCACGCGAGAGGAGGACCTATGAACAAAACCAGAAGAAAGGCTCGTAAGGAAATCGCCGGTTTGGCCCGAATGAAGGACGCTGACATAGACACCTCCGACATCCCGGAAGTGAACGATTGGAGTCGTGCCCACGTTGGCAAGTTCTATCGTCCTGTCAAGCAGTCAGTAACCGTTCGCATAGACGCCGATATCATCGCTTGGCTCAAATCACAAGGTGAGGGGTATCAGACGCGGATCAATCGTATCCTGCGAACCGTTATGCTTACGAAGTGGTCGCCTATGTAGGCGGCACGTTTTGTAACCCATGTCTCCGGTCTGGACCCCTGGGATGGGTGGAGCCGAAGGGCGGACTTGAACCGCCGACCTGCCGATTACGAATCGGCTGCTCTACCAACTGAGCTACTTCGGCTTCGTGCTGGCGGAAACGCAGTTGAAGATAGCATGCGATGCAAAAACCGGTCAAACACGCTGGCCGGTAATGCGGCGGGAAAACGGATGATTAGCGAGAAAGATGATTAGCGGGAAAACGGATGATTAGCGGGAAAAAGGATACATTAGCCAGCCGATGCCTATGGCTACCACCAGGAATGCGAGGAACGACCAGACGGCGTAGCGGATGCGCTCTGCCGTCGTGGGTTTCGACAGGTAGGCGAAGGCTACGGAGACAGCCAGCGCGAAGACGATCATGGTCTGGAAATGATTCAGGATCACGCCACGGGCCTTTCTTCGCGCCGGGGTTCGTGGGTCCCTTCGCGGGGGTCTTCGCGTAGATCGGGCTTGCGGCCCAGGCCGATCTGGAAGGCTTCTAGAACGCAGAGGAGATTCAGCACGCCCGCAGTGGCGAACAGACGCGTGCCGTTGTCTCCCGCGGCGCGCGAAACGTCGGGACCGGCGGCGTTGATCGAGTGGGACAGGAAGTAAAAGATGCCGCTCCCGAGATCGGCAAAAAAGCCGAGCATGTCAAAGGCGTCACCGGCACCACTGGCGGTGAAAACGTTGCCGCGCATCAGCAGGCCCGTGACGGCCAGAGCGGCGACAGCGAGGAAGTACACGATGGCTTTGTCCCACTTGCGCAGGATGAGGTGTCCCAGGCCGGGTACGATCCAGGCGGCCGCCGCGGCGCCAATGGCCAGCGGGAAGCTTCCCTGGAGCGGGTAGGTTTGCGCTTGGACTTCTTGCGCTGGCACGTCGGGGTCTTCCTGGCTTGGATTCATATATCTTCAGTATTCATTATCGGCGGCAGCGCTTGCGGGCGGCTGCTTTTACGCCAAGTCATACGGACTTTTATACGAAATTTTATGCCAGCAGGGGCAGAATGCCGGTCTGCACCGGGCCGGTGACGCGCGCATCGGCGCCGTCGATATATACGTTTAATTCGCTGCGCACGCCAAATTCCGGGAAATAGATACCGGGCTCGACCGAGAAGCAGGTCTGCGGGAGGACGGTGCGCGAGTCGTGCGTCTCGAGTCCATCCATGTTGGCCCCGTTGCCGTGAACTTCCTGTCCGATGTTGTGCCCGGTGCGATGGACGAAATATTTCGCGTAGCCGGCCTTACGAATGACTTCTCGGGCGGCGCGATCGACCTGCCAAACCTGAATGACGCGCCCCGCGGCCAAGGAATGCTGGACGAAGGCCACGGCGCGGTCGCGAGCTTCGCCAACCACCGCAAAGATTTTCGCATACTTCTCGGGAATCTTCGCGCCTAGATAGCCGACCCAGGTGATGTCGTAGTAGACGCTGTCGGGGCGGTCGCGCTTGCCCCAGATGTCGAGAAGCAACAGGTCGCCGGCGCGAATGCGCGAAGATCCAGCGGCGCGCGGCTCGTAGTGCGGGTCGCCGGTGTGACGGCCGACGGCGACGATGGGGGGCTCGTCGGTAGTAAGCGAGGCGGCGCGGAATTCGGCGAGAATCCATTGTTGAAGATCGTATTCGGTGAGCGTGGATTTCGCGCGCACGGCCTGCGCGGCTTGCAGGAAGGCCTGTTGCGCGACGCGGTCGATCACCTGGCCGGCGTCGAGGTGCGTGCGGTACTGCTCGGCGCTCCAGCAGGCTTCGAAACGCTGCACCAAGTCGGCGGAGGTGACGACTTGGCAGCCGCGGGCGCGCACCATTTCCACCGTGCCAGCGTCGACCATGGAGACGTAAGGGATGGCGTTGCGCGGCGAATACTGCATGGCAACTTTTTTGCTGCGCGCGAGAAGCCGTGAAAGATTTCGCTGCAGCTCGTCGAGGCCAGCGTAAACCAGCGCGGTGCCGGGGAGCGCATCGAGTGCGTGGGATTCGATGCGGTGCACGAGTTTGCGGGGAACGCCGCGCGCGGGGATCAAATAGAACCAGCGGCGGGTGGCCAAGCTTCCCTGTTCGAGACCGAGAACGCGGGAGGCGATGGGGTCGCGGTGATGAAAATCGTAAAACAGCCAGCCATCCAAGGCCTGCGCACGCAATTCTCGCTGTATGGCTGCAATTTGCGGCGGCATGTCAGGCGTCCTCGGGGCGAGCGCCAAACAGAGCGGTGCCGAGGCGAATCTGCGTAGCACCTTCTTCAATGGCAATTCCGAAATCGTGGGACATGCCCATGGAAAGCTCGGGGAGCGGCCAGTCCAGGAGGCGAGCCATTTCGTCACGCAACTCGCGGAGACGCCGGAAGATGGGGCGGACCTCCTGCAGATTTGAGAAGACCGGAGGCACGGTCATCAGGCCGCGCAACTCGAGATGAGGCATGAGCAGCACGCCTTCCGCGAGACGCGGGAGGGCGTCGGGCTCGCAGCCGGATTTTTTGGGCGCGGGATCGAGGCGAACTTCGATAAGCACGGGGAGNNTTGGCTTCAAATTCTTGTACTCGGTTTTCGCCGAAGTGGCGCACGCCGGCGTCGAAAGCCTCGCGGATGCGCTCGGCGGGAAAGTTTTTGGAAACACCGACCAGGGTGATTTCGTCGGCGCGGCGGCCGGCGCGCTGGGCGGCAAGCTCGAGGCGTTCGCGAATTTTCTCGAGGTTGCCGGCGATAGAGCTGGGGGGGTCATCCATGGTGCGAATTCTAACAGAAGTGCGGGGCGCGTAGGTTGCGAGGCCGGAGGAGTCACGATAGACTGGCCGCAGGCATGACCGCGCGCGGAAAACTGATTGCCCTGGAAGGGATTGACGGCTCAGGCAAGGCGACACAGGCCGAACTCCTGGGGACGGCATTCGAGGGGCGTGGCGTGCGGTGCGCGCGATTCAGTTTCCCGCGATACGAGTCCTCATTTGGCCGGCTGGTGGGACGCTTCCTCGACGGCGAATTCGGCAAGCTGGACGCGGTGGAGCCGCATTTTTCGGCGTTGCTGTATGCCGGTGATCGCTTGGAGGCGAAAGACGCGCTGGAAGGCGCCCTGTCGGCGGGCCAGATCGTTTTGGCGGATCGTTACGTGGGGTCAAACCTGGCGCACCAGACGGCGCGGGTGGCTCCCGTGGAGCGTGCGGAATTTTTAGGCTGGCTGCGGCACTTGGAGTATGGAATTTATGGGCTGCCCCGGGAAGATCTGGTTATCTACCTGCGCCTGCGGCCCGCCGAGGCGCAGCGCCTGGTAGGCAGGAAAGCGGCGCGGAGCTACACGCGCCAAGCCCTGGATCTGCAGGAAACCGATGGCGGCCACCTGGAACAGGCTGGGCAGGTGTATGACGCCTTGGCGGCCGAGCCGAACTGGGTGACCGTGGAATGCTTCGATGCGGCGGCCGATGCGGTGAGATCGCCGGAAGAGATCCATCGCGCGATTCTGGCGGCGGCGGAGCCGCTGGTGTTTGCGCGGACGTCAGCTCCATAGTCACTGCTGAGTATCGGGCGCCGCGTATTGGGTGAGCGAACGTGCCATTCTCTGAATTTGTCGGCAATCAGCAAATCGTAAATGCGCTGAGGAGCATGCTCGAGTCCGAACGCGTGCCCAACGCCATGCTCTTCGGCGGGCCGCGCGGGCTGGGGAAGTTCACGCTGGCTCGAATGTTTGCGCAGGCGGCAAATTGCGCGCGGCTTCGGGATGATTTTTGCGGCGAGTGCGACAACTGCAGGCGCATCGGTAAGTTGGCGGGTATTTCGAAGTTGATCGAGCAGGGACTGGCCGAGCGGGGGGAAAGCGCCGACGCCGCGATGGTGGAGCGCATGCCCCTGCTGATCGAGACCCACCCGGACGTGTGGGCGGTGGTGCCCGATCCGGTGCGGCTAAAGACACCGGTGGTGCGGCCGGTGCTGCACGTGGGCCAACTGCGCGCGGTGCAAAGGGCGGCTTACTTCAAGCCGGTGGCGCGGCGGCGGGTGTTCATTCTGGATGGCGCGGAGACCATGCGCTGGGACCACGCCAATATCTTCCTGAAGATTCTCGAAGAGCCGCCGGAAACCGCGACGCTGATTCTGCTGGCTCCCAATCCTTACCTGCTGCTGCCGACCATCCGCTCGCGATGTTTGCAATTCTTTTTTGCTCCTCTGGAAACGGCCGAGGTGGCGCGGATGCTCGGTGAAAGAACCACGTGGCCAGCGGGCGCGCGCAAAATCGCGGCGCAACTTGCCGAAGGCAGCCCGGGAGCAGCATTGGCGCTCGATTTGGAGGGTGCTATCGAGCTGCGGCGGACGGCGCTGGGTATATTGGCCGCGGCGGCCACGATTCGCCCGTCGGCGAATCTTTTCGCACAAACGACTCTGCTTACCAAGGGGCAGCGAGCGCCGTTTGAGACAGTTCTGGAAGTGTTCTACAGTTTGCTCACCGATCTGCTCGAAGTTTCCGCCGATTGCGCGGGTCCAGCGCTTCGTAATCCCTCGCTCGAGAAGGAACTGCTCGATTTGGGCCAGCGGGTGGACTCTTTATGGGTGGCGCGAGCCATGGAAGGGCTGGATGAACTTGCCAGCAGGGCCCGGCGTAACATCAATAGGCAGCTGGGCCTCGACGCCGTAGCCCTGTCGCTTTCGGGAGACCAATAGGCGGGTAAAGTTGGTTCATTCGCAGTATGTCGTAACTCAAATGCGGCGGTGCGCATCATAAGCAACGAGTTGCGACGCTTCGACCCTCACGAAAACCAAGGAGTGCTGATGGTACATCGCAAATTATTTCGCCCTACTCTAACCGAAGTAAAGGAACAAGCGCCGCCGCGGCCGCATGCCGCGGGTCCCCAACCTCATAAGAAGCCTGCGCCTCCGGAACAAACACACGCGGAAAATTTCTATTGGGTCAAGCAGATGCAGGCACATACGCCGGTAGCGGTGGTATTGGACGATGGTGAAGTGCTGCGGGGTACCGTGGAATGGTACGACCGGGATTGCATCAAGCTGACGCGAACGGGCAGCCCTAATTTGCTGATTTATAAACAAGTAATCAAGTACGTGTTCAAAGACGGAGAAGAGGCCGCGAAGGGCGGCGCAGGGCTGTAGAGAACTTATCGCGTAGCATTACTTATCGCGTATCTTAGAGCCAACCTTTATTGGCGCCGGTCATTTCGGAGACCAGTTCGGGCACTTCGATGCGAATGAGCGTACCGGCGCCCTCACGGCTGGAAATATCCATGCGGAAATCGTCGCCGTAGAGAACGCGCAGGCGTTCGTGCACGTTCTTCATGCCGATGCCATCGACGTAGACCTGGGACATACGATCCTCGGGGATGCCGGCACCGTTGTCCTCCACTTCAATCACCAGGCGGGCTTCGATGGAAGAGGTGCGTATGGAGATTTGGCCGCCCTCGAGTTTCTCCGCCAGACCGTGCTTAATGGCGTTTTCCACGATGGGCTGGAGGAGCATGCTCGGAAGGAACGCCTCGAGGGTGCGGTTATCAATGTGCTTGGAGATGCGTAGGTTGTCGCGGCCGAAACGGGCTACTTCGATATCGAGGTAATCGTCGAGGAAGTCGAGCTCCTCGTGAAGGGGGACGAAGGTCTCGTGCTTGCGCAGCAAGCGGCGCAGGATGTTGCTCAGCTTGAGAACGACGCCGCGAGCGAGATCGGGATCGTAGCGGATCAAGGAAGAGACGGTGTTGAGCGTGTTGAAGAGGAAATGGGGATTGATTTGGGCGGAAAGGGCGTCCATGCGGGCCTTCAGCAGAAGCTGCTGGTGCTGCTCGAGGTTCATTTGAATGCGCGTGTTATTCCAAATCTTGATGGGTACGGCGACAGCCATGGTGGTGGCGAGCAAGAGCAGGGCGATGGACCACCAATTTTGCGCATTAATGAAAAAGAGCCATTGCGGCTTGGTGGCCTGGCCAAGCGCGAGCCGGCCTAGCTCGAGGCCGATGCAACCCGCAAGCGGAAGCATTTCCCAGGAACCGCTCATGTGGCGTGCCAGGCGCGCGAGCCAGCGGGGGATGCTTAAAAACGTGAAAGGGCCGAAGTTCCAGATGTCTTCTTTTTTGGGCATCACCTGGCGAATCAGGCCGCCGGCGAGGCCGGCGATTGCCGCCACCGGCATGGCCAGCCATTCATGATTCAGGAATGCCGGCAGGCTGACAATCGAGCCGCCCAGCGGGCCCACCACGCGGCCGCCAAGCAGGCCAAGGATAAACGAGCCCTCCAGCATCAAATCGGCAAAGCGGTATTGTGATCCGAACAAACGCAACATCACGCCAAGAGCGAGGCTGGGGGTGAGGAACAGCATTAACTTGATTTTCAGGTCAGAATCGCGAATTTCCGTGAAAAGGACTTTGCGGAAAACGGCCGAACGCGCCAGCAGGGCGGCGAGCGAAGCGGCTACGCCAACCTTGAGCAGCAGCGTAAATAGGAGGTCTTGCCCGGAGGAAAACGTGTTCACATGGTCACCGGTTGCGATGGCAGCGCGGCTGGATGGCCGGGCTCGGCCTTAGTCGCATCCGGCAGTTACGTTAGCCAATCGGCGGGACGATGTAAAGAAGAGTGCCGGGCAGCCAGTTACCGATTAACCGAGCCTATCGCATAGTTAGTATTTAGCAGAAATGGCGGCTTGACGGTTCGAGAAAGAGATTTTTTTGACTGTTGGCGGTCGGTACGAACCGTGCCTGGCTTACCCTTCGCCACCCGCTTCTTTTTCTTTCTCCGGCTGTACGTACTCTTCGTTGGGGTCCGGTTCAGGCTCGCCACAGGCTTTGTCTATTTCGCCTCGCTCCTGCATCAGAAACGAAGTTGCGCAGCCCTGGGCAGCGGGCGGATCATGTTTGGTTTCTTCGCCCTTTTCCTCATTTTCTGGAGTCAGGGCAGGCGCATCGCTTGCAGGAAACGATTCTTCCGAGGCTTCTTGTACGCGGTCCGTAGCTGCATCGTGTGGTCTGGACTTCAGGTCTTCTTCCTCTTGGTTCGCTTTGAGTCTCGGTTTCATAATGGCTCGGCCCCTTTGGTTCGATGCAATGGGCAAGAAATTGGACTGTCGCAAACTATGATTAGCGGACAGTTCATTTCCACTAGGGGCCACTAGGGTCCAATAGGGCCACTTCGCGGCACCATTCGCGGCATCAGGCACGCGCAGGGCTTGCGGCGAGCTCTTTACGTACCATGGGTGCGACGCGAGTTCCCAGGATTTCGATGGCTCGCAACATCTTCTGATGCGGCAGCGTCGAGACGCCCATTTGGAAGGTGATGCGTGAGATGCCGCCGAGGGCTTCGTTCACATACAGTATTTTTTCGGTGACGGTTTCGGCGTCGCCGATCAACAGGGCGCCCGTGGGCCCGCGCACAGCGTTGAATTGCGCGCGAGTCGTCGGAGGCCAACCGCGCTCCTTGCCGATCTCAGTGAAGGTGTGCGCGTACCCAGGATAAAAGTCGTCGGCTGCTTGCTCAGTGGTGTCTCCCAAGAAGCCAATGGCGTGCAGGCCCACGATGAGTTTCTCGGCGGGGTGACCGGCGCGGCAGCCGGCCTCGCGGTAAAGGTCGATCAGAGGGCGAAATCTTGCGGGTTGCCCCCCGATGATAGCGACCATCAGCGGGAGTCCGAGCATGCCGGCGCGCGCAAATGAGGTGGGCGTGCCGCCAACACCGACCCAAATGGGCAGCGGATTTTGCAGCGGGCGAGGGTAGATGGCTTGCCCGGTGAGTGGCGCGCGATGCTTGCCGGACCAGCCAACGTGGGTGTTCTCGCGGATCTTGAGGAGCAGATCCAACTTTTCTGAGAACAGCGAGTCGTAGTCCTCAAGACGCAGCCCGAAGAGCGGATAAGCCTCGACGAAGGATCCTCGGCCGGCGACGATTTCCGCACGACCATGGGAGATAAGGTCGAGAGTGGCAAATTCCTGGAAGACCCGGACAGGGTCAGCAGCGCTAAGCACGGTGACAGCGCTCGTGAGTCGGATAGTTTTCGTGCGTGTGGCGGCGGCTGCCAGAATCACGGTGGGGGCGGAATCGAGGAACTCGGCCCGATGATGTTCTCCGATGCCGAACACGTCCAGACCAGCCTGGTCAGCAAGCTCCATCTCTTCGAGCAGATGCTGCATGCGCTCGACGGGCTCGAGAGTGAGACCTGAGGCCGGGTCGGAGATGGCTGCCGCGAAGCTGTCGACGCCGATCTGCATCTTGTGACTCCTTAGACGTGACTCCTGACACGCGACGATTGGATGATCGTGCGTGCGTTTGGTCACACGCCCAAGAGACGAAGCGTGGGAATGAGTATCGCCCCAGCCTGCGCGTAAAGAGCGGTACATGTATCGTGCGCGTAAAGCGCGATACGGGCGTTGCCGCTGTTATACTACCGGGCTTCCTATGAAGACGAAGACCAAGCCGAGTCATCGCTCAGGGCGGGATTTACAGGTTCGTGCCCAAACGAGCCGGAAGCAAGATTCACGGCGCGGGACGGCACGCATAGTGGCGCGTGCGGCATTGCCGACGCGCTTCGGGAATTTCACCGTGCTGGGGGTGGAGGGCGACGCGCCGGAGGAAAACGCCGTGGTGCTGTACCACGGCAAGCTCAATGGCAGCGTCGCGCCGCTGGTGCGCATACACTCGCAGTGCCTTACCGGGGATGTGCTGGCTTCGCAACGCTGCGATTGCCGGGCGCAGCTCGAGCTATCACTGCGGAAAATCAGCGCGGCCCGCGCTGGGATTCTGTTGTACCTGCCGCAAGAGGGACGCGGCATTGGCTTGATGAACAAGCTGCGCGCCTACCAATTGCAGGATGGCGGGATGGATACGGTGGAAGCCAACGAAGAGCTGGGGTTTGCCGCGGACTCGCGCGACTACCGGTTTTCGGCGCAGGCGCTGCGGCTGCTGGGAGTGCGGCGCGTGCGGCTGCTTTCGAATAATCCCGACAAGGTCAGCCAGCTCGAAAACAATGGCGTGCGCGTGGTGGAGCGAGTTCCCTGCCAGCCGCGGGGTTCGCATGCCTCGCGGGCGTACCTGAAGACGAAACGGAGCAAGATGGGGCACTTTTTGTCGGGGCTGTAGGAGTCCCTCACACCGGCTTTCGAACGTTGAGGTTTGCTTGAAGGGAAACTGAGATAGGACGCACCTTTGCGAAAAACGCTGGCCGCCCGCCGTTGGGGCTAAAAGCGCACAGGCAGGAAGGAATGCCTGTGCTACTGAAGGCCAAGTGCGTGACGTTTGCACGGCGAGTTGGTTGCGCGGCGGGCTTTGGTTCGCGATCCTGTCCGGGCCTCGGTACCATGGCGCCAGCGGACTCGCAATTCTTTCCATAACATGCTGCCGAGACAACGGTCGACTTCAATAAGGAGACTGAAAATGACACCTGCTATTCAACAGTCGGTGCAATTTGCGTGCACTCCCAAAGTGCTTTTCGAAATGTACGTGGACTCAGCTAAGCACGCCTCGGCAACGGGCGAACCCGCACGCATAAGCCGGCGCGCGGGTGGAAAGTTTACCGCCTTTGGCGGGATGCTGTTGGGGCGGAATCTGATCGTGGTTCCCCATAGCCTGATCGTGCAGTCGTGGCGATCGGCGGAATGGAAGCGCAGCGATCCGGACTCGATTTTGGTACTGCAGTTCAGCAAAATTGCGGGCGGCAGCCAGGTGGACCTGGTGCACGTGAATGTTCCCGACCACGACCATGCCGGCGTCACGCGCGGGTGGCCGAAATATTATTGGGAACCGTGGAAGGAACATTTGACCAAGCACAGCAAGAAAGGGCGAGGACGCGCTAAGACTTAATCATACGCGGCGGCCAGTATGGCCGCCGCCCACGAGGTGCACAATTTCGTAAGTGTCGCCAGGCAAAACCGCGGTCTGCCCCCATTCGGTGCGAGGAAGGATGTCCTGGTTGCGCTCGATTGCGACACGGTTACCCGCGATCCCCAGATGCGCCAAGAGGCCGGATACGTTCAAACCTACCGGCACGGGCTGCGTGGCTCCGTTGATGATCACTTGAACGGTGTCAGTCATGGTAGGCGCGACCTACGCGGTCGTTGTCGTTAGTCGCTGCCGCGAGTCGTTATCGCGAGTCGCTGTCGCGAGTCGCTGTCGCGAGTCGTTATCGTGAGTCACTACGACGAGTCCGTGTCGCGAGTCGTTGCTGTCGCAGAGCCGAAGAGCTGAATTCCAGGGATATCCAGCGAGATTTGACCGGCCGACCACAGCGCCGCTATTATATCTTGTGCATCCATGACGGGGAACCTGGCTCAAGCTTACGCCCCCTTACTCATCCATTTTTTAGTGGCGATGGCGCTTGCCGGTGTAATTTTGCTGGCGTCATCGCTGGTGGGCCGGCACCGGCCCAACCGCGCGAAACAGCAGCCCTACGAATGCGGAATTACCCCGACCGGGGACGCGCGCGAGCCGTTTTCGGTGCAATTTTACCTGGTGGCCATGGTGTTCATTCTTTTCGATATTGAGGCCATTTTTCTCTATCCCTGGGCCTACGTGTACCGCGAATTGCGCTGGTTCGGATTCGTTGAAATGCTGATTTACATCGCCATTCTGCTGGTGGGTTACGTGTATTTGTGGAAAAAAGGAGCGCTCGATTGGGTGCGGTCTCCGCCGCCGCGGCCTCCCACGTCATGACCTCGAATTCAGAAGCCGAGAAAAATCTCCTGGTGCAGACATTGCGCGGGTGGGATCCTGCGGCCGTCGCGGAAGCAAATGAATTTCGCGGCGAGCTGACGATTGAGCTGGCGCGCGAAAACGCGCTGCGGGTGGCCGAATTCCTGCGCCACGAGAAGGGGCTGGAATTCGATTTTCTCTCCGATATCTCGGCGGTGGACCGTTTTCCGATGGAGCCCCGATTCGAGCTGAATTACCACCTGCTTTCGATTCCCAACCGGCAAGTGCTGCGCTTGCGGGTGCGCGTGCAGGGAGGCGTGCATCCGGTGATGTACACCATGACGCCGGTGTGGCCCACGGCCGATTGGCACGAGCGCGAGATATTCGATCTGTTCGGCATTCGGTTTGAAGGACATCCCGATTTGCGCCGGATACTGATGCCCGAGGATTGGGAAGGCTATCCGCTGCGCAAGGATTATCCGGTGGAAGGATTTCGCTGATGGCGAGCACGATCCAAGGTGTCACGGGCGCTACGCAGACGATGGTCCTGAACATGGGGCCGCAGCACCCCTCGACGCACGGCGTGCTGCGCGTGGTCCTGGAGCTCGATGGCGAGACGGTACTGCGGGCGCGCCCGGAAATCGGCTACCTGCACACGGGCATCGAGAAAAGCTGTGAAGCGCTTACCTATTCGCAAGCGATCACGCTGACGGACCGGATCGATTATCTGGCCCCGCTTTCGAACAACCTGGGCTATTGCCTGGCGGTCGAAAGACTGCTGCAGATCACCGCACCGAAGCGCGCGCAGTACATTCGCGTGCTGCTGACGGAGATGACGCGGATTGCTTCACACTTGGTATGGCTGGGCACGCATGCCATGGACCTGGGCGCGACTTCGGTAATGCTGTACTGCTTCCGCGAGCGCGAAGAGATTTTGAAGATTTTCGAGATGGTGTCGGGACAGCGGATGATGACGAGCTATTTCCGCATCGGCGG
>PLJR01000305.1 GCA_003140295.1 Acidobacteriota bacterium
TTGGGTCGGCGTTGGGCAAGCGCCGGCAAGGCTTGTGCCACCGGAAGTTGTGGGACCGCAGTAAAAGGCGGGGTTGGTGACGATATACTGCTGCTCGGTGATGCCATTCTCGCGCAGGGCTTGGAGGATGTTCTGCTCGCCGAACCGTGTGTAGAAGATGCCCCAGCCAGCGCGCACGACATACTTGGGAGTTGTCTTGGTCCCACCGAGGCCCCACGCTACGCTCACACGCGGCGCCCAATCCATGTGGTCCTTGATGTGATTCTGGGTTTCAAAGCGCAAGCCATAGCTGAGCGTCAAGTTCGGACGGACCTTCCAGACATCCTCGATAAACGGACCGGCAGAAATCATTGAGACATACGCGTCAGGATTCCCGCCCGTCAGCGAAAACTGGTTCGGACCGCAACTGCCGTTCGATACACCGTTGGTATTGCATCCCGGCTGGGCAATGATCTGCGCCATCGTCATTCCGTTGGCCAGACCCTCGACCATTCTCTGATAGGCCGTCAAAGCGGAAAACTGAAAAGCACCAAAGAAGGCCGAGGTCGAATTACTGGAGTCGGTGACTTCGCGAATGCGTGCGCCGAACTTCACAAAGTGCTTCACGAACGCGATCGAAGTGTAGCTTTGCAATTCGTAGCGATTCTGGACGTCACGCACGTTTCCGCTTCCACCACCGGTGAACGCGCCGGGAACACTGATCGAGGGAATGAGGTTCGCCGCGAGATTACTGGTCGGCTGGTGCAGGAACTGAAAACGGGTCTCGTAGATGACTCTTTTCCCCAAATACTGCGTATCGGTGATTTGCAGCTGATCTTCGGTTTGCAGTGCGTTGGAAGCCTGCACAGGAAGAGTCAAGTTTCCGACTCCGCTGTTGGTCACCGAATTCCGTTCGTACTGATAGCGGACCGTCAGAGTGTTGTTCGTGCTCACTTGCCAGTCCAACCGGGGACCAATGTTCAGCCGGTATTGAGGAAGCGGAAACAGCGCCTGATAGGCCTCCGGAGTGAAGGTGGGAGCGGGACCGAGAATCTGGGCATTGATAACGGACGAATTGGCAATATTCCGGTAATCCGCATTGAAGAAGAGGGAAGCATGCTTGCCGAGCCCTCCGCCAATATTGCCGTTGATTTGATTCGACTCAAAATTGCCCCGAGTCAGAGCAAAAGGATTTCGGCTGTTGAAGACCGCGCTGTTATTGTTCTCCGATACCGAGCCATGCCAGGCGCCCCCGCCGGGTTTCGTCAGGATCTCAATCCTGCCAAATCCAACTTGATCATATTCGGCGGAGAAGGGGTCTGAATTGATGCGAATTTCGCGGATCGAAGACTTCGGTGGAAGTTGGCCTGCCGTGAAACCGTCGATGTACATCTGCCCGCCATTGGGTCCAGCGCCCGGACCCGCCAAAGACTCGAGGTCAGCCTGCAACTCGTCGGGATCATCGGGGAGCGCAGCAAGCTCCTGCTCCATGATGACGACCTGGCTGGCGTTGTTCGATGCGGAGGTGTCCAGCGCAAGGGCATCTCCGGAAACGGTAACTTGTTCTTTCTGTTGCTGAATTGTCAGCGAGATGTCGAGCTGCAGGGCGCGGCCGGCGGCAAGCATGACATTTTCCTTTTGATACGGCGCGAAACCCGTCACGTTGACTTGGATCGTGTAGGTTCCCGCGGGCACGTTGTTGAGATTGTAGGCGCCTGTGGCGTTGGTCGTGGCCGTGAGCGCCGTGCCCGCCGCTGGAGCCACCTGCACGGCGGCGTTGGCGACGGCGCCGCCGGACGGATCGAGCACCGTGCCATGAATCGAGCCGGCGGGACCGGCTTGCGCGGCCAGCAAGCTCGAGCTGGCAGGCGCAAGCGCCAAAGGCGCGAGTAGCAAGACACACAGGGCTGCTGGCGCATGGACCGAGGGCGGCCTAAGTCTCAGACATTTCATATCGTCTCCACTGTGTGAATCCACTGTGCGAGCTGTGCCAGCGGGCTAGAGCGCCTGCAGCTCTGCCCTTGAGTTATTGGTTTATTGGGCAGCGTCTTCGCCACCGCCCCCACCGAGGGTCCAAGGCGCAAGGTTCATGACTGCCGCTTGTCCGCTGGGCGCCGCCAGAATCGGCTCGACGCCTCCGACCATGGTGATCGCCGTAGCTGCTTCGGACGTGGCGCCCTGGGTCGAGACGATCATGACGGCATCGCCCTTCTGAAAATCGGTGAGCTGCGCTGCGGGCAGACGCGCGACGACTTGCTGCAAGTCTGCGTTGCCAGCGCGCCCACCGCCCTGACCGCCCCCGCCGCCTTGGCCGCCGGGTCCACCCGGCGCGCGTTCAGGCGCCGCTCCCCCTCCCCCTGCGGCGCCGCCCTTGAGACGCATGGCGATTCCCTGCGCGACTTGCGGAGGAATCTTAACCACCTTGGACTGCGAGGTAATTTGCACGACCACTGGCTTCTTGGTGACCAGGTCAGTCACTGTGATGGCGCTGGCCGCGGCGTCAACCGAATTGACGGTGCCAGAAATGTTGCGGAAGGATCCGGAGACGATTTCCTCGGCGGCAAAGCTCGCACCGTCAGCGCTGCGCGCGCCACGCGCGCGAAGCTGGTCGCCAGCTTTGATCTGATCGAACGAGCTGGGCTTAGCGTCGTCAAACTGGACCGAACCGGGAGCGTAGCGGCGCAGGATGGTGCTCTTGGTCGTGTCGATTGCCAGCGGCTTGGCGCCGCCGGGGCCCGCGACCGAGATGGTAATCACGCCAGCCGCGGGGTCAACGGCGCTGACCAGGCCCCCGGTACCGCGCTTCTGCCAATCATCGCGCTCCTGCTGTTGCTTGGCCTCGACGTCGGACAGTTTCATGGCGATTATGCCGGCGGCAGCGATGGATTTGCCGTCGTCGGAGGCCTTACCGCGGACCAAGATGCGGTCGCCCACCTGAAGATCGGAAAGTTGAAGAGCGGCAGCTCCCTTGAGATCGGTTTGCCCTGGGGCGACGCGAACGATGCGCGCGCCCGGTTGAACGACGACAGAGACCTCCCCGCCTTTATCGGGCGCGAGAGTAAGGGTAGTGCCGGAGATCGTTTTGATTGCGCCAACCACTTGGGCAGCGGAGGCGGCGGCTTGCGCCGGAGCCTGCGGCGCCTGGGGTTCGGCGGCGGAAACCCTGTGGGAAACAATGGAGAAGACCGCGAGAGTGGCGGCCATGCAGGCAGTCAGAGGAGACGGCGATCGATTTGAGCCGAACATGATTCCTCCCGCGCAGCGCACGACGGCTAGGCGAGCCTGGCCGCGCATCCTTGTCCCACTAGACGGGGAGGAGGGCAAAAGCGTTTCGTCTACTCGCAACACAAGAGTTGAGTTAGCTAGCGCTCGGGCCATTTCGTTATGTGCCGATGGCCACTGTGGCCGCAGGTTTCCTTATGAGAGTGTTGAAAAAGTCCGTAAAGAAAAGGGCCGATCCCGCCGGGGGATATTTTGAAGTAGGGTTCCTTAGCTGCTGTGGATTTCCTGTTTGTTGCTCTGCGCAATCCTTACCGTTCATCGTTTTTCAGCTGACCTGCAGTTTGAGCGTGGGCGGCCCTTGCTCAAGGAATCGCACCAGAGAGAACCAGAATCCGCGCCGAGACGATATGCCCCAAGACTACGATATACGTCTGTAAGGCGGACAGGATCGCTATTCAATTACAGGCAGGACAGCAATGGGACGTATTCAGTAATCTTCAAAGATGAATATTACGCGCCTTATCCACGAAGAGTCTTGTCTCCTGAATCTCCCAAGCCACCTCCATATTTAGTTAATTTGTAAAGGAGAATTTCCTTGCTGGGGAAGGAGCTGTTCCGTCGACAGCCAAATTGTGTGCGATGAATGTGTCGAGGATCTCTCTTACTTCACCTGGTATCAAAATCCCCGGTCAGGTCACCGCCGCTGAAAAGCAGAAAAGAAAAAGGGACCGGACACGAGACCGGCCCCTTTTCTGGTTTGTCTGAAACGTAGCCGCAGCTATTAGAAAATCAGCTTCAGGCCCAACTGGATCGCGCGGGCGCCTCCCGACCCAAGCACGGGATTGGAACTGGCAACGTCGGGAGTATTGGAGACATAGGCGAGCCCACTTGTGGTGCCCGCCCTTGAAGGATTGAGACTGGCGCCGCCGCCTCCGGGCCCACCAGCCGGATTAACGAAGTCGGGATGGTTGAGAACGTTGAAGAACTCCGCGCGGAACTGCGCAGTGAGCCGCTCCTTGAACTTAAAGGACTTGGTCACCGAGAAATCCACGTTGTAGAAGCCATTGTCGCGCCACTGGCCGCGGGCCGTCGTACCGTAGCTTCCGTAGGCTGGAGGAATCAGAATGGAGTTGCCCAGCGCGTAGCAGCCCAGATTGGTGAGCGAAGCGACGGCCAGCGCACCCATAGCCTGGGACTGCGCCAGACAGGCCGCATTGCTGGTGCCTGAGTAATACGGAATTCCAGGGGATCCGTTGGCAGATAACGGGACGGCCTGGTAATTTTTAATGGCCGTAAAGTCGTTGGGGTTGCCGTAGAAATTCCACTGATGGCCGGTGTCGCCGGTTCCGGCGAAGTCGGTGGTGGTGTCACTTATACCCCAGGGCAGGCCACTTTGAACGATCGCCACGGCATTGACCGACCAGCCTTGCAGGATTTGCCCCAAGCCTGCCTTCCCGGGAATGTTATAGGTCGCCGAGAAGGTCTCGCGATTCCGAATGTCGAACTCGGTGGGCCCGTAACACTGGCTGTCAAGACTGGCGTAGCTGTTGACGGGAGTACAGCTGCCGCCGCCCGTCCCTTGGCCGGAACTAACACCCAGGGCATGTGAATAGGTGTAACCGGCAGTGAGAGTCAATCCATGATAATTCCGCGCCGTCAGGGTGGCCTGCAGGCTGTTGTAGTTGGAGTTGTCAAAGTTCCCGAACTCGTTAATGGTCTTGAAGTACGGGAACTGGGCATTAAACGGCCGGGCCAATTGCTCGTTAGCCGTACTAGGCTTGCAGTTCGACGCCTTCGATAAGCAAGCGGTTACTATGGCCGGCGTCCACCCAGGACCCATAACGCCTGAAGCGCATGGGAAGGCGGCCGATCCGGGCACGAGGGATGCGGCGGCGGCGGTGGTGCAATTCGGCTGGTTGATTTCCAGGTTGCTTACGAACTTCGTGCCCTTGTTGCCGACGTAGCCGATGTCCAAGGACAGGGCATGCGTAATGGCATGCTGAATGCCGAGGCTGTACTCAGCAGCGTACGGGGTGCGCAGATTGGGCTCCACCCCATAGATGGAGCATTGTGCTGGCGTGAAGCCCTTCAAGGGACCGGAGGGGATGGCCGTCTTACCGTCGCCGCAAAAGGCCTGAAACGAGTAGATAGGGTTACTGGATCCGTTGTTCGCCCAGTTAAACGGGATTTCACCGGGGCACTCGCCGTTGGCCGCAGCACAACCCGTGCCATTAAGGATGGGCGTGCCAGCACCGCCACCGAAGGCGGTGTTTATGACCCCGATCGTGCCGCTACCCGGCTGAACGACCGTGTTCGCGGCGGGGCATGTGCCGGTTGTTGAGATTGAGCAATAAATCAGGCTAGCGCCGGTGGGCTCCGCGCGCAGTCCGTTCGAGTTGCCAATGCCGTTGAACACATCCAACGCGATCTGCTCGAAGTAGATTCCGCCTCCTGCGCGGACCACCGTTCTGCCGGTTCCGAAAACGTCCCAGGCGAGACCCAGGCGTGGCGCGAAATTGTTGTGGTCGCCGTTATAGAGAGAGGTGAGCCCATTGCCAAGCTGTTGAATTCCCGTGGGGGCGTTCGGATTGAAGTTGCCCGCCAAGTCGTTTCGTTCCGTCGGGACGGTGTTGATCTCGTAGCGCAATCCCAGGTTCACGGTTAGTCTCGGCTTGACGCGCCAGTCGTCCTGAATGAAGAGCGCGTACCCTTGAAAGCTAAAGTTTCTTAAAAGGTTCCCAGTAAGAATGGTCGCGGCGCCATTGCCGTCTGAACTAACCCCTCCCTGGATAGTTCCCGGGGGGGGCACGCCGTTGGGCATGCCCGCGAAGAAGTCTTGAAGGCTGGAGAATATGAGGGGGCCCTTGGCATTCGCGGTTACGTTCGTTTGGCTTAGGTTGTCCAGGATTTCGCCGCCGAACTTGAAGGCGTGCTTGCCGCGCAAATAGGAGATGTGATCGGTGATCTGTAAGACACCGTCGGGCCCGACGATCTTGGGCCAGCCGGCACCCAAAGCGCCGCTAAGGCCAGAAATACTGATTCCTGGAAAACCAAAGTAGAACGGATTCGTCTGGCCGGTGTTGATGCTGTAGTTGCTGCCGTTGAAACTGTAGTTTGCCGGGTTCTGGGCGGCGTCCTCGCTCAGAAACACCTGGTAATAGTGGGAGTAGCCCACCCTGGCTTCATTCACCACCGAAGAACTGGGGGTAAAGGTCCAAGCGCCCGCGAAGGCCATGGAGCGCGCGTATTGATTCGTCTCCCAGAGCGGATTGGTCTGCGAAGGAGAGTCATTCAGCTGTCCGGTCCCCGGGCTGATGTAATACATGGCATTCAAGGAGTGTTTGTCACTGAGGTGGTAGTCCACCTTGCCCAGCCCGGAGTCAATGCGGTTGTTGTTGACTAAACCGTTGCCAATGGAGTTGATAGCAAGGGCGCCCGTCACGCCAACCGGATTGGTCCCCGACACGACTGGGAACAGGCCTGGGTAATTAGCCTTCGGCACACAGGTGTTGCTGAGGCCCGCCAATTGGGCACTCAGGGCGGTCAGCGCTCCCGGCGTTCCCGATCCCACCGCCCCAACGGCCAATGCGGCCTGGCAGGCAGCAATAAGACTATTCTTCGCGTTTTCGCCTGCGATCCCGGTGGCCGTGACCGGGTCCGTGATAACCTGGGTGGATCCCAGCGCGTAGCGTTGCTCCTCAAAGGTCACAAAGTAGAAGAGTTTGTCTTTCTTGACGGGCCCGCCAAAGGTGGCGCCAAACTGCTCCAAGCTCAATGAAGGAATCGGCTGCGGCGCCGGGTTGAAGTAATTGCGCGCATCCCAGGCGCCGTCGCGGCCATAAGCGTAGGCCGTCCCGTGATAAGCGTTGGTGCCCGACTTGATGCCTACGTTGACGATCCCGCCCGGTTTCCAACCGTATTCCGCTCGCGGATTTTCCTCGGTCTTGAATTCATCGATGGAGTCGATGGAGATGAGCGTCCCCGAATCGCCCGACGCCATCACCGAATCCCACACGGCCTGGGACATCCAGGGGTCGTCGCCGTTGATTCCGTCCACCATGTAGACGTTGTCGGTGTTCCGCAAGCCGTTGGTGCTTTGGGTCCAGCCTGAGCCACCCGGGTAAATCGTGAAGCCCGGACGCAGTTGTATCAGGTTCGAGAAGTTGCGGCCATTCAAGGGCAGGTTATCGACGATATCGCTTTGCAGCGTGCCGCCTAGCTCGGCGTTGGTGGTCTCCACCATCGGCAGCGCTTCGGTTACCGTGATCGTCTGGGTCTGCTCACCAGGCTGGAGGGTGAAGTCGACACGAACCTCGCCGCCGGTCTCCAATAATATGTTGTCGCGCTCGGTCGCCTTGAACCCTTTGAACTCGCCGCGCACTTTGTACGTGCCCGGCGTCAGGTTGGGAGCATTGAACGAGCCCGAGTCGTCCGTGGTTAGGGCGCGCGAGACGCCTCTTTGCACGTCCGTCACCGTGACGGTTGCGCCAGCAATGGCGCCCCCGCTCTGGTCGGTAATCGCGCCGACAATGCGGCCCGCATTTCCTTGCGCAAACGAGGACAGAGACACAAGCAAGAGTCCAACGCCGAGACCCAATGGCTGGATTGCCTTCTTCAAAAGGCGTGAAGACAAGAACCTCATAGGTGCCCCCTTTAAACGCACGAAGCGTTTCTTCCCGATGCCGTCCATACCCAAAACCCGGTAAATCTGTATCGACAATTCTCTACGAGCCTACCTTTGCGGCTGCGTGTAGCACGTCTTTAAATGAATGTCAAACAGATAAATCCTCAGTGCCGCTGAAAAATGAGGATATCCGATTTGAGAAAAAAACAAGGGCTATCCTGGAAACACTCGCGACATTGGATTTTACCTTCTTCAAGCCACTGCGAGCGAAATGGGAAACTCGAAAGAAAATCGTTTCAAACTCGATTCTACGGGAGGCAACAAATGACAAATGGCCGAAAGCCGGCTGGGAAAATAGATCTCAACCACCTTCACCTACACGTGAGGAATCTGGATCGCGCACAGCGTTTCTACGAGTCGTACTTTCGCTTCGGGAACGTGTACGTCATGGGGATATTTTGTTTTTGAGGAATACAAGTGGCTTCGATCTGGCGCTCGCTCCTGATCGAACGCCCTTTTCGCTTCCGGAATGGTTTCATTTTGGATTTCGGCTAGGTAGTGCGCGCGCCGTGCGGAAATTACATGGTCGCATGAGTTCCGAGGGGGTGAAGGTCCACGACATTGAAGAACATGCCGACTATGTGACCTTCCGATGCATGGATTCCGACGGTTATGGTATCGAAGTCTACTGGGAATAGCGTCGGGATGTTTTTTAGGTGGTAGGCTTTGGGCCAAGATATTCTGAACGATGTGCAGACTCGCGCTAAGCAGCTTTCCACTGGACATTGGAAAATCACGTTCCGATAGAGCCACAATAAAAAGTAGCTACGAAAGGACCAGAAATGATGAAGTTTCGGACGGCCCGCGCCGAAAGGGAACCGTTTTTTGCCTCCCTGTATTTTTCCCTGTTAGCNNCTGGGCAACGCGCAGTCAATGCGAACCACCGATTGCGTTCGTGATTAAGGCCATCCCACGCAGATCGTCTGGTCGCGATATCCCATAGAGAGAGTCCAAGCGTGCCTGAGGCCAAGTTGCGAGATTAGCAAATCGCGCATGAGAATTATCCAGTAATGGAGACATAAAGGATCACTGATTCGATAATCCTCTTACGATTATGTTATGCGCGGGCTGGGGCGGCTTACAGCAATTTGCAGGCCTCGTCAAATTCCAGACGTGGGCTGCGCGGGAAGAGTTTGGACGGATCGCCGTAGCCGAGATTGCACAAGAAATTGGATTTGATACGGCTCGGTGGAAATTCGTCTTCGATCCTGGCGATTTCGGAGCTTCCAGGCGAAAAAAACTCCTCATCCACTTTGGCATTATCGAACCCCGACATGGGGCCGCAATCCAAGCCAACGGCGCGGGCGGCAAGAATGAAATAACCGCCTTGCAAAGTGCCGTTGCGAAACGCCGAGACTTCGGCCAGCTGCGGTGAATTGGCGAAGATGTCGCGCATGCGGGGATTGTGCGGGAAAAGCTTGGGCAGCTTTTCATAGAAATTCATATCGTAAGCGACGATCGCGGTCACAGGAGCTTGCATCGTTTTTTCCACGTTCGTGGGAGACAGGGCGGGCCGCAGTCTTTCTTTCGCTTGCGGCGTTCTGAGGAAGAGAATGCGTGCGGGGCACATATTGGCACTCGTGGGTCCCCATTTCATCAGCTCGTAAAGCCTGTGCAGCAGATCGTCGCTGACGGGAGTATCGAGCCACGCATTATGGGTGCGGGCCTTGCGAAGCAAAATGTCCAGCGCTTCATCGTCAACTTGAAGGGTCATTGCGGTCTCCTCGAACGGTCAAACAGCGGTTTTGTTGCATGAACTCGCAGCATGGGCACCATGAATAAGAACCCCCACTCAGAGGGCCGTTCCGAAAGCCGAGAAGAAACGCAGGCGCGCTGGCAATGAGAGCTGAAGATCAGAGCTGGTCTCGTCCACATGCAGGATGTGGGAGACGGACCGCAACTCGTCTCGGCTTTAGCGCATTTCGAGATGGCCGTAGATCAGATTGAGTATTGCTTGCCGCTGTCCGCAGAAGCAACGAGAATGTTTCAGACAGTGGGGATCAATCAGATTATCTGCGACATTAACGCCGGTATTTTGATCGTGCGGGATAATCTGCGTTCGTAAAAGAAAAAGTCAACCAATGGTTCGCATTGACTGCGCCGTGCCCTTTTCTCTGATTGCCATTTCACTCTCAAAACGTCATATTTTTTTTCGGTCGGCCTAATTCTCAACATCACTCTTGCCGGCAATAAAGCGCTTATCATGGCTGCAAACCCCGCTTGGCAGCACTTAAGGTAACCAGAATCAGCGCCGGATATCTCAGCCAGAAGTACGACCAGAAAAAGCTCGCTTGAATTCTATTCAAGCCGCGTCGTCGACTGCGGTCCCAGTAGCGGTCAATCGTGAGCAGGGTGATGGAGAAAAGAATCGCAACCGAAAACGCCCAAAACAGGCGAACGAGAGAAATCAGGCCTTCCACGCTCTCCGGTTCAGCTGCGATCACTCCCACAGTATTTACGTAAGTCAGCAGCATAATCACCAGGTACCGAATCCAGGAATACAACTCGTAGTCAGTTTGTTCAGACCATTTGCAGAACGCAGCGGATCGAGCTTGAACATCCAAACCAAATCTCTTTTTTCTTTCCCAACCATAGTCCGCCAGCATGAACAAAAGCCAAAACAGCGTAACAACGCCCGTGGCGAGCAAGACAAGGCCGTGTGACACTGGCTTACACCTCGTCGAACTTGAGTCACTTCCTGCCCGCGGGAAGGGCTAGTCGCGCCCGTCATGGAGCTGCTCATGTTTGCCAAGTACTGAAATCCCCGGCTTACGTCTGAAATGCTTCCTCCCGCACGGGGAGTTTGTCGCCCTCTCGCGCGAACCAAACATAAAGCGTTGGAAGGATAAAGATGCTCATGGCTAAATTGACCATCAGGCCTCCGACGATGACGATGGCGAAAGGCCTTTGCGAATCGGACCCAATGGCGTGTGACACGGCAGCGGGTAGCAAACCCAGAGTGGCCACTAACATGGTCATCATGATTGGCCGGAGCCTGAGGACTGCGCCTTCAATCGCGGAATCTTTTATCGAGTGCCCACTGGCTCGCAGCTGGTTGATGTATTCAAGCATGATCACGCCGGTTTGGACGGACACACCGAACAGGGCCAAAAATCCGACGCCGGACGAAACGCTGAAGTGCGTCCCGGTGAACAGAAGCGCCAACATGCCGCCGACGCTGGCCATTACGACTGTGGCGATAATGAGCGCGGCCCATTTTGGGGAACGAAACATTGTGTAGAGCATCAAGAAGATCCCGAGGACGGTTATTGGGACAATGATGAAGAGGCGCGCCTGGGCTCGCTTTTCACTTTCATATTCGCCTTCCCAATCGATGTGGTAGCCGCGCGGGAGTTGAACCTGACTATTTACTTTCTTGATCGCTTCCTCGACGGCGCTGCCCAGGTCGCGGCCGCGAACGCTGTACTTGATGGCGACGTAGCGCTCGTTTCCTTCACGGTAAATTTCTGAACCGCCCTCCTGCTCCTGAATGTTGCAGAGTTGCGCGAGTGAGACTCGCTCGCCCGAGGGCGCCAGCAGGCGAATGTTCTCAATGGTTTCCTTGCTGGAGCGGTACTGTGGAAGGTAACGCAACACCAGGTCGTACCGCGCCTCGCCCTGTAAAACCTGGGTTAGCGAGCTCCCCCCAGCGGCGGTTTCGATGGCGTCCTGAACATCCGAGACGTTGATTTGATAGCGCGCCGCTTGCTGCCGATTCACTTCAAAGTTGATATTGGGCTGGCCCAGGGCGCGAAATACACCGAGGTCCTGAACCCCTTTTACAGTGCTCAACACCGTGACGATCTGGTTGGCCTTTTCCTCGAGGACCTTCAAATCCTCGCCATAGACCTTGGTAGCCAGCTCGCCCTTGACGCCGCTGACCGCTTCTTCCATGTTGTCTTCAATGGGCTGAGAAAAACCCCAATCCACTCCAGGTATCTTGTCGAGCTCGCGCTGCATGGCCGCAATGAGTTCGTCTTTATTCTGATGGAATGCCGGTCTCCACTGCTCTTTCGGCTTGAGGTCGACGAAATATTCGGTGTTGAAGAAACCCGTAGTATCGGTTCCGTCATCGGGACGGCCGACCTGGCTGGTGCACTGTGGCACTTCGGGGAAGGAACACAGCGTATCCCGGGCCTGATTCATGAGGCGGATACCTTCCGTCGGCCCGGTGCTCGGCGCCAGAGTGCCGCGAACCCACAACGCGCCTTCGTCCAGATGCGGCAGAAATTCGGACCCGATCGCGCCGCTAGCTGCAAGATATACCGCGCCAAGGAGCCCCAGGATGCCCACTCCCACGGTGACCAGGCGGTGCTCGATCGCCCAACTGGCCGCCGTGCGGTACCTTTTATTCAGCATCTCCATCACCGGATTGCGCCATTCCGTTACTCCCTTACTGAAAAAGAAGCTCGCCAGAACGGGTGCGATGAGCATGGAAAAAAGCAGCGCGCCGAGGAGAGCGAATGCCACCGTCCAGGCCATGGGCCTGAACAAGCGTCCCTCCACGCGTTGCAGGGTAAAAATGGGCAGATACGCCGTGATGATGATGCCGATCGCATAGAACACGGGCCGCTGTACTTCGTGTGCCGCGAGGGCAATCGTGTTGATTGCCGTTCTCGGACTGGCTTCGGATTGCCGCTGGTGCATATGGCGCACGATATTTTCAACCATCACCACGGCGCCATCCACGACCATGCCGAAGTCCAGCGCGCCGAGGGAGAGAAGGTTTGCGGGAATACCCTTCAGATTGAGACAGGTGGCCGCAAACAGGAGTGCAAACGGAATCGTAAGGGCGACGATGATTGCTCCCCGGACATTTCCAAGAAACAGAAACAGGATGATCGCCACCAAAATGATGCCTTCGGTGAGGTTGTGGAGCACCGTATGCGTCGTGAAATGGACGAGATCGCTGCGGTCTATAAATGGCAGGACCTTTACGCCGCGCGGCAAAATGTGATCGTTCAGCTCCTGGACTTTCGCGTGAATTCCAGCGAGGGCCTGGTCCGAGTTCGCACCCTTGCGCAAAAGCACGATTCCGGAAACCACATCGCCGTCATCGATAATTTTTCCATCTTCGCGATGTATGGCCCTGGCGAACTGGCCCAGCCGTATCTTCGGACCCTGCGCGACGACGGCAATATCCTTCACGCGGATGGGTGTGCCGGTCTTGGAGGTGATGACCGTGTTTTCGATGTCGGCCACGTTTCTGACCATTCCAACTTCGCGGATATTCACTTGCTGGAGGCCCGCCTCAATAAAGCTGCCGCCTGCGTTCGCATTGTTGCTGCCCAGTTGCTGCTCGACTTGCGCGAGGCTCAGGCCGTAAGAGATCAGCTTGTCCGGATCGATGCGCACCTGGTATTCACGGGTCGGTCCCCCGAAGCTCACAACATCGACCACATCGGGGACGGCTTTGAAGTTCTTCTCGACCACCCAGTCTTCCAACGACTTCAATTCCATGACGTCGTACTGCGGACTTGTGCTGTGCAGTGTGTAAAAATAAATCTGTCCCACCGGACTCCAGTCGGTGCCCATTTGTGGCACGACGCCGGCCGGCAAGGTCACTTGCGAAAGCCGCTCGAGAACCCTTTCGCGGTTCCACGCGTCTTGCTCTTCATCGTCAAAAATCAACTTCAGGTCGGAGAGTCCAAATAGGGAGAAAGATCGCAAGTGGACGACATGAGGAATGCCGTTCATGACTATTTCGAGCGGGATCGTAACCTGTTGCTCGATTTGTTCCGCGGAGATTCCCGGCCACTGAGTGATGATCTCCACGTAATTGTCTGCCACGTCCGGATAGGCCTCGACGGGAAGCTGGTGAAAGGAAATAGCACCCCAGCCGAACAGCAAGAGGGCGGCCGCGAGAACGAGAAACCGGTTCTCCAAAGCGAAATCAACGAGTTTGCGAATCATCTACTGGTCCACCGTGTTTTCAAGTACCAAGGCATTCGCAACAACCTGCGTCCCCTGCTTAATACCGGAGATCACTTCCTGCATATTTCCCGGAAGCATGCCGCCCGTGACGATTTCGACGCGCTGAAATTTCTTGCCTTCGAGCGGTACAAAGACCCAATTGCGATCGTGGAGATGCAAGATCGCGGTGGCGGGAACCACCGTGTGCACTTCCTGCTTCTGGCCGTGGAATGTGGCTGTGACGAACATTCCTATGCGCATAATTCCCGGATTGTCCACTTGAATGCGCACCTTCGCGGTGCGAATCGTGGGGTCAATTACCGGCAAGATGTTGCTGATCCGCCCCTTCAGAACGCGGTTCGGATACGCCGCCAGACGGATGTCCGCGTATTCTCCAACGTGAACCTGCGCCAAATCGTTTTCGTAGACGTCGCAGACGATCCAGACATGCGACAAGTCGGAGATTGTGAACGGGTTCGGAGGCGTTAGCGCTTGCACGCCCGACGAGTTGGTGATCTGTTGGTCGGTAATCACTCCGGAAACTGGAGCGTAGACTTCGACGATTCCCGAAGGACGGTTTGGATCGGAGCCAAGGAGCTTGAGGCGCTCGGTTGTGGTCTCCAGATCGACGATCGCATTGTCCTCAGTAGTCTGGGCAATTTCGAGCGCGCTCTTCGGAATCGCCCCGTCGTCGAATAGGATTTTGGCACGATCGAGCTGTATCTTAGCGAGTTGTTCATTCTTAACAGCCTTACGATAGTCAGAATAGGCGCCCGCGATGTCGGTGCTTTGCACGCTGAACAGAAGCTGACCGTTTTTCACTTCGTCGCCAAGCCGGGCCTTGATTTCAACCACCCGCCCGGTGGCGAGCGAGGGCACGGGGACCTGCCGTGACACGTCCGGATTAACGACACCGGTGACATTTAGTTCCGGGGCTGCGATGTGCTCACCCGCCGTTGCCAGCGGAAATTGCTCCGGATGGTCCACCGTAAAATTGTTCGCGTCCAGGTCGGATTCGACGACAACAGGAACCGGACCTGTGCCGGCCGCCCCAGGCTGCTGGGCTGTTGCCTTCCTTTCGCACCCTGTGACGAGAAGGCCCAAGCTCAAACACAAAGTTGCTTCGACGAGAAATGAGCGATTCATTGCAGAACCTCCCGGCCCGCAGCCATGTTCATCTGCGCGGCAGCGGTCAAATAAGAACCAATGAGATTTAAGTACGCCAATCGAGTGTCCCGATAAGCTTTCTCTGCATCCAAGAAGTCCAGTAAAGACGCGCCACCGTTCTGAAAGGCAATCGAAATCCTGTTGCGGTTATCCTCGGCGAGAGGCAGATACTTTGCTTTGTACGGCCTCAGGAGATTCAAGGCCTGCATTAACGTCCAATAGGCGGAATCGACATCACTGAAGACCAAGGCTTGGTTGGCATCCAGCAACCGCTCGTTGCGGCCGATATCGATTTGTGTCCGCGCCTTTTCGCCTTGATTCCGATCGAAGATGCGAAGGGGAAAATCCACGCTGACGCCGAGAGTATTCAAGGCATCGGGGTTGTTCCACGAACCATTGTGCGTATACCACGCGCTGAGCGTGGGATCGGTGGAGCCGTTGGCAATGGCTAGCCGATGGTTGATATTTGCCAGGTCCACCGATTGCATGGCTGCCTTCAGGTCCGGCCGCGCTGCCAGCGCAACATTCCGATACTCCTCAAGCGGCATGAGCTGTTCGCTGAAATCGTAAAGCCCGGCAACATCGAACTGATCAATCGGCGTTCGGTCATTCAGCAAGGTCAGGAGCTGAATTTTGCTGGTTCGAAGATTTACCGTGGCGGTTTCGAAATCTGTTTCGAATTGCACACGTTGCAGCTCCAAGCGGTTCAAATCCGTCAGGGCGAGGTCGCCGACGTTAAAACGGTTGCGATTCACTGTAAGCTCCCGGTCCCAGTAATCTAAGTTCTCTTTCGCGTTCTGGAGCACGGCCTTCGCCTGCAACAACTGAACAAAAGCGTTTCGCAGGTTAGAGAGCAGACTGCGCTCCTGATCGGAGTACGTCGATTGAGCGACGGCTGTGGATTGCTGGGCGCTGTCACGTCGCAACTCTCGCTTGCCCCCGCGTTCGTGCAGATAGCTAACACCGGGTGAAACTGTCGTACCCTTGAACGGCTGCCAGACGCCTTCAAAGCGAGTGATTTGAGTTCCATCGGTCCCCAGAGTGAGATTCGGGTTGGGGCGGAGATACGCGGTGATCTCGCTGGTCCGAGACTCATCGATACTGGCTTGGGCCGCCTTTAGGGTCGGATTCGCAGCCTCAAATTTGCTCCGCACCTGCTCCCAAGTGAAAACTTGCTGACAAAATGCAGTTGTTGTGAGTCCGGTTAACAGCAGAATCACAAGGCACAAACGCTTGAAGAAACCCCGCATGAAACCTCCCCACAACCGGTTGCAACTCCACGTCGTATTCCTACTGCTTGGATAAAGTTGTGTCCAAGAGGGTCGCGCTCTCTGACAAAGGCTGAGTTTGGATGCCACGGACGGCTTCGTTATGCAAACCTACGGCGAAGGAGCTGAGGCTTAGGTTTACGGAAAATGAGCCGAACGTTTAAAAATGAGGAACTTCGAAAGGCGGAGCGCGTCCAGGGTGAGATATTAAGAGAGGATTGACAAGAAAATCCGCATTCGAAGGCAGAATCTGGCGTGCCGGCGATGGCCCATGTGGCAGGGAGCGTGGCTCGGACCAAATGCCAGATTGTGGAGGAACACCAACAGTCCGCGTCGCTTGATTGGAGACCTTTGCCCAGCTGATCTTTGATTCGCTAAAGGCTCCGGGAAAAGCAGCAGGCTCAGCCTTAGAGAAACCTCCATGACCATTGTTAAGAAAAACTGCTACGGGCTGGTTAAACCAAGCCGTAGCGAGAATCAGATCAACGGCATGGTCTCCATTGACATCCCGCGCCTCGATTCGCAGGCCGCCTGCGGGCGCGACAAGCCGAATCGATTGCCGCCCGACCGATGAGAGCTGAAGCTGAATCCAATAGTTAGTGGTGCCGGAGCTGTTTGGTCCAGCTTGAATGCTGGCCAAATCTGGACGCACATCTCCGTCAAAATCCGCAATTGCGAACTGTGAGCCCGGTCCAACCGAAGTGACTGGAGCTTTCTGAACATCCGCCCCCCACAAAGCGCTGCTGCTAACAAGGCCAAGCAACAATATTGAGAGTAGAAAACGGAGACGATATCGTCTCTTTGCGGGGCTGCCGCCTAGGACCGTCGGACGGTCGAATTTGGGAACAAGGTTATGCACGATCCATACCATTGCCGCTTATTTCGAGGCTATACGATATCATTCGGCCACATGATGATCATTACTTTTTTTGGATCAACGGTAGCTTTGACATTACATCACTTCGATGAGCTGGAAGTTGGATAGGGGTTCGCTGCGGCCCCGCCGCGGGCAGTTTCAAGTTCGCCGCTCCCGTGAGAAGACGTAACTCTCGCCAATATTCAAAGGACACCTCAAATTGATTGCGTAGCCGTTGAACTCCTCGATGGCTCGGTTGCCAGCCATCATCACACTGGCTGTCAGACCCAATCGGATAGAGTTCGTTATAAGGTTACAAACCTAACCATCAGTTCGAATCTCATTATGTCTGCATGCGTCTGTCCACTTTCTCCGGTGTCATATTCTCTGTTTGCGCATTTTGTCAAATCCACACTTTTACGGCCTAAAAGCGCGATACTGTGGCGAAACGCCACTCCAGTTCGAATCTAATCCGCTCCGCCAGCCAGTCTCGCCTTTTCTCTCTCTCGGTGCGGTTGCGGCCGAAAACTCCATTTTGCGGCCCAAAACGCGCGAATATCACATGGACAAACATCTAACGTCTGTCTCAAACGGACAGCAGGGTTGGCAATCTGCTCGTATTTCTCCGAGGCGGGTTCGGGCAGTAGAGTTTCGCAAGCTAACCTAAACCATCGGTTTGCATTGACTGCCCTGCGCCAATCAGTCTTGGGGTTTGCCTTCTCTCTGAACTGCGAAGCGCTCAAATAGCCGACGCGCTGACACGAAGTACTCGCGTCCATCATCGTCGACAACATCAAACGCCTTGCCTCCTGCAAGCGCAGCACTTTTTGATAGTGCAGCGGGCGACGTCAACACAGTTTCGGGCCATCTCCTCTTGAATGCGGGGTTTCGGACACATCCCCTCACAGTTCGGCGGAATGCTGTAAAGCAAAACCACTACTGCGCGACATCAAGACATGCCGGTGCATGAGTGTAGTATTACCGCAAAATTTTGATGCTGGTATGCGAAACGTGAGTTTTACCTGTCGAAGCGCTTCTTAGGAATACGAGTAAGAAAAGAGTATTCCTCAAGGCGTTGCGTATGACAAACGCGGCCTTACAGAATAGCGAATCCCTGGATTTGAGGGACGTGGTTGAAACGATTCCCGCACTAGTTGTGTGCGCGCTGCCCAACGGCTCGGTTGAATTTGTGAATCGCGCTTGGCAGGAATATACGGGTTACCCACTACAACAAATGAGCGGTTCGGGCTGGCAAGGCACGATACACCCAGACGATCTCTCCTCGTTTCTTGACGTATGGGGCGCAGCTCTATCGGCTGGGAAACCCTTCCAGACTGAGGCGCGTGTGCAACGTGCTGATGGCCAATATCGTTGGTTCTTGGTCAAGAAGGCTCTGGCCGTGTTACGAAACCGAACTAGCAAGCCATCCTTGCATACTTTGATCGCCTTCGAGGACATTCACGAGCGCAAGCAGGCGCAGGCCGGTCTCCAACAAAGTGAAGCGCGCTACCGGGTTCTAGTGCGCCGTGGTTAGCGCTGATGAGAGCGGCACAATCCAGCTTGCCAATCCCTCAACGACGAGAATCTTTGGATACGAGGCTAGCGAGTTGATCGGAAAACCCTTGACTCTGCTAATGCCGGAATTGACGCGAATGGCGCACCATACTGGTTGGCACCGAGCCAAATGGCAAGGTATGGAACTCACTGGACTTCATAAAAGTGGACAGGAGTTCCCGATTGAGGTCTCGTTGGGAGAACTCATAAGGGATGGAAAGCGCGTGTTTACCGGTTTCATCCGTGATGTTAGCCAAAAAAAGCGTGCCGATGAGGCTCTGCGCCGCAGCGAAAGCTATCTGGCGCAGGCGCAGCGATTGGCGCACATTGGAGGCTGGGTCTGGGAGATATTGGGAAGGAACGCGCTGTATCTGTAGGAGGAATGGTATCGCATATACGGCTTTGACCCAAAAGACGGCATGCCCACCTGGGAAGAACGTTTGCAACGCATCCATCCCGAGGATCGGGGCAAATTTCAGGCGAACATTGCGCGAGCGATCACGGAAAAGTCGGATTATGTGGAGTTTCGAATCGTTCCGCCGCACACACCAATCCGGTTCATTCATTCCGTCGGCCAGCCTGTAATGAGTCCATCAGGAGACCTGCTGCAATTCGTGGGTGTCGCGATGGACGTGACTCTGAGTAAGCAGCCGGAGGAGGAGCGCGAAAGATTAGGTCAACAACTGGCGCATCTCGCACACCTGAACCGGGTCAGCACGATCGGTGAGTTGACGGCCTCATTGGCTCACGAGATTAAGCAGCCAATTGGGGCGGCCGTTGCAAACGCTGAGGCGTGCTTGCGATTCCTTGATCGCGACCGACCCGATGTGCCGGAAGCGCACGAGGCTGCTTTGGAAATGGTCCGAGACTCTCGACGCGCAGCCGACATCATCGACCGTGTCCGCTCGCTCTACCGAAAAGGTTCTTCACGCCTGCAGATCGTTGATGTAAATGAAGTCGTCCTCGAGATGATCGATATGCTCCGCGATGAGGCCAACCGGCATACCGTTACGATGCATACCGATCTCACCGAAGAGCTGCCCAAAGTAATGGCCAACCGTGTTCAGTTGCAGCAGGCGTTGATGAATCTCATGCTCAATGGGATTGAGGCGATGCAGGACACGGGCGGTGAGCTGCGTATCAAGTCGCAGTCGGCAACAGCAGCGCGAGATTGACAAATTGAAGGAACGTTATGAGACGTTGACTGCGCGCGAACGTGAGGTGATGGGACTCCTGGTTTCAGGCATGCTGACGAAACAGATCGCATCGAGACTCGGGACCAGTGAAATCACCGCGCAGGTCCATCGCGGCCACGTGATGCGTAAAATGCACGCGAACTCCCCCCGCGGAACTGGGTAGAATCGCAGAAAAAACTCAAGCTTCGGGTAACCAACTAGGGCTTTGCCTCTTCAGGCTGGTTCGACCCCCCTCGTCTGTCGCCAAAAGCTGTCATATATATTCATATCTGCGGCCCTATTACGAACCATAATTGCGCTGCGGCGCGCGCGAACTAGAATTGTGTCCGCATGGCCACAGGAAGGAAAGCAAAAATGGTTGCGGTTGTCGAAGACGATGAATCGTACCGATTGGCGGTGCAACGCTTGCTGAAATCGGCGGGTTTTCAGGTGCGATCGTTCGCATCCGCAGAGGATTTTCTGGATTCTGGCCAGCAGCACGCAACTGCCTGCCTTATCGCCGACATCCGTATGCCCGGGGATGTCAGGGCTGGATCTGCAGGCTAGATTGAGCGCTGAACATTGCCCGATTCCGACCATTTTCATTACGGCGCATGGGGACGAAAAAATGCGGTTGCAAGCAATGCGAGGCGGTGCAGTGAAGTTCCTCGCAAAGCCGTTCGATGGCGCAATTCTACTTGAGAGCGTTCGAGTGGCTGTGGGAAGCGACAGCTAAAGCTGAGTTTGGAGTACGGTTTTACTAGGAGATATGTTGTGGGGACCTTTGGGAGAATCCGGATCGGCGACCAAAACTACAGGGATCGCCAATTCGACCACATCGTTGGCAACAGCCCCGCCCTTGAAGCCGTACTTGAGAAGGTTGAGCGAGTCGCGCCCACCACGGCCACCGTGTTGATTCAGGGAGAAACCGGCACTGGCAAGGAGCTCCTTGCGAAAGCAATCCATAACATCAGTCCGCGCTACAATCGCCCGATTATAAAGGTGAATTGCGCTGCGATTCCTTTGGATTTGCTGGAGAGCGAGCTCTTTGGCCATGAGAAGGGAGCTTTTACTGGAGCTATCGCACAAGAAATCCGCCGGTTCGAACTCGCTGACAGGGAACGCCGTCGAAGTGGTCAGTATCCTTGGTGACCTTATCGAACGCGGGCGGAAACACGGCGTCTCTGCGCCAATCGTCCGGGCGGCATTCGTTAGTCTAACCATTTATCAGCAAGGGCGCGCCCAGGCGAAGGCTGCTCGCGGTTGACGCTGGAAGCACTGCGTCTGCCCACTAGGCAGATGCTCTAGACTGAAGAGCTCGTAGCGGAAGGAACGGCAAAAGCGACATAGGCCGAGGGACTGGATACTAAGGTAATGCCAGCAGTTGTGACCTTTGGGAATACACTCTACCGTAACGGCAACAACTGGTTTTGGCGAGACACCTGCGAAACAGCAAAGTGGCTGAGATGGGGCGGCGGTTTGCGGTATCGATGTGCTGAGGCCGTCCAGCAAGGGCGTCCGTGGCCCACTGAAAACTTTATCGAAGCACCCGGGCTCGTCCTGCGGCGCCAGGTGGTGGACCCGGCAGGCAAGTCTATTCACTACTATCCGTACGGGGAACGCGAAATTCGCCGCCCTTTTTGGCCGGCCCATCCAAGATACTCGCGCCGTCGCTTATGAATTTTGGTCCGGCCCTCAGTGATCCACAATTCTCTCAGCGTCCGTTGCGGGGACGCGCGGAATCTTGCTCTAAGCGCTCGCTGTAAGCGCGACGAACGGACAAAATACAGTTAGCTTCATCTCGAACCTCCAGAAGAAATTCTTTGCGGCACAGCTTCCAGCTATTCGGCACAGCGCCAAATAGTCTTTCTTCCATGAAAATGTAGAACTTCTGACCGCGAAGCACTGCACCGGCGAGAGCTGCTCGCACTATTAGACGCTTAACACAGGACAAGGAGCGTCACGCACGATCGCGTAGCTGAGATCCCGCAAGCGGCCCAAGACGCCGGACTGCGGACTTCTTCCGATCACTAGCACATCCGCTTGCAATCTGCGCGTCTCCTCGGTCAGCATGTCTTTGATCGCGCCGATGCCGATGCTGACCCGAGCGTGCGAACCAGCGGCGCTTTGATATATCTCCGCGTTTCGCTGAGGATCTTAGGGCTGTCATCGTTCCCGACGCGCTTGTGCCCGGCGATTACTGCGCGTGGCTTAAGCGACTCCATTTTATCGAGAGCAGCAATCCACTGTTGACGCTTCTGCTGATCGGGGGACTCTGACAGATGTAGGTGCACGCCGTTGTAGGCGGCATCACCCGCGACGATCAAACCGATTGCCGGAACGTGAAGGCAGGTCGTGTTAGCAGTATCGGTGAATCCAAGCGGAACACTGACTAAATCGTGGCCTTCCAGGTCAATGACGTTTCCGGTCAGATCTTCGGCGATTGCAAGATGGCTGGAAATCTGGTCGGGAAAGCGCGGATTCCAAAACGTAGCAAGAGACTCTGGCGATGCTTGCTGGCGCATGATCTGAATCACTTCCGGCCGGGCGACGAAACGGGCATTTGGAAATCGCTCCAGAACTGTACTGGTGCCAAAGAAATGATCGCCGTGGCCATGGCTCGCGTAGATCGTGGTCAGATTCTTGCCGCTCGCCACAACCCAATTCGCCAGTGCTCGCGCCTGCTCGACGGTAATAGGGGTGTCGACCAGGACGGCGTCCCGCTCCCCGGAAATAAGGGTTGACGAAATCGGCGGCCACGGCCGCTGTTTTTCGCCTGGAGGCAAATCGCTGGTGATGGCAGGTATGCTGGGCGCCAAGAACACGTCCCATCTCAGGGATGTTTTTTGAGTTGTTCGTCCGGCTTTGGACGTACTGGTATTGGATTGTCCCTGCGTTGAACGGGCTTGGTCAGCTCGGATTGGCAAAGTCGTGGCCGATACGAGAGCGATTGCGAGGGTACTCCAAGGGAACGCCGCATTTTGCGAGGTCAGGGGCTCGTAGGGGCGGACATGATTGGTCATGCCATTCTCCTTCGATTGCGTAAGGTTGCAAGTGTGCCTACCAGCTAAGCGGCCAAGTGCGCTGGAGAATTCCACATCGATCCAAAAGGTATCCCCGGTGCAGAGGATTACAGATCTCTCGATGATATTCTGCAGCTCACGAATATTGCCCGGCCATGGATAGGACTGGCATAGCTTGAGCGTATCTTTGTCGATCGCGCTGATTTGCTTTCGCGCCTTCTCTGCATAGCGCTTCACGAGGTACTCGACGAGCATCGGAATGTCTTCCTCTCGGTTCCGAAGAGGCGGCACACGGATCGGGAAAACATTCAGCCGGTAGAAGAGGTCGGCGCGAAACGTCCCCGAAGCGATGGCCCCCGCCAAATCGCGGTTCGTAGCGGCGATGATTCGAACATCAGTGGGAATGACGCGGCTACCCCCCACTCGTTCAAATTGGCGCTCCTGAAGCACACGCAACAGAGCAATTTGCGTTCTCCGCGGGAAGCTCGCCAATTTCATCGAGAAAAATCGTGCCGGAGTGCGCCAACTCAAACCGACCTTGCCGGCGTTGCAGGGCACCGGTAAATGCTCCTTTTTCGTGGCCAAACAACTCGGAGGCGATGAGCGAAGAAGGAATCGAGGCACAATTTACAGTAATAAAAGCCTGGCCAGCACGCTGCGAACCCTTATGGATGGCGCGCGCAATCAATTCCTTCCCGGTACCGGTTTCGCCCGTAATCAGCACCGTAGAGTCGGTGGGAGCAACTTTCACAATGCTGGAAAGGACAGCTTTCAAGGCGGGCGAGGAGCCTACGATCTCCTCAAACATGAAAACCTGATCGATTTGCTCCCTGAGGACGACGTTCTCGTCATGAAGGCGGTCTTTCAGCCGCTTGATTTCTTCGAAAGCCTTCTCTAATTCATCCTCAGCGCGCTGTCGATCGAGAACTTCCTTGGTCAGCTCTTTGTTGACCGCCGTCAGTTGGCTGGTCCGCTCTACGACACGCTCTTCGAGTTCCGCATTCAGGCGCTTGATTTCGGCCTTGGCTTGTTTATGCCCGGCGGTTTCAATAACGTGCCAAGTCCCGCGTCGGTTCGTCACCGCAAACTGATGTGTACGCACCACATCCACGATTTCATGAGCTCCAAAGGCGGCGAGCGGGTACGTACATAGCACCGTCAGACGCTGGTTGCCGATAGAGTGGTTGATTGAATCTTCGTATTCGCAGAAGTCCTTCCAGTCCTGCTTTTCGAGCCATGCACTGTCTCCGGTCACCCTTACGCCGGCGTAACCTCTGGCTGATGCGCTCGCGAGTTTCTCATTCCAACCGCCAGTCACTTTCTTGAGATCAAACCTGCCATTTTGCAAATACCGATCGCTAGCCAGGACAATCTCCACGCTGTCGTCGTCTAGGTATCGATCCAAGTCAGGAACAGCTCGTTTCAATGCATGCGTAGCGTCTTGCTCGGTAAGGGGCATGGCCACGGCCCAGAGGCAGAACTCCTGGCTTTCCAATCCAGCTTTGCAGTAGGAGACCAACGGTTCGAGGAGATCCGTTAGCGTCTCGTAGAATAGACAAAAGTGTGAACTCATACGCTTGCATGTGTTCGTCACTTCGAACAACCGACTTGCCATCAACAGTCGACGTTACGACTCTTCGATAGGTACTTGGCTTCATATCTTCTTTCCGGCGACATCCTTCCTGTTCGTGCCCGAAACGCTGGCGTCCGCCGACTGTCATGTCGTAAGGACGACGCGGAATTCGGCTTTCCCGCTCATCATGCGGGCGTAGCCTTCGGCGGCCTTTGCGAGCGAAAACTTTTCGATCATGGGGCGCACCCCCGTCATTTCCGCGAAGCGCAGTGTGTCCTGTGAGTCGGTAGGTATACCTCCCGCCCATCCCTTGATGCCCTTTTTGCCGAATAGCAACTGATTGGGCGACACTTCGATTGGATCCATCGACGCTCCCACGACTACCATTGTGCCGTTCACACCGAGGCCGCCAACCAGCGCCGACATCGCTTTCCCGCTCGGCGCGGTAGCAAGAATTACGCGCGCGCCGCCAAGTTTCTGCAGCTCGGCTGCGGGGTCAGTTGCGGCGCTATCAATATAAACATCCGCTCCGAGCTTTTTGGCGAGCGCGGCATTGTCTGAACCGCGCCCAATCGCCGCGACTCGATAGCCGAACTTCTTTGCGAACTGGACTCCCAAGTGGCCAAGGCCGCCGATTCCCTGGATGGCGACGAGGTCGCTCGGCAGCGCGCCGCTATGGCGCAGGGAGTTAAACGTGGTAACCCCGGCACACATCAGCGGCGCGGCCTCGGCCGCATCGAGCGATTCCGGCATCTGTGCCAGCGCCTCCACCGGAGCGACCATGTATTCCTGATAGCCGCCGTCGTAGCTGATGCCGCAAACCATCGCGTTTGCGCAGTTCACGTAGTCCCCGCGACGGCAGGCAAGACAAGTGCCGTCCTGCCCGCCGTGCCAGCCGAC
>PLJR01000087.1 GCA_003140295.1 Acidobacteriota bacterium
TGTGACTTTTTTGATTTTTTGCGAAAAGTGATGCTGAAAACAATTGCCTTACACGCGAAAGAATCGCCTTTTCGCAATTTAGTCACACCCTCTCGGAATGACAACGCAATCAACAACCAATGCCAACGACAACGGCGACAGTAACCTTTATTGCGCGGGCTCCAAGTAGAGCCTGCACCCGGCGCTCGGAATGACTACGCAAGAAACGACTCGCTCTGTCGGAATGATACGCGCCGGAGTGCGGGGCGGGGAGACCACGCGGAAGAGATTCGAATTTGTGAGGTACGGGGGTATGAGGCGATTTCGTGTTTTGGCGGTGGTGGTGTCTCTGCTTTGTTTTGCCGCGGCTGCCGGTGGGCAGGGGAGCGGCGGGGGGCAGCAAAGCGACGATACGCAGCAGGGCGGCGGCGGTGCGCAGAGCGGCGGAGGCGGGCAGCCAAACGACAATGCGCAGCGGAGCGGCGGGGGGCAGGAGAGCGGCACTGGGCCGCGGAAGGATGACGGGCAGCGGAGCGGCAGTGGGCAGATGGCTGGCATGCAGATGGCGGGGATGCAGATGGGGCCGAACGAGCATATGAATATGCAGCCGGGGACATTTCTGGAAGAGATCGCGCAGCATGCAACATCGGGAACTAGTGCGCAGCCGGATTCGACGCCTGCTCCTATGCTTATGACGATGCGCGGAGCGTGGACGGTGATGTTCCATGCCAACGTGTTTGTGGCGGACGAGCAGCAATCGAGCCCGCGCGGCGGAGACAAATTTTTCTCGACGAATTGGTTCATGCCCATGGTGCAGAGACGCGCGGGGCCCGGCACGTTGACGGCGCGCGTGATGCTGAGCCTGGAGCCGGCGACGATCGGGGGCCGGCGTTACCCGCTGCTTTTTCAGCAGGGGGAAACGGCTTACGGGACGCCCATCGCCGACGGGCAGCATCCGCATAATTTGTTCATGGAGATTGCGGCGCTCTACGACGTGAAATTCGGAGAGCGGACCATGCTTTCGTTCTATGCGGCGCCCGTGGGCGACCCAGCTATCGGTCCGGCGGCGTATCCCCACCGGGCTTCGGCAATGGAAAATCCGGTGGCCGCGCTGGGGCACCACCAGGAGGACTCGACACACATCGCGGATGACGTGGTTACCGTGGGACTGGCTTATCGCATCGTGCGGATAGAGGCGTCGGGATTTCATGGCCGGGAGCCGGATGAATTTCGCTGGGACATCGATCAGGGGAAAATCGATTCCTGGGCGACCCGCCTGACGGTGCAGCCGGGGAAGAACTGGAGCGCGCAGTATTCGTATGGCCGGATCGCCAGTCCCGAGGAACTGTTTCCAGGGGAGGACCAGGAGCGGATGACGGCGTCGGTCATGTACAACCGGCCTCTTGAAAACGGGCCGGGGTCGAATGGAAATTGGGCCAGCACCTTGTTGTGGGGACGCACGAGATCGCTCGCGGATGGGACGGTCTTCAATAGTTACCTCGCCGAGTCGACCGTACGGTTTCGGACGCGCAATTATGCCTGGACACGAATCGAGAGCGCTGCGCGGTCGAACGAATTAATTCTGGGCGAGCACGCGTTGCCTCCTGGCTTCGTGGAGCGGCCGGTGGGACGCGTTGCGGCGTACACGGTCGGATACGATCGAGATATCGATCTCGTGCCGCACCTGGCTTCTGCGATCGGAGCACAGTTCACGGGATACTCGGTGCCGGACGCATTGAAGGCGATTTACGGCGCGCATCCAGTGGGCGTGACCATGTTCGTGCGCCTGCGGCCGTTTTCCGGGCCGTCGAGATAAGGATGATACACAGCCGCGCTTAACTCGCGGGCTTAATGCGCGTCAGGAGCCAGGCTGGCCCTGTTGGGAACTTTCCCAATTAAAAAAGGCGGGCTGGTCATCCCGCCGGGGTGCGCGGATAATTGGGCGTTATGCATTCCTGCCGAGTGTTCGTTGGGTCCGCCTTCCGATATGCATATGCAGCTCGCTAGCGAGAATCTCAAGCGTTTTGTGTCTGAACTGCGGCGCGCGAAATTCAACACCGCGGCGGTGCCCGCTGCGACCCGCCATTTGCTGTATTTCTTGGGGATCCCGGGGATCAACTACCAGACGCTTGTGGATCCGGCTCTTTGCATCATAAAGCTGGACCCGACCATACACGGCTGGCTGGAATCATTTCAAGCGGGCGCCAGGACTGAGAGCGATGCGGCGTTGCTGCGGGCGCTCGATAAGCCGCTGGTTCACGCGGTGCTGCGGCAAACGATTGTGCGAGACTTTGAATTCGAGCGACTGATGTGTGCGGCGCGGCGTGCGTTTGTTTCCGATTTGATTTATGCAGGCGGGGAAAACGTGTCTCTCGAGCTGGCCGTTTCCATTGCGTGCCAGTGCTTCCACACGGAATACGTGTATGCGACCGAGCCGGCGGAAGAGAAGTGGGTGGAAAGCGCGGCTGCGCACCCGGCATGGGGCCAGGAGGGAACAGATTTTGCGCCGGGAATTGCAGCACTCGAGATTGCCGTGCTGGCCATGTACCGGCCATTGTGGACGCTCGACCTGAACAAGCGCTTGCTGCAAATATCGTCGGAGAGTTGGGCGAAGGCTTTAGCTCTGCTGATTGCGATTCAGGTGGCCGATCACCTGGAAGAAGCCGCGATCAAGGAAGAAATTCCGGTGCTGGGGCTGACGCGGGATCCGGTATCGCAGGCGGTGCGCCAGCAGTACGAGGAGTTTCCGTACCCGCGATGGCTAAGTTGCTGGATAAGGGAGCCCCGAGCGCTTGTTCGGGAGTTGCAGTCGCGATTTCCGCTGGTGGACCACGGCCCGGATACGGCGGGCGGAACGGAAGTACTGATGCCGGGGTGTGGAACGGGCGCTCATGCGCTTGCCGAGGCCACGCGTTACAGCGACGCACGCGTGCTGGCGGTGGACCTGAGCCGAGCAAGTTTGGCGTATGCCATACGGATGGCGAGACGTTATGGAATTACGAACGTGGAGTTCCAACAGGCGGACATCCTGGCATTAGAGCGGCTTGGGCGCACCTTNNGTGAAGCGGCAAGGCGTTCATGTGACGAGCGATTTTTTGCGCGAACGCAATATTTCAACGAAGGTGGAAATTCGCGGGATACGCCGCGAGGCGCTGGGATTAGACCAGCCTCGCGATCCCAATACGGTTAAGAATTGCGGCGCGTTTACGATGAGCGAATTTCGGGACCAGTTCTTGCACGCACACGAAGTGGGTTTTACGCTCCTCGAACTAGCCAACATGATTTGGAAGGCCGGATTACGAGTCGTAGGCCTTTATGATCTTGACGCTGAAGCCGACGCAGCGTTTCGTAACTTTTTTCCCGATCTTCTATCCATGAATGATATGGGAAAACTGGCGGCGTTCGATCGCGAATATCCGAGTCCCAGTGACGGAATGTACCAGGTGCTGGCCCAAGAAGGGCAAGGCCAGTTGTAGAGAAATTTCTGGCCGAACAAGGAGCTTTGGGGCAGCGAGGGCGCTATTTGGCTGTTTGTTGACAGGGGTTTTCAGGGGGATTAGACTCGCGGCGCTTGGATTTGAGACTAACTTACTTTGATGCAGGAGCGAGGTCATGAATACCAAATTTGATCGAGGGTGGCGAATCAAAGCACTGGTGGTTTTGGGCGCACTGGCGCTGTTGGCTCTGGGCGTGGGGTTGGCAGCGCAGACGCAAAGCGCGCCGAAGTATAAAGTCGATTGCGACTGGCCAAAACCGCTGCCGAATAAGTGGAAGATGGGGGGCGTTACCGGGCTGGCGGTCGACAAAGATGACAACGTCTGGGTCTACGACCGGCCGAACGATCTGACGGACATTGAGCTGGAAGCCGAGCTGACACCTCCAATTGCGGATTGCTGCACGCGGCCTCCGTCGATGATTCACATCGACAAGGAAGGTAATGTGATCGGTTCTTTCGATCCGCCGCAAGGGCATGGCATGGCGGTGGATAGCAAAGGGTTTATTTACGACGGGAATAGCGTGAATGGAATCGGAAACGTTCGCAAATACGATCCCAAGACGGGCAAGATGGTCGCGGAATTGCCACACGTCCCAGACCGGCAGCCGGGCGCGGGTGGCGGCGACGCCGGTCCTGAGACGCCTCACGTTCCTGGCCACGGTAGCGCCGGGCCGGTCGCGGGATTTATCCGGCCGGCGGGCGCGCCAGCGCGGCCGCAACCCGATGCCGCTGCGCAGGCGACTCGGGCGGCGGCGGTAGCGGCTTTTCGCGCGAAGTATCCTCCGACGACGCCGATGATCGTGGGAGGAATCGAAGAGGTGCGGCTGGATGAACCGGCGCACGAACTTTACGCCGCCGACAATTATTTGGGCGGCCGCGTGATGGTATTTGACATGGACACGTTTGCGTTCAAGCGGGGCTGGGGCGCTTACGGGCACAAGCTGTCGGAAATTACTACCGATGACAAAGACCGCGAATATAAACCCAATGGGCCCATGCCCAAGGAGTTCCGCGGCCACTTGACGCTGAACGTCTCGAACGATGGGCTGGTTTACGCAGCGGACCGCATGGCCAACCGCATCGACGTGACGACCAAAGACGGAAAGTTCGTGAAAGAATTCATCATGGCGCCGTGGACCGCCATAGGCGGTTCCACAGGCGGGGTGATGTTTTCTCCCGACAAGGCGCAGAAGTATTTGTTTATTTCCGATCTAACGAACAACCACATCTGGTTCCTAAACCGCGATGACGGCAAGGTGCTGAGCACACTCGGCAGCATGGGACAAAACGCCGGCCAGTTCTACGGCCTGCACATGATCGCGACCGATTCAAAGGGGACTATTTACACGGGCGAAGTGTTCGCGGGCGAGCGCGTGCAGAAGTTCGTTCCGGTTAAATAAGCGGCAGGGAATGCAGCGGGCAGTAGCCTTCGCAGAGCGTGAAATGCTGTCGAAGGCTACTGCCGTTATGGTCGGATGCGCTTAGAGAGCCATCCCAATGCCGCCCTGGCGTCGCCGGCATTCATGGGCTAGGGCTTTAAGACGACCTTGATACAGTCATCTTGTTTATTCAGGAAGATTTCATACCCTTGCGGCGCTTGATCCAAGGGCAAGGTGTGAGTGATCACGAAACTGGGGTCGATCTCGCCGCGCTCAATGCGATCCAGTAGCGGTTGCATATAGCGTTGAACGTGACACTGGCCGGTTCTCATGGTCAGGGACCTATTCATAAAAGAGCCCATCGGGAATTGATCGATAAAGCCGCCGTAGACGCCGATCACCGAGACAGTGCCGCCATTGCGGCAGGCCATGATGGCTTCGCGTAAGGCAATCGGGCGATCGCTTTCCAACAGGAGCGCTTGTTTGGCCCGGTCGTAGGCATAAATTAAGCCGTGACCGCCGTGCGCCTCCATTCCTACCGCGTCGATGCAAGCATCAGGACCGCGGCCGCCAGTAATTTCCATCAAGGCCTCGTAAGTATCCTGTTCTTCGTAGTTGATGACATGGTCCGCTTTGGCCTTTTCACGGGCCATGGCGAGGCGTTCAGGAAAACGATCGATCCCAATGACGCGCTCGGCGCCCAGGAGCCGGGCGCTAGCCATGCTGAATTGGCCGACCGGGCCGCAACCCCAGACCGCGATGGTGTCGCCCGGTTGGATGTTGCACATTTCGGCCGCCATGTATCCGGTAGGAAAAATATCGGACAGGAATAATACTTTTTCGTCCGGTATCCCGTTGGGAATGGGGAGAGTTCCGACGTCGGCGAAGGGCACACGCGCGTACTCGGCTTGTCCGCCGGCGTAACCGCCGGTCAGATGCGAGTATCCAAAAATACCGCATGGCGAATGTCCGAATAATTTTTCGGCCATCCAGGCGTTGGGATTGGAGTTCTCGCAGAGCGTGAACATTTGCCGCTGGCAAAAAAAGCATTTGCCGCAGGAGATGGGAAACGCCGTAACGACGCGATCTCCGACTTTTCTGTTCTTTACATCGGGACCAACCTCGACAATCTCGCCCATGAATTCATGGCCAAGAATGTCTCCTTTCTCCATGGTGGGCATGAAGCCGTTGTAAAGATGCAGATCGGAACCGCAAATCGCGGTAGAGGTGATTCTTACGATGGCGTCCTGGCGATTCAGTATTTTGGGATCAGGTACGCGCTCAACTCTGACATCTTTCTTGCCATACCAACAATTCGCTTTCATTCGTCCTCCTGGCGATATCTTCGGATTGTGGAAATTTTGGACCTCGACCGAGTAAGAAGTGGTGGAACATCAGGTCACTAAACAGAATCCCCTGACAGCGAATTCATAACCGGGGGAACAGTGCGGGTTTCGCCACCCCTGAGACCGAATTCATGATGATGACAATGAAACGAACAGGTCAGCCGAAGTCGGGCCATTCCTCCGGTCGGAGTTAACTCTGCCTAACCGAGCGAAGGGGAGATATCCGGTAAATTGCCTAGTGGCGAAAAATGAGCGAGGTAGGGAGACGGAATTAAAGGGTTAACGCTACCCCCCACGGCACGAATGTGGAGCGGCCTGCCGTACGCGGCCGATTCTGAAGCCGCCGAGCGCCTTGGGCGGGGACGTGGACATCCAACGCCGAGTTTGCGTCAATCCCTCGACAATGTTGCTACAGATACGTGGGGCCAGCTCAGGGTATTAAAGTTCAATAGCACGCGTTGAGAATACTGAAGTTGGAATTTCGTATCTCCGTCCTCATCCACGAACTCCTCAATCCAGAACGTCGCATCCATCTGCGCAGCTTGGGCATTGGCCCCGCCCGCGCTGCCCTGCAGGAACGCTATGTTGGATGTTCCTCCTCCGGAGGATGGCGGGTTCAGACCAATCGTAGAAATCGTCAGTGTGGTGACACGGGTTATTCTTTTGTTGGCTATCCCGTTGGCGAGGAAGACATTGGGATTGTCAAGCAGCGCTTGTGTGACGTTAGGAATCTGGGTTGACAGCGTGCGAAAATTTGTCGGAGTCGCGAGATTTGTCGCGGGAAATTGGATGGGGTTGTGGGGCGGTGCAATCGTGAACGGCGTGATGCTGGTTGGCGGAAAAACCGGGACAGTGTTGCCGACTGCAGCGGTTCCCTGAGAAACCAGTGAGGTTCCGTGCGGGATGTTCGCGAGTCTGGCAACGGTTTCGGGATCCTGCGGGTTTGTGGTATTGGGAATTCTCACCCAAATGCCGGGTTCGATATGAATGCCGGTCGGGTTGCCGTTCTGAAGTACATTGACATCGCTGATCCTCTGCAGATAAGTCAAGCCATGTAAGGTGATGTCAGCCTGCAGGAGGCCACGATTGGGAATATCACCTTGGATCTCGACGAATTGCAGTATCTCAGAGGTCTCATTCAGTTCCAGGAAGAAATCCTGCGGGGGCTGGCTTTGCAACCCGTCAAATGGCCGCCAAATCTGATTGAATCCCGTTCCCCGCCAGGTACTGTCTCGCAAATCCGCCAGGGAACCAAGCGGATCTTGAGGCGCTCCTGCCGCGCGTGCTGCCAGCGGCCCGGACGGTATAGGCCGCCCTGAAACGGGCATGATCCTGAAGTCGTCCAGACTTAAACTTTTTGTTGGAGTCTTGTTTGCGTCGCTCATGCTTCACCTCGTCATTGTATGTTGGGCGATCTTCCACGCGGAGGGCTAGGCCGCAGTGGAGTTATTCGACCTTACGAACTTCGAGTACAAATCCGTCGCCAACCTTTTTAAGCGGACCTGTGACCGCAGCCTTTAGAGAGCCGCCGGAGTTCTCAACTTTCTTCTGGAGTTCCAGATAAGCATCCTGTTCGAGCGGATCGAGTGGCTTCTGGGATTTTTTGGTGGCGTCCCATTGAATCTTGTCGGCCGGATCGAGGGCCTGGAGGAGGACAGGGGGGCGCATATCATTACCCTGCATGATCAAGGTGTTTCCTTCCGAACTCCGCACGATGTCGTCAAGGGTGACTTCAACGCCTCGGAAGATGTGCGTTCCGTTGGCGATGTCCGCGAACTGGGCGGGCCAGGCATCGAGGTCCGGCAAGCCATCGTGTTGCAGGTAGACGTACGCGGTGGAATCGTCCGCGTTCGGAACGGGCCTGACCAATCTGACTCCGTGCAGATGTGTTAACGCTTCATACGCGCCTCCCCAGCAGGCGGATATGCCGTAAGGACATGTGGGGGTGACGCCGACGACCACCGGGGGCCGTTTCTCTTGAGCCTGAATGGCGGCATCTTGCTCGAGAGGATTTTTTTGTACCAGGAGTTTGAAAGGAGCTGGGGCAGCCGGTTGGGCAGCGGCTGTGACCTCCGCGAATGCTGTTCTGGCCGCTTGGGGAACCACTGCGGCGACGATCTGGACGATGGCGGCTAGGGAAGGCACCCCGGTTTGGCTCAATAGAAACAACATGTAGTGGCCCGGCGGACAGACATTACCGTTGGCGGGCGCGGTGACCGTCACTTTGTTGGGGCCGCGCTGGAAGGCGAGAACGTTGATGCGCTGGTTTTGATCGAACGAATGCGTCACGGATGGGAGGCGAATCCACGTAATCTTGCCGATGTCGTTGGGCGTGGGAGTTTCGACGTCGAATGGTGCTCCGTAGGCGACGACTTGAGTCGGAGCTTTGGTGATGATCGGACGGGCTCCTTTGAAGAGATACGGAGGCGAGAAGAGCTGGGCGTCAGCGTGCGTGTTTATGGGGGGATTCGGCTGGCTGACACCGACAACCGGAGCGTACTCGCCGCCGCCGCCGCTAAAGACGCGACCATCGGGCAACAGGACCGCAGTGGAATGGTAGCAGCGGTCCACCGCCTCGGTGGCTAGGGGGGTCCAGGTTCCTTTGGACGGATCCCAAAGCTCGGGTGTGTGAATAGGTTGGCCGATGTTGAGGTTGTCGAAATCGCCTCCCTGGGTGCCGCCGGTGACAAGCACCGTGCCGTCGGGCAGAAGCGTGGCGTTGTGCTGGCGGCGGCGAAACTTCATGGGGGCGGCGACGGCCCAAGCGGGGTGTGCTGCGTTCAAATCGATGATCTCGACGATGTTGGTGGGCGCCCCTCCGCCAATGAAGATGACTTTGCCAAGGTCGTACATTACCGACGGTGCGTAGTCACTGTTGCCGGCGCTGCGCGTGGCGATGGGAACCCAGGTGCCAGGAGTGCCGGCTGGAAAATTCTCAAAAAAGTAGGTGGTGGCAAGTGGGCCCGACATGAACAGCGCACCGTTGGGGGCGACGTGAAAGCGCGGGAAAAGTGGGAGTCCGATGAAATTGGTCAGGTCGTTCCAAGCGCCGTTCTCGAGCGTTTGGGGGATGTTGTTGATGGTGTTCTGATTGTTGGGCGGCTGAAGGGGACCGGTGGGAAAACTGCCGGAACATACGAACGCTCGTCCGTCGGGCAGGGTCACGGCTGTGGGATACCAACGGCCGTTATTCATTGTTGGGCCGCCGGTCCATTTATCCGCGATGGGATCGTAAAACGTAGAACAATTGAGGCCCTGGCTGTCGAAGAGATGGCCTCCGGTCACCAGGAGGCGGCCATCCGCCAGGAAAGTGTGGCCAGAGCAGAAAAGATTGATGGGATTACCGTGGGAATCGGTGGGTTGATTACCGGTGGGTTTCGCTGGGGCCAAAGGATTGGCTGGATCCCAGACGAACGCATGCGTTTCGTGCTGGTTGAGTGACGGGAAATCAGCAGTACCTGGGGGATTACGCCGGCCCCAGAACAAGACCTTCCCTGTAGGAAGGACGTGGGTATGAATGGGCACGTTGGCCAGGGGAATTTTTGCAGACCACTGGCCAACCTCGGCCGGGTGAACAGCCATGGATTTCTCCTCACGTTAGTGACGCGGCTACCGGGTCGCAAGAAACCGGGATTGCCGTTTTTTTTCG
>PLJR01000091.1 GCA_003140295.1 Acidobacteriota bacterium
CGCATGCCTTTGCCACCGCCGCCCGCGACCGCTTTAAGCAGGATGGGATAGCCGATTTCGCGCGCGACGCGTTCCGCATCGGCGAGGCTTTCGAGGGCATCGCGCACCCCGGGAACCATGGGAACGCCGGCGCGGTGGGCAAGCTGGCGCGCGGCGGTTTTGGCGCCAAGCTGCTCCATGGCCGCTGCGGTAGGGCCGACAAAGATAATTCCCGCATCGGCGCAAGCGCGCGGAAGCGCAGGATTTTCAGAGAGGAAACCGTAACCGGGATGCAGCGCGTCGCAGCCGGAGCGTTGCGCGACTTCGATCAGCTTGTCGATGCGCAGGTAGCTCTCGCGAGGAGGCGCGGCGCCGAGAGAGTAGGCTTCCTCGGCGAGGCGAACGTGCAGCGCGGCGCGATCGGCNNCACGGGCTCCAAGTAGAGCCCGCACCCGTATTGCACGGGCGGCAAGTACAGCCCGCATCCTTTGATTCCGTCGGTTTCAAGTAGCGAACGCATTCGTATTCCGCGGGCTCGGGGTAGCACCCTTCGCCCCTTGTTGCGTCGGGCCAAGCAATGTCCTGCCGCCCGGTTAGAGCGTCGGAAAACGACTTCGGTGCCGGAAAATAGCGACCCGTTCGAATTTAATGTTATCAATAACTTACGGGTCGGCGAAATGCCGGCGCGTGTACACCCCTCAGGCGTTTGTAACCTGATGAATCTAAGCTTGTTGTCCAATGAGGCGTTTGTAACCTGCTGATTACAGGGGAGTACTGGAGCGCGATTTGGGCTCACAAGCGCGCTTTGATGCGGCACAGCAGATCGTGTCGATTTGGGACTGGTTTGAATCAACTTGCTCACTCCCGACGCTTAAGCCATTGCAACTTTGCAGATCTGAAACACACAAACTGATAGCTACAGACTGCAACTGACCGCAGGCTGATGATGGCCCGCAGGTATACTTCTATTTTATCGTATGAGTAAAGGACTTACGGGGAATCGCTTGTTTTTTGGGGTGAAGAGGGCCGGCGTGTGTTCGTGCCGATTTTCTTTTTTTCCGCAAACTCACGCTTGAGGGTCGTGCGGCTGCGACGTAGCCGACCCTTCATAGGGCCTGGCACGGGGTAATGGGAACGGGATTCGCCGCACTGTGTTTTGCAAAGGCGCACAGGCAAGAATGCCTGTGCTACTGGTGCTGCGATCGGGATTTTCCAGCGACGGTTTAGTTACACGGCGCGAAGTTCCCATCCGTCCCAGGGCGCACGCTGGGTTTTCCTGCGCACACTGCGGCGGCTTTGGGGCCGGCGGTTCGGTCTGAGATCGCGATCTCGAAGTTTCGGGGAAACGAAAAAGGCATGGGAACTCCCGCGGCGTGGGTGGCGTTCAACGCGTGCGTCCTGGTGTTATTTGCGCTCGATCTGCTGGTTATCAATCGGCGCGCCGAAGTCCTTTCGCTACGCAAGGCCGCGGGTTGGAGCATGCTGTGCGTAGCGCTTGCGCTCGGATTTGATGTCTGGATCCGGCAAACGCGAGGCCCAGGGCCCGCACTTGAATTTCTAACCGGATACCTGGTGGAGCAATCGCTAAGCCTCGACAACGTTCTGGTTTTTCTGCTGGTATTCCGAACGTTCGACATCGCAACGCGGTTTCAGCACCGCGTTTTATCCCTGGGATTACTGGGCGCTCTAGTGCTCCGCGGAATCATGATCGGGCTGGGTGCGGCCCTGCTGGTGCATTTTTCATGGATTCTTTACATTTTTGGCGGATTTCTGGTGGTGGTAGGCGCACGGATGATGTTCCGGCGAAGGCAGCCGCAATTCCGTCCGGAGCAGAATCGCATCGTGCAGTGGACGCGCCGATTTTTTCCGGTTTCCGAGCCGCGATCCGGCCAGGAGTTTATGGTCAGGCAACATGGAAAGCTGGCGTTCACACCTTTGTTTCTTGCGCTCGTGGTGATCGAAGGAGCCGATGTGCTGTTTGCCGTGGATTCGATACCGGCTGTTTTTGGCATCACGCGCGATGCTTTCCTGGTTTATACGTCCAACATCTGCGCGATTATTGGCATGCGTTCGTTCTATTTCCTGATTGGCGGCGCGCTGCCGTACTTCCGCTACCTGGACGAGGGCCTCTCGGCGGTGCTGATATTTATCGGCGCCAAGATGCTGGCGGAGCCCTGGATACACGTGCCCACGTATGTGTCGCTGGCAGTGGTAGCGGCGCTTCTGGGCTTGGCCATGGCGGCTTCGGTGGTGGCGGGGCAGAAAGCGAAGCGCGAGGATTCACCGGCCCCGTGAAAATCGGGACGTTTTACTGCACGGGCTCCAAGTAGAGCCCGCAGCCGGTGAAATCGGGACGTTTATTATGTGGGGGCGGGCGGCGAGAGAGCTCAAAACCGCGCGGCAGAGGAGAAGGTATGAGCGAGAGACCGGCTGCGAGATCTGCAGCGGCACGACACCGGCGCGCTTTTTTACGCGAGCATTCGCTCAGTATCGTCTCGATCGGAATCTTACTGCTGTGGATTTGCCTGTACATTTTTTCGGATCCCAGCACGCATCTGGGCTCATTTTTTGGCAACGCCATCGCCGACTGGTCGGGGGTAGTGGTTACCGTATTGGCCACCAAAATTTTCTATGAAAAAGGCTCGAAGGAGAGCCGGAGGCCGCCTAAAGATTGCGACGAGCGGCGCTGGGGGAAAATACAGAAGCACTCGCTGAGCATTTTTCTGGTGGTGACGGGGGCCTGCTGGGTGGCGCTCTATATCCACATGAACTCGGAAGCGAAATGGGGGCAAGTGGTGGGGAATATCGTTTCGGAATGGACGCAGACTTTCGGGATGGTGGTGCTGACGAAGCGGCTGATCGAGCGGCACTCGAAAGAATAATTGTGGGCGACTTTCGCCGGGCGATTTTGAGGGTCGCGAGGATTATCCGGTTGGCTGGCGCAGGGGTTTTAGGGCTGCAGCCCAGCGGAGGAGCTCGTCGAGCATGGTCGTGGTGGCGGCCACTTGAGCGTCACTGGGCGTGAAATCACCGGCCTCGTTAACTTGCCTGGGAGCCATGGGAATGGCGACGGCTTCGACGATGGGAGCCATTTTGAGCGTGGTTAGAGTGAGCTTCGCGGTCTGCACGGCGCGAATGCCTCCCGAAGCGCCGCCGTAACTTACGAACGCCGCGGGCTTGTAGTTCCATTCGAGATAGAGGTAATCGAGCGCATTGAGCAAAGAAGGGGGCGGACCGAAGTTATATTCCGGAGTCACGAATACGAAGGCATCGGCGGCAGCGACGCTGGCACTCCACTTTTTGGTGTGGTCGTGCTCGTACTTCTGCAGCCGGGGATGGGTGGGTTCGTTGTAGACGGGAAGGTTGAAGTCGGCCAAATCCGCCAGTTCGCAGGCGAATTTTCCATGCTCAAGCGCAGCGGCGTGAAACCATTTTGCGATGGGCAAGCCGACGCGGCCGGGACGAGTGCTGCAGATTACAGTGTGTAGCTTGAGGGGCAATGGTTTGTGGTTTGGATGGCCGCTCGAAGCGCGAAATTATTATCGCACGATTTATGAGAATGAAGCGCGGCTCACGGCGTCAAACGTTTCGAGGCGATGGGGCGGCTTTGCCTGCGGCGCCGCGGAGGGCGCGGTGGCGCATCTCACCCCACAAAAACCAGGCGAGGCCGGCGAGTATGACCAGCAGCATCATCCAGCGAAGCGCGGTGGCGAGAGGCGCGGCCTGCAGTGCCGGCCACTCGAATTGATACCGCCGCAGCACGCTCCAGCGATCGATCATCCAGTGCCAGGCGGTGTGGGCCACCATCGCGGAGAGGATGATGGTGCCCATGCGCTCGGCTACGACATAGCGGAAAAGCAGATCCAAGACGGGGATCAGCAAAGCGAGTATGAGGAGCTGGCCGAGTTCGACGCCAAGATTGAAGGATAAAAGCGAGGTGAGCAAGTGGGTGCCGGCAAACTGGAGCGTTTGCCGGAGAGCGAACGAGAAGCCGAAGCCGTGAACCAGGCCGAAGCCGAAGGCAATGATCCAGCGACGGTGCACGGTGGCGCCGCCGACGATATTCTCGAGCGCCATGTAGACGATGGAAAGGGCGATGAGCATTTCGATGAGCGGCGGGAACCACAAGGCGCTGGGGCCAAGATTGTACGCGGAAGCCAGCAGCGTGATCGAATGCGCGACGGTGAAAGAGGTGACCACGGGAATGAGCTCGCGGAAACGCCGGAAGGGGATGATCAAACAAAAGAGAAACAGCAGGTGATCGGTGCCGTCAAGGATGTGGAGGAAGCCCATATCCACGAAGCGGGCGGCAGCCTGATACCAGCGGGGATCGAGCCGGACGAGACCGGGGTCGTCCACAAATTCGAAGGCGCGAATGGCGCCGCCGGGCGGAAGGAAGCGCAGAACGGTGACGACGCGCAGACCGAGGCCCGCGACTTGCGGATGGATTGCGAAATTGGATTTATCCGAGTGAATCGGGTAATCGAATAAGACGTCGAGCAGGGTCTGATCCCAGGCGACGCTGGTGTCGTCGGGCAGGCGGGGCCCGGTGACATGCGCGAGAGCGTCTTCGTAGGAAGTGAAGGAGCGGTCGGATTCGAGTGCCACGCGAGTGTCAACGATTTGGGGATTCAGGAGGCGGATGTCGTTTTCGTAAAGCTCGATCGCGTCGGAGACATAGCGCGTGGCGCCTTCGCGAAGGGTGGGATCGACGCGCGCGAGATCGAGTGAGCCGGGTTCGCGTTCGGGAAATTCCATGTCGCTCATGGCTTTGAGCGGCACGCGAACAAGCAAATACAAATGCGCGCCGGACGGCTTTACAAAGGCTTGCAAGGTAACGTCGTTGGGGATGGTGTGCGCAAACGTGCTGAGGGGCGAGGAAAGCAGCAGCGCGGCCATGATGGCGGCCGCGCCGAAGACTCGAAGCGTTGAAATTTTTTGGGTGGGCATGCGTGAAGGGAGCCGGTGCCGGTTATTTTGCGGCAGCCTTGGGCCACACGACACCCTGATCCTTGGTGGTGACCGGCGCCATGCCCTTGTATACGAATTTCTGCACGCGCTGGCCGCGCCAGGTTTCGGTGGTAAAGAGGTTGCCTTTGGAATCGATGGAGATGCTGTGCACGCCGTAGAATTCACCCGGCTGCCGGCCGCCCTCGCCAAAGCTGGTTACGATCTCGAGGGAATTGCGGTCGATGATGTGCACGCGGTCGTTCATGCCGTCGGCCAGAAAAATATATTTCTGCTGGGGATCTTTGGAGAAGGCGATGTCCCAGACCGAGCCGGAGCCCTTGGTAGCCTTATTAAAGAAGGCTTCCTTGATAAAAGTACCATCGGGTTTGAAGACCTGAATGCGGTCGTTGATGCGGTCGCAGACATATAGGAAACGATCGACGGAAATTTCGGCGCAGTGCACGGGATTGCGGAACTGCTGGGCGGGCGGCGCATTCGGGTCGTAGGGGCCCAGGTTCGCGTCGTCAGGTTTGTGGCCGTACGCGCCCCAGTGGCGCTTGTACTGGCCGGTGTCGGCATCGAAGACGATGACGCGATGGTTGCCGTAGCCGTCGGCCACGTAGACTTCATTGGTTTGCTTGTCGATAAAAGTTTTGGCGGGCAGACGGAGATTTTCCACGTCGTTGCTGCCCTTACTGTGGTTGGGCTTGCCGATTTGCATCAGAAATTTTCCGTTCTGAGTAAATTTCAGGATCATGTTGTCGTTGTAAGAGGCGGTGCCGGAGGAGACGTTTTCGCTGTTCTGCGCGTCGGCGGCGGATGCCGGAGCCGCTGCCGCGGGCCGCGCGGGCTGAGCGCCGCGGCCGTTGCCGCCAATCCAGACGTTGCCTTTGTAATCGACGGTGATGCCATGGTTGGAGTCGGGCCAATCGTAGCCCTGGCCTGGGCCGCCCCAGTGGCCGATGAGATTGCCTGCTTCGTCGAACTCGAGAATGGGCGGCGCGGGAGCGCAGCACTGGGCGTTGGGCGGATTTGCCGCGCCAGCTCTTTCGTTGGCCTCGAGCGAGCCGGCGCGGTGAATGATCCAGATGTGGTCCTGTCCATCCACGGAAACGCCAATGGTCTCGCCGAGGATCCAATGATTGGGGAGCGGCTTGGGCCACATGGGATCGACTTCAAATCTTGGCGCCTGGACCGCGGCGGCCTCAACGGCGGCCTTTTTATCAAGCAGCGAGGCCGCAATTCCCAGGGCGGCGAGGAGCACGAGTACCACGGCACCGACGTAAAGTTTGCGGTTCATAAGTTTTCAGCCCTCCAATTTTGCAGCACAGCATCGCACCGCACGAGCCGCCGTGCGTGGTGCGCGGATTATTTTCAGAAATTGCCTTGGCCGGGCGTGTAGGGGGTCGCCAGGTGCGCCCGGGATTGCGCTTCGCTCTTCAGGGGAACGACCTTGTCAGGATCGACGCGCACCATCAGGTAAGTGATGTGATCGTCGATTTTCGTGAACCAGTGGCCCGTGCCTGCCGGAATGACGATCACGTCGCCGGCGTGGAGCTCGTGGGTTTCCGAATTGTTGATGGAGCTGGCGCTGAAGCCGGGGCCGTTTTGTTCGCGGACGGTCACCAAGGTATTGGGCCGCTGTTTTGCTCCCACCAGATCGGGGCCGGTGAGCAGGGTTGCGGAGCCGTCGATGACGTAATAGACCTCGCTGATCTGCTCGTGCTCGGCAACAGCCTCTCCGGTGGCGGAGCCGGGAACGAGCTTGCCACGTGTGACCATGCCGATGCCCACTTGCGATTTACCGAGGTCGATCGAGCGCACCTGCTGGTCGACGATTTTGTGCTCGATGGCGCGCTGCGTATAAGCGTCAAGCTCGCTCTTGGGGATGTAGGTGGCGGGGCAATGGCTGCAAGTGGGCTGGGGCTTTTGTTCCTGGGCGAGCAGGGGAGATGCTACGGCGAACACGCTCAGCACCAGAGCGATGGCAGCGAATTTATATTTCTGCATGGACGCTACTCCTTCAAGTCCAGGGGGACCGGAATCGTGCAATGCGCAAAGCNNCGCAAAGCCGGCGTCATTAACAATGTTGCTGAATAGCGGGACCGGATGCATTAGACGGTGACTCGTTCCAGCGCCGGCAGCGACGACCGCTGATGCGTGCCAGCGTTTACAGGTAATCTGCGAGGGTTCGTAGCACAAGCTTTGGAGCAGTGTCAATATGAAATGAATTCGCGCCGGGAATTGGGGAGCGATTCGCGGTCGATTGGCGATGGGGGAGCTTTACCCGCGGTAGTGCGGGCTATTTTTTCTGGGTTTCCTTTTCGAGTGCGTCGAGATCTTTGGCGAGCTGCTCGGCCTGATCGCGGAGGTGGCTGATGCGGTCAGCGAGGGCGGCGGGCAGCGCGGGGGCGGGCGGCGCAGAGGCCGACGCTGCCGCGGGCGTTGAAGAAGCGACGGCGGTAGCGACGGCGGGCCCGCGGGGCGCTGCGCCACCGGTCAGCTCGGCGAGGGCCTGCTCGAAGGTGTCGCGATAAATCAGGCGGTCGCCCATGGCGAGCACTACTTTTTTTAATTGGGGCATGCGCGCTTCGGCAGCTTGAATGTAAATGGATTCGACGTAGAGGAAACCGCCGGTGACCGGCAGCGCGATCACATTCCCGCGCAATACGTGGGAGCCTTGCTGGTTCCACAGCGTCAAATCCTTGGAAATATTCTGGTCCTGGTCGATGCGGGATTCGATCTGCATGGGGCCGTACATCAACTGCTGCTTGGAAAGCTGGAAAAATATCAGCTTGCCGAGCTGCTCGCCGTCGCAGCGAGCGGCCATCCAGCCGATGAGATTGTCCTTACCGCGAGGAGTGAACGGCAGGACGAGGAGGAACTCCGGTTCTTTTTCACCGGGAAGAGTGGCGACGACGTAGGTGGGCTGCATGGGCTCGGGCTGCGCGGATTGGCCGAGCAGGCTGTGCGCGATTTCCCAAATGTCTTCCTTGTTGTAGAACACCTGGGGATCGCGCATGTGAAAGATTCGGTATGCCTCTGCCTGCGCTTGAAAAAGAGCTTCGGGATAGCGGGCGTGCCGGCGCAGATCGGCTNNTCTTCCTTGTTGTAGAAGACCTGCGGATCGCGCATGTGGAAGATGCGGTAGGCTTCAGCCTGGGTGCGGAAAAGCACCTCGGGATAACGGGCGTGGCGGCGCAGATCCGCAGGCATCTGCGAAGCGGGCTGAAACAATTTGGGAAACAAATTTTCGTAAACCTGAATGATGGGATCTTCGGGGTCGAACACATACAAAGAAATTTTGCCGGTGTAGGCGTCGACGGNNGTCGCGGAATACGGATGCGAAAGTGAAGTCGTGTAACCATCGACCATCCACACGAGCCTGCCGTCATCGGTGACCACCAGATAGGGATCGGGGTCCCATTGCAAAAAGCCGGCGAGATGCGCCAGCCGGGCCTGTACCTTGCGGTAGATCATCATGCGGCTTTGGCCGGTGAGATATCCGGTGAAAAGAATATTGGGCTCGCCCTGGGCAATCGCGGCCGCGGCCTTGAGAAAAAACGAGCCCACGGGGAAGCCTCCCGTGCCCTGGTAGGTGGAATATTTATTCTGATCGCCCTGAGGATAATCAAACTCTTCGCGCGCGGTGTGCACGAAAACGGGATCTTGGGTGCTTTCGCCGTAATAAATTTCGGGCCGCGTAAGCTGGAATCCGGGCGACTTGATGTCCGGCGGAGCGTTCTCGATCACGAGGACCGGCAAGCCGTCGGGAGTGATCTTGTTGACCTCGGCCATAACCACGCCGAAGCCGTGGGTGTAGATAAAGCGAGGATTGATCCAGCTCTGGTTGGCTTCCGCGGACAATTGGGTGACATCGATTTCGCGTGGCGACAGCAGAACCTGCTTGATGCGGCCGTCGGGGAAATAGCGATCGACGTCGGTGTTCGGGAAAATGTAGTAAGGACGCAGGGCCTGGATCTGCGTGATGGTGGCGTTGTAGGCGCGCAAATCCCACAAGCGGACATTGTTCAGCAACGTGGAATCCTGCACGGCGTCCACTGTCTGCACGCCGGCCGCGGCGAAAGGCTGCTCGATAGCGTTGCGGGCCAAGCCAAAGGCTTGGGTGGTGGCTTCGATGTGCCGCTGGATGTAAGGGCGTTCGATAGAAATTTCATTGGGACGCACGTAGACGGCGCGAACGATGCCGGGCACGACGAGTTGCAGGATGAAGAAACCGACCAAGAGCGCGGCGGCGTTTTTGTACCGTGAGGTCCACGCCAGCCTNNGAAAAAAGCGACCACCAGCGCGGCGGCGTTTTTGTAGCGGGACGTCCACGCGAGCGGGAGCGCCCCCAGGATGGCGACGATCAGCAGCCAGCGCAAGGGGAGCGTGATCTTTTCGTCGACATAATCGGCGCCGGTCATGAAGGCGTGCGAGTTCAAGAGCAGATCGTAATTGCCGAGAAAGACCCAGGCGCCCAGACCCAGCAACAAAATTGCGGCGATGATGCGCACAAAGCCGGCGCGGCTGGCTCCGGGAAGGAGCAGGGTGCGCGTGCCCACCTCGAAGGTTTGCAGCGATCCTCCGCGCATCCATAGTTGCCAGCCGCGTGCGGTAGCCCAGAAAACCAGCGCGCAAAGAATCGCCAGCACAAAAATAAAACCAAGAAGCTGCGAGTAGAACGGAAGATCGAACAGATAAAAAGGCAACGGACGGGAGAAGACCGGGTCCTTCCAGGCGCCGGCGGGAGTTTGGATGCCGCGCGCGCCAAAGAAGCGCATCACCGTCCAATAATCTACGGCGGCCGAGGTGAAGAGCAGCGACACCAGAGCGAGCAATCCAGAAGCGAGCCGTGAATACAGGCGGAAATCCCGCTGCCGGATGCCGGCAAAGTGCAGCCCGCGCGCGTGGGACATGTACAGCGCAGTGAAAGCCACCACCAGCCCCGCGACGAAAGGAGCGACGCTGTACCACAGCATGCTGAGCCAGGTGGACACCTGGCCCAGCTCCTTCCACCAGTTGTAATCGATAATGAAATCGGCGACCGACGTGGAGGCCCAAAGCAGGACCAGGAGCAGTACAAAGGCCACGATCAAGTTGCGAATTTGTGAAGGGCGCATAAGAGAGCAGCCACCGATTCCTGTTTTGGTTACTTCTACTTCCGGCTTACTTCCCTGGCTGGCTTCCGGGCTTACTTTTTGACGTACTTCTTCAAATCCTTGGGCCCAACCTCGGCTCCATAGATGACGCCAGCGGCATCGACGGCCACACCCTCGGCGGCGCTTGTGCCAGTGGCATTCTGCACCGGATCGGGAATGAACGCCTGCACGGAACCATCGCGAGCGCTTCCGATGCGCATGCCCCGCTTCCATGCGGCGTGATCGAGAGCTACCGAGCCCGACTCAGAATCGGCGACATAAAGCATATCGTGCTTATCGATAAAGATTCCGCTAGGCCGGCTGAATTGCCGCCATTCCGCGATGAATTTGCCCTGTTGATCGAAGATTTGGATGCGATT
>PLJR01000095.1 GCA_003140295.1 Acidobacteriota bacterium
CTCGAGTTGACCTTTTTCTTTCTGCTGACATTTTACGTTTATCTCCGCCTCGCAAGCCCCGCAACCGAATACTCCGAACTCCGGGACGCCAGTTCGGTTGTCGAAGCCCGTTCCGTTGTCGCAGCCGGCTCCGTTGTCGACGACGGTGACCGGCCGCGCGGCGTGCCCTGGAAAATGCAGGCGGCGATGCTCGCGAGCTACGTCTTGGCGCTGCTCTCGAAGGAGCAAGCGCTGGTATTGCCGGCACTCGCGACGATCTACGAACATGCGTATCGCGGGGATCGCCTGGCAACTTCGCTGCGCACCAAGGTCGCGCGCTACGCCGGTCTGTGGATCGCCGCCGCGATCTACATCGCCTTCCGCATATTCGTTCTCGGCGGCTTTGCGCCGGCGATTGCGCGGCCCGCGCTGACGTGGGCTAGAGTCATGCTGACGGCCATCGCACTGAGCGGCTCGTACGCGTGGAAGCTGATTTGGCCCGCGCACCTTTCCGCCTTCTACGTTTTTCACGAGAACGAGCGGTTCAGCGATACCGCCGTTTTGGGAGGATTGCTCGCGCTCATCGCGGGCCTGAATCTTTTCGTATGGCTGTGGAGCCGCGCGCGTCCCCTTTCGTTTGCGCTGGTCTGGATGAGCATCACGCTGGCTCCCGTTTTGAATGCGCGCTGGATGCCAGCCGGAGTCTTTGCCGAGCGCTACCTCTATCTGCCGTCGGTCGGCTTCTGCTGGCTGGTGGGATGCGCGGCCGTGTGGCTTTGGCGGGCATCGCCAACCGAAACTTCCGCTGCGAGAACCAGCGCTGCTTTGAGAACCACCGCTACTGCGAGAACCACTACAACTGCGCCGCAATCCTCTACGGCGCAAGCGACTACGCCGCAAGCAAAGTCGCAAGGTGCCGCGGCTCACGCAACGGCTAAACTCGCGAGCACCACGCGCGCGCAAATTCCCTTTCTCCGGCGCGCGGTTCCCGTCGTGCTTGCCGCGGTGGCCTTGCTCTACGGCGTGCGGACCATCCGGCGAAACCGCGACTGGCGCACCGAGGAAGTTTTGTTTCGCCGCACGCTCGAAGAGCAGCCTGACGCGCAACTGATTCGCACCGATCTGGGCGTCGTGTATTGGGAGCGCGGCGATGAAGCTTCCGCCGAGCGCGAGTGGACCGCAGCACTCGGACCGGGCCATCCCTACGCTCCCACACTCAACAATCTCGGCTTGATCCGCAGCCACCAGAAGCGCTATGCCGAAGCTATCGCGCTTTTCCAACAGGCAATGGCGCTGCGTCCGAAATATATGGACCCGTACAAAAATCTCGCGAACACCTACGCCGAGATGGCCCGCATCGAAGATGCGGATCGCGAATTTCGACAGGCTGTAGCGCTCGATCCGCTGAGCAGCGACGCGCGCAATACTTACGGACACTTCCTGCTCGACCGCGGGCGCACCGCGGAAGCGGAGGAGCAGTTCCGGCTTTCCGCTGAAGCCGATCCTAACGCCGAGGCTGCGGAAAGCTTGGGCGCGATTCTCGCGGGCCAAAGCGACACGCAGCGGGCGCGAGTTGCGTTTGAAGCGGCGCTGGCGCTCGACCCGTTCGACAGCCGCGCGCGTTTCGCTCTCGCCGCGCTCGACGAGCAAGACCAGCGCTACACCGAGGCGATGCGCGAATATCGCGCCGGCCTGGAGACCGATCCGCAGAACGCCAGCGCGCTTGAGGCGGTTCGCCGCCTGCAGGCGCAGGGCGCTCGCTAGCGCGCCGCGCACGATGGAGAAACAATTCCAATCGCCTCGAACACGCATTGACGGAGCGAACGCTCCTCGCACTTGCAGCGAGGACGCGGGCGCTGACGTAGCGGACGTTGCGCGCACTCGCGCGGAGCGCGTCGCCTCCGACGCAGCGGACGCTGTGAACGCTCGTGCCGGACAGTCCGGCGTCGTTGGGCCGGACGCGCTTTGCGACCGTTCGCGCGACAATGTGCGAGACGGTTCCCGTGATAGTGCGGGAGACGCGCGGAACGCTCGCGGCGAGCAGATCGCCGCCGCCGGGTTCGACACACCTCGCGACGATTCGGCCGGCCGTGTGCGAGACAGTTCCCGTGATGGTACCCGACACGCGGCGCGCGACACTGCGCGTATTGCTGCGTGCAACGGTTTGCGCGATGGTGCGCGAGACGGGCGGCGCGACAATGTGCGCGACGTTGCGCGTGATAGCGTGGGAGACGCGGCTCCTAGCGGCGCACGCGGCGCTGCGGGTAACGCTGCACGAGACGTGGCGCGTGATAGTGCGCGAGACGTGGCGCGCGACAGGTCGCGTGACGCTGCACACGACAGTGCGCGTGACGCTGCGCCAGAGAGCGCGCGCGACGCGCGAATCGCCGCGGAGCGGCGATTGCTGGCGGCTTTGTGCCAAGGTTCGATCGCTGCCGCCGCACGCGGCGAGGTGCTGCGGCGGCTGCGGGAGCATGCGTTCGGCGATCCGGAACACGAAGTCATATTTCGGGCGCTCGCGAAGATACCTGACGGCGATGCTGAGTTCGTGCGCGCGGCATTGGGGCTGCGGCTCACGCGCACGGGCTTTCCTGATTTCGATCTCGCACCATTTTTCGATGCGCCGCCTCCAGATGACGCCGAGATTGCTCGAATCTTGCGAGAATTTGATTCCCGTTAATATCTGGCTCATACGCGAAGCCGCGGGAGCTGCTAAACCATAATTTCGCGCCTCCGTCAGTGTCGTGCCTGCGTTCGAGATCGTCATTTAAAGATTCAACGCCTCATATTTGTTGCGCGTGGTGGCGCTCGCGGCGCGATCGGCCGAAAGCGTCTGGGAATTTTGCCAGCGGCCGGGGATTGCGTGGCCGCAATCGGGGCAGGCGCCGTCCGCGAGGCGATTTTCGGTGACGTTATGCCAGGAGCGGCGAATCAAGGTCGCACCGCAGTGGGGGCAATTGGTATTTCCCGCGCCTGCTGTGATGTTGCCTTCGTACACGTAGTGCAGGCCGGCTTCGAGCGCGATGGCGCGCGCGCGATGCAAAGTTTCGGGAGGCGTTTTGGGCTTGTCGCGGAGCTTGAAATCGGGATGGAAGGCCGTGAAATGCAGCGGGACATTGGGCCCGAGATGTTCGAGCACCCAATCGGCGAGGCGGCGCGTTTCGGCGGGATCGTCGTTGAGCGTCGGAATCATCAGGTTGGTGAGCTCGAACCAGACGCTGGTCTCGTTCTTGAGCCACTGGAGCATTTCGAGCACGGGCGCGAGATGAGTGAGCGTGATTTTTCCGTAAAAGCCCTCGGTGAACGCTTTCAGATCGATGTTGGCGGCGTCCACGTGATCGTAAATGTCGTGAAAGGCTTCGCGAGTGATGTAACCGTTCGAGACCATGACGGTTTTTACGCCGTGGCGTTTGGCGGCGCAGCAAATGTGCGGAGCGCGAGCAATAACGGAATGAATAGGCGCACAGCTTCCCTCCAAAATCGGGACGCGAGTACCGCTGCTAATTCTAGCACCGGAGGGTGTAAATTGAAGTGTGTA
>PLJR01000397.1:0-5587 GCA_003140295.1 Acidobacteriota bacterium
GTTTCCCGAGGCGTGATGTTCCACCAGCCGTTGACTCCCGGCAAAAACGCGGTGGACGTAACTGTGTATGAGCCTTCTGCGGACGCCAAAACGGTGGCGGTAGGCTCGCGGCTGATCGTCTTCCAGCCGAACCAGGCGAGCCTGATGGTGGGCGAGGAATATGCGCTGCAAAACCAGTCGCAGCCGCCGGTGGCTTATTTTAATGAGAAGGGTGATTTCAACTTCGACATACCAGCGGGCGCGGAGCTCGCGCAGGTTTCGTCGTGGGGGCCGTCGGGCATGCCCGTTGTGCAGGGAACCATCGATCGCGGCAAACAGCAGTACGCCATCGCGTATGCGTTTCAGCCCGGCGATAACGGCGTCCGCGTGTCGTACAAGGTGCCCTACGGGTCCAATCGTGCGACGCTGCGGTTCACTTCGCCGTATGCGGTGCAGCGGGTGATGCTGGTGGCTCCGCCGACGGTGCAGGTGGCGAGCGCGGGGTTTTCGTCGGCGGGCACCGAGCAGGGATTTAACCTTTACACGCGTGACGCCGTGCCTGCAGGTTCGACCTTTGATGTTTCCGTGTCGGGAACAGCGCCTCCGCCTTCGACAAGCCAGGCGCCCGGCGGCGGTCAGGACGCGGGACAGGGTGCGGCGGGAATGCCGCCGCAGAGCCAGGATCAAGTGAATAGCCGCGATGCCGGCGCGGCCATTCAGGCGCTGCCCAACCGGCTCGATAGCCTCAAGTGGATACTGATCGGAGGACTGGCGGCTCTGTTCGTGGTTGGGGTAATGATACTGTGGCGGCAGCCCGCCGCAATGCTGATGCAGGGCGTGGCGGGGGGNNGCGGGGGAAGCGGCGGCACCGACTGTTGCCGGAGTTGCCGCCGGCGGCAGCGGACCGCGTAGCGGCCGTGAAGAGCGCAGAGCGCCGCGCAAACCACCGGTAGTGGCGGCGACGGCTTCCGGTTCGAGGGCACCGGCGGCGGTGGCTGCGGGCTCGGCTCTGGGGGCCGCGCCAGTGGCCCTGGAAATCGACCGCGAAGTGGAACAGAGTCTTGACGGGCTCAAGGATAAGCTGTTTCGCCTCGAGTTGCGGCGCCAGGCGGGGACTATCTCCGAAGAGACTTACGCCGAGGAGCGCAATCGCACCGAGCAGATCCTGCGCGAGTTGGTCCGGGGCTGAGCAGGCGCGTGGATACGTCTTTCCACCAGGCGCGCGAGGAAGGCCGCGGCGGCCTAGGCATCGAATTCCACAAAATTGAAAAAAGATATGGGGCGCGTTTCGCGCTGCGCGGCGTTTCGCTCCAGATTGCACCGGGCGAGTGCGTAGCGTTACTGGGCGCCAACGGGTCGGGGAAATCCACGCTGCTGAAGATTGCGGCGCTGCTGGTGCGGCCTACGTCGGGAGGCGTGACGTTTCCCGATGTCGGGGACATCGGAGCGGACGGCGCGCCGTCGGCCATTGCGCCATCGGCCGGGGGACAGGAAACGTTTGCGATCAAGGCGCGCATCGGGCTGCTGGCGCACCAGACGCTTCTGTACGATGAGCTGAGCGCCGAGGAAAATCTGGTGCTCTTCGCGAAACTGTATGGGCTCGACCGACCGCTACAGCGTGCCGCCGGGGCGCTCGAGCCGGCGGGGCTGGCGCGGCGCGCGAAGGATCTGGTGCGCACGTTTTCGCGGGGTATGCGGCAGAGGCTGGCGATCGCGCGCGCGACGCTGGCCGATCCGGCGCTACTTCTGCTCGACGAGCCGGCGGCGGGACTTGATCCGGCCGGGCAGCAGTGGCTTGGGAAAACGCTGGGGCATTTGCAGGACCGCGGGTGCACGATGTTGATGAGCACGCATGGCACGAGCGAAGCCCACGCGGTGGTCACGCGCGCCGTGCGTCTGGCCGGGGGACAAATCGCGGAGGACTCCGGTCCTGCAGGCGATCCGCGGCCGATTTTGGCGGCAGCGCTAGCCGCCGGGCACGAGGGTTGAGTGGCGCCGCTTTCGCAGACACGCGATCAGACGGCCGCGCGCGTTTCCGCTGATGAGGCGGGCGCGGCCAGCGCTCCTGTGGTGGTCACAATTCGCAGATCGACGCTACTGCGGCCCGCAGTGGCGCTGCTGGCCAAGGAGTTGCGCACCGAATTTCGCACGCGCGAACTGCTGGCGACCACGCTAGTTTTTGTCCTGATGGTTTTGGTGCTCTTCAGTTTTACGTTTGATCCCACGGCGGCGGAGACCCGCCGCTTTGCGCCGGGTCTGCTGTGGCTGGCACTGCTGTTCGCGGGCTCGCTGATGCTGCATCCTTCGTTCACGCGCGAACAGGCCAATGATACGCTGGCGGCGCTGCGGCTGGCGCCCATCGAGCCGGTGGCCATTCTGGCCGCGAAGATCGCGGCAAATTTGTGTTTTCTGCTGCTGGCCGAGTTGATGCTGTTGCCGATTTTTGCAGCGCTTTATAATTTGAGCTTGCTGCCGGTGATCGGCCGGCTGGTGGTGGTGCTGTTTTTGGGGACGCTGGGGCTCGCCACCATCGGTACGGTGTTTTCAGCAGTGTCCGCACAGGCGCGGATGCGGGAATTGCTCTTGCCGTTGCTGTTGCTGCCGCTCATGGCGCCGGCGCTGATCGCGAGCGCGGAAGCGACGGTGGGCTTGTTTGACGATTCCGCGGCGCTGTCGCCGGTGTGGACGACGTTTCTCGCGGCGTTCGACGTCATGTTCCTGACGGTGACGTGGCTTTTCGGCGAATATTTGTTAGAGGAGTAGAATGGCGCACAGCATGGCCACGAGTACGCTCTCGACCAGGGAAGTTGCGCGCGCCGGCACCGACGGGCTCGCGACATTAGGTGTCGCGGCGCTGCTGGCCGTGGCGGGGTATTGCGCGTTGTTTGTCGCGCCCACCGAGCGGACCATGGGCCTGATCCAGCGCATTTTCTATTTCCATGTGCCCAGCGCATGGACGGGATTCGTGGCATTTCTTATTTCCTTTATTGCCAGCATCGCCTATTTGCGCGTGCGGTCGCCCAAGTGGGATTGGCTGGCGGTCTCGTCGGCGGAGATCGGCGTGGCCTTCATGACCGTAATGCTGGTGACCGGGCCGATCTGGGCCAAGCCGGTGTGGGGAATCTGGTGGACCTGGGATGCGCGGCTGACTTCGACGTTCGTGCTGTGGGCGCTCTACGTATGCTATCTGCTGCTGCGCACGCTGATCGACGATCCGGAGCGCCGGGGCGTGGTATCGGCGGTATTCAACACCTTCGCGGCGTTCGACATTCCGCTGGTGTACTTTTCGATCTGGTTTTTTCGCACGCAGCACCCGCAGCCGGTGATTGGAGACGGCGGCTCACTCGATCCTCGAATGCTGAGAGTATTGCTGCTGTGCTGGGCGGCGCTGCTGGGAGTTTTTGTGCTGCTGCTGCGGCAGCGCTATCGGGTGGAAGCGCTAAGGCATAGGGTAGCGGAGTTGCAGATTTCCGCGGCGCGTGAGGAAGACGAGAGGTAAAGGGGAGTGAGGAGCGTCCATGAAAAACATGAATAGCCTGATGGCGGCGTACTTCTCCGTCTGGGCGATTTTCTTTGTCTACCAGTTCAGCGTCTCGCGGCGGCTGGCGCGGCTGCAGGATGAGTTCGAAAGGCTCAAGCAGAACCTGAAACGATAACGTTGCGAGGGGACCCTGCGTTGCGAGCTTCCCGCAGTTTGGGAACGGACCTTACGCTGCGGCGCAGGAATACGACGTTCCGGTCACCTTCCCCGACCTGGCATGAGCGAGACGGTATTGACGAAATTCGACCCCCCGGCAAGCGCGCGCAAAAAAGCGCTGGGCGTGGTTTTGTTTCAACTGGGCGGGCCTGATTCTCCGGCTGCCGTCGAGCCCTTTCTCTACAACCTGTTTTGCGACCCCGACATTATTGATTTTCCGCTGGCGTGGATCGCGCGACGCCCTCTGGCGCGTTACATAGCGAAGCGGCGAGCGAGCGTGGTGCGCGAGCACTACGAAGCCATCGGCGGGCAATCACCCATTCGACTGCTGACCGAGCGGCAGGCGCGCAAGCTGGCGGCGGCGCTTGAGCCGGAGTTCGACGTGAAATGCTGGGTGGCGATGCGCTACTGGCATCCGCTGACGGCGGAAACGGTCGAGGAGGTGCGCGCCGCATCGCTCGACGAGCTGGTTCTGCTGCCGCTGTACCCGCAATACTCGCTGGCCACTACGGCCAGCAGCTTGAAGGAGTGGCGTCGCGTTTATTCGCAAGCAGGGGCGCGTTCTTCGGGGCGTTCTTTGTCGCGCTCGGGGGCGCACGCGGGCGCGACGGCTCCCCGTGAAGCCCCCTCACCGAAGCTAGTGGAGAATTTTCACCTGCATCCTCTGTACATCGAAGCGCTGACGGAGCGGATCAACACGGCCTTGACGCACTTCGAAGATCCCGGGAAGGTTCACCTGGTTTTCAGCGCGCATGGACTGCCGCTCAGCCTGATTGCCAAGGGTGATCCTTACGAGCGGCAGATCGGTGAGACGGTGCGCGCGGTGATGGCGCGGGGTGCGTGGCCGAATGCGCACACGCTCTGTTACCAAAGCCGCGTGGGGCGGCAAAAATGGCTGGGGCCGCCGCTCGAGCCCACTATCGAGCAACTGGCGGGCGCGGGTGCCAAACATCTTCTGGTAATTCCAATTTCGTTTGTGACCGAGCATATTGAGACACTGCACGAGATCAATATCGAGGCGCGCGCAGCGGCCATGAAGGCGGGCGCCGAGCAATTCGAAATGATGCCGGCGGTGGGGGATTCTCCGCGATTCATCGGGGCGCTGGCGGATGTGGTGCGCGCGGCTGTGCGTACCGGCGCGTCCGAGCGTGCAAGTGCGCCTGCGGCGAGCGGCGCGGAATCGTTCAAATCGCCTTGACAGTCATGGGCGGGCGGCTTATAAAAGATAGCTTGGCATCATTCATATTTCTTTCCAATCATTGGCGAGGTTACGCAGTCATATATGGCGGATAATCAGGAATCTAAAACCGGGGAGAGTGTAGCCGCACCCGTTAAACCCGCCGTGGCAACAGCGCCACCGGTCAAGCCACCAGTCGCAGCGCCAGCCAAACCGGCGGCGAAAGCCGCCGCGGCTAAGGCGAGTGCGCCCACGCCGGATCGCATGCGGCGACAGGTGATTTGGGCGGCGGTTTTCGGCTATCTGGGCGTTAATCTTCTGATGGTCCTGCGCTTTTTTTTTCCGCGCGCCCTGTATGAACCCAATACTGTTTTTTCCATCGGCTTCCCGGGTGATTTTGGCCTGGGAATCGACCAGCGCTACCTGATGACCAATCGCGTCTGGGTGGTTCGCGAGCCGGACCGCATTTTCGTGATCTTCGCGCGCTGCACACACCTGGGATGCACTCCGGAATGGAAGCCCAGCGAAAACAAATTCAAGTGCCCGTGCCATGGCAGCGGCTACGACTCCGAAGGAGTGAATTTCGAGGGGCCGGCGCCGCGCCCGATGGATCGCGCGCATATCTCACTCGATGCCACGGGGAAAATTATTGTCGATACCAGCCGCCTATATGTGGACGACCCGCAGGCGGGCGTGAATCATTTCAACGATCCGGATGCCTTTCTGAGCGTCTA
>PLJR01000397.1:5618-13177 GCA_003140295.1 Acidobacteriota bacterium
AGAATTAAAGATTAAGGAATCAGGGGGACCTGCACCGAGGCAGTTTCGGGGGGCACAGCATGGCGGAAGAGAACGGGGGAAACGGCAAACGGACCGGGCTGATCGAGCGCGTCCGGGAAGACGCCGAGGACATTAAGAAGCTCGTCAAGGAAAAGGGCAAAGAGGAGATCGATTCCCTCAAGGACCCTGAGAAGACCCAGCTTTATCGCTCCATCTTTCGCGTCAAGCACGATGAGACGCCNNTTTTTGCACCTGCACCCGGCCAAGGTCAACCGGGATGCGGTGAAATATAATTACACCTGGGGGATGGGCGGCATCACCTTTTATTTGTTTATCGTCCTGACGTTCACCGGCGTGCTGCTGATGTTTTATTACCACCCCACGAAGGTGCAGGCCTTCCGCGATATTCTGTATCTCGAAAACGACGTACCCTTCGGCAAATTGCTGCGCAACATGCATCGCTGGGCGGCGCACTTGATGATTATTGCCGTGTGGCTGCACATGTTTCGCGTGTTCCTGACGGGCTCGTACAAGCGGCCGCGGGAATTCAACTGGTGCGTGGGCGTGCTGCTGATGGTGCTCACCATGCTGCTGTCGTTTACCGGGTACCTTCTGCCGGACGATCAACTGGGCTTTTGGGCGGTGACGGTGGGCACGAACATGGCGCGCGCCACTCCCGGCCTCGGCAACGAGGGCCCGTTCGGTTCGCTGCTGGGCATGACGCCGTATAACGATGTGCGCTTTGCGCTGCTGGGCGGCTCGATTGTGGATGCCAATGCGCTGTTGCGCGCATACATCTGGCATTGCATCGCCATCCCGCTGATCGCTTCGGTTTTCATGGGCGTGCATTTCTGGCGGGTACGCAAGGACGGCGGAATCTCCGGGCCCGCGCCGGTGATGCTCGAGTCCGACATCAAGGAAGAGAAGGGGCCGCGGCCGGTGATCATGCGGCCGAGCGGCATGGTGTGAGGAATTCGCGGGCGCCAGCCCGGCCGGTAAAGCGAGGCGGAATAAAATGCTAGGGAACTGGCATCAGCTTTGGGAAATTGCGTCGTCTCCGGACAACGTGCCCATCGTCGGCTTGTTGTTCCTGATCCCGTTTTACATCTGGTATGCGTTTCGCCAGGCGCTGGCCAACGACCGGCTGATCGAGAAGCTCGAAGCCGATCCGGCCGCCGCGAAAACTGCCTACCGCAAGACGCAACCGTGGAACCCGAAATGGGAGCGCGAAGTTCACACCTGGCCGTACCTGATGCGCATCGAGTTCGTGGCGGCGATTCTAGTGACCGTGCTGCTGATGGTGTGGTCGCTCACGCTGAATGCCCCCCTCGAAGAGCCGTCAAATCCCAACGTCACCATGAACCCGGCCAAGGCGCCGTGGTATTTCCTGGGCTTGCAGGAGATGCTGGTTTATTTCGATCCCTGGATGGCGGGCGTGGTGATGCCCACGCTGATCATTGTGGGGTTGATGGCGGTCCCGTATATCGATGCGAATCCGCTGGGCAACGGGTATTACACGTACAGACAGCGGAAATTCGCCATCTGGACGTTCTGCCTCGGCTTTTTAGGCTTGTGGGTGGCCATGATTGTCATCGGCACATTTATACGCGGCCCTGGGTGGATGTGGTTTTGGCCGACGGCCACCTGGGACGCGGAGCGCGTGGAATTCGCGGTGAATCGCAACGTCGATCAGATCTTCGGGATCAACGGGGCGTGGCTGCGCCACCTGATGCCGGCATCGAGCGCCGATTACGCCCCGATTCTGGCGCGCACGATTTTCGGCATTTTTCCGATCGTGCTGTATTTTCTGTTGGCCGGCTATGCCGCGTATCGGGCGATGAACGCGACCGAATTCGCGCGCAAGATTTTTCGGCGCATGACGCTGCTGCAAATCATCACCACCGATGTTTTTCTGGTGCTGATGCTAGCGCTGCCGGTGAAAATTTTGCTGCGGCTGGTGTTCCGGGTGAAATATATTTGGGTAACGCCCTGGTTCAGTATTTGAGGCTGCGCACGGAGACGCATTCGCAGTGGAAACCGCCATTCGATTGCAAGGAGGAACGGGGTGCCTGAGATCCCGCCACAGGACGATCCTGTAGTCAGCAGGCCGATGAGCGTGCTGATTTTGGTTTCAGTTTTTCTCCTGTTGCTGACCGTGGCCTGGTCGCTGTATGGCGAATTCTTTGGCCTGCGGCCCTGGCGTGATTATCAGGCACACTTTCGCGATCTATACTCGAGCTATTTGCGCAAGCAAATCTCGCAGCGCAGAACGCAGGAACAGGCCTTCTACGCTTCCGCGGATTACAAAAAACTGAAGGCTGCGGTGGATGCCGCGGGGGCGGCGGCGCTCCCCGAAGACCGGAAAATCCAGGCGCAAATCGATGTGCTCGACCGCCAGCGCGCCGCCATGACGGGGACGTTTCAAATCGCGCGCGGGCAGGTGGGCGCGCTGACGTATCAGTTGGAGCAGATTCCGGAGAGCGATAAAAGCGGCCGAGCCTCGAAACTCAAGGAGCTTAACGAGGCGAAAGCGGTAACGTATACCGTGGACTGGCCCAACAGCGACGGCAGCGTCGCGCCACGGACCTTCAATTACGATCTGCTGAATTCCACCTTCACCTCGCTGATGGCGCAGAAAGCGGCCCTGGTGGCACAGCGCGGCGTGGTCGATAAACCCGCCAAAGACGCGCAGGCGGCGGTCGATACGTACGTGAAAGAAAATCTGCCCGGACTGGGCTCCGCGGATCTCGCGGGCTTGCAGAACAGCGTGCAGAGCATGGACCCGAAGCTGCGTCAGATCAACGTTAACCCACCGGGCACGCAGATCAACTATGTGGGCGGCGTCGGACTGGTCGACCGCTGCCAATCCTGCCACGTGGCCACCGATCCTCTGGTGGTTCCGGTGGTGATGACGCTGACGAAGGCGGACCTGGGTGTGCCCAAGAGCCACGATGCGCCTTTTACCAGTCATCCCGATCAGGATATGCTTAAGTTCCATCCCATCGAAAAGTTCGGGTGTTCGCCTTGCCATGGCGGCAACGGGCGGGCGCTCGACACTGTGGAGAAGGCGCACGGGCGCTACGAGCACTGGCTGTGGCCACTTTACTATCCGGAGAATGCTGACGCGGGATGCCAGCAGTGCCATGCATCGGACATAATCACCGAGCACGCCCCCGCCCTCAACGATGCGAAACAGGCGTACCGCGAGAAGGGCTGCATCGGCTGCCATAAGTTCCAGGGCTTCGACAATCAAGACGAGTTACTGGTCGGCGCCAGGCAGCAAATCCTGCAGTTGGAAAGCGACCGCAAGGCCGACCAGCTCGATATTCCGCGCCTGAACAAGCAGGGCGATACGGCCCCCAACAACGAGACGGCCAACGCTTTCTACCAGCAGGCCAACAACCTTACCGTCACCGTCAGCTCCATGGACGCGCAAGTCGAGCAACTCGATCAGCGCACGCATAGTTTGCTGCAGGAAACCAAAAAAGTTGGTCCGGACCTCAAAGAAGTGCGGATGAAGATCCACAAAGAGTGGATCCCCTACTGGCTGCAGCATACCCATGAATTCCGTCCCACCACGAAGATGCCGCAGTTCCGGCTGCAACCCGACGAAGTGCAGGCGATCGCGGCGTTTATCTGGCAATCGGGGCTTCCAGGGCCGCCGCTCGAAAAACAGCCGGCGGGCGACGCTGCGCATGGCAAGGCTCTCCTCGAATCACGAGGCTGCCTGGGATGTCATTCGGTGGGCGAAGGCCCGAACATGATGGGCGGAAACTTCTCCGCCAACCTGAGCCGCGTCGGCGAAAAAGACAATTACGATTACCTGGTCCGCTGGGTGCACAACCCGCGCGAACGGACCCGTCCATACAGCCCGTTTGAGAAGCGTGACCTTGGACCCGAGGATTACGCCAAGCATAACGTCCCATTCGTATTTGATCTGGACCATTCGCGCTCGCCCGACGACGGCCACGAATTGATCGTGCAGCAGCCCACGGTGATGCCCAACCTGCGACTCAGCATTCAGGATGCGCGCGACGTGGCCAGCTACCTCATCACACTAAAGCATTCCGACGCGCAGTACGCGCCCGCGGATTTCATGGATGATCCCAAGTTGGTCGCGCAGGGCAAGAAACTGGTGCAGTTTTACGGCTGCGCGGGCTGTCACGAAATCGCCACACTCGAGGACGAAGGGCGTATCGGCACCGAGCTGACCAACGAGGGCAGCAAGCCGATCGAGCGCCTGGACTTCGCGTTATACACCGAAGATGCCAAGCGGGGCGTCCTTCCGGACGGGAAGAAGTCGCCGCGCGGCTCGTGGTACGACCTCAAAGGATTCTTCGAGAATAAGCTGGCGAATCCGGCGGTCTACGACAACGGGAAGTACAAACCGGATCCACTCGATCGTTTGCGCATGCCCAAGCCGAACATCAATTCGAAGGAGCTCGATGGCCTGGTGACCATGCTGCTTGGCAGCACCGATCCTTCGCTGCCTCCCGACTACATGTACAAGCCGTCTGACCAGCGCGCCTCGGTGCAAAAAGGCTGGTGGATCGTCACCAAGTACAACTGCATGGGCTGCCACCAGATCGATGTGGGCCAGAGTTCCGTGCTGATGGGCTTGCCGATGTATCAGGGCCAGGAAAAGCAGAATCTGCCGCCACGGCTTACCCAGGAAGGTGCGCGCGTCGACCCCGATTGGCTCAAGCGCTTCCTCGCCAATCCGGCGCTAAGCGCCACCGATACCAATCGCGACGGCGTGCGGAGCTACTTGGAAGTGCGCATGCCCACGTTCTATTTCTCGGACGATGAGCTGCGGTCCTTGGTGCTTTTCTTTGAAGCCATGTCCCACCAGGCCGAGCCTTTCATACCGCAGAAGCTGGAGCCACTCACGACGGCAGAAACCGTGATGGCGCGCAACCTTTTCACTAGTACGGCGGCGCCTTGCCTGAAGTGCCATGCCACTGGGGAAGCGGCGCACGACAAGAACGCCATCGCGCCTAACTTCCTGCTGGCTAAGGAGCGGCTGCGCCCGGCGTGGACCGAGCGCTGGATTACCAATCCGCAGCTCATCGATCCGGGAACCGCCATGCCGTCGGGATTGTTCCGCCGGGAGGACGATCATTGGGTCTTCTCCGGCCCGCTTCCGGTAAGCTTCCAGGGATATATGGGAGACCATGCGAACTTGCTGGTTCGTTATATGCTGCAGATGACACCTGAGGAGCAACGTAACCTACTGAGCCACGCTCCTCCAGCAACGGCTGCCGCTCAGAAGTAGTACCATGGCAAAGCATGCTGCGATGCGCAAGAACGGCATTCAGTAGCAGGAACTAGAACACTAGGAACCACGAACTGCGACACAAGCTGGAGTTCTTATCTGACAGGAGGACGTATCAGTTCATGAAAGGCAAATCGCTCATATTCGCCGGTGCCTCGGTGGCGCTGGCAATTGTAATGATCAGCTGTGGAAACAAGCAATCCACGGAAACACCGGCAGCGAACGCTCCAGCCGCCAACAGCGCCGGGAAACCGGTAGACCCTTCCACGGCTGGCACGGTAACAGGGACGATCAAGCTGGATGGCGCCGCCCCGAAAATGAAGGTCATCAACATGGCGGCCGAGCCTTCATGCAACAAGCAGCACACCGAACCGGCGATGACTGAAGACGTAGTCACCGGGCCCGGCGGGACGCTGCAAAACGTGATCGTTTACCTTAAGGGTGATTTCAGCCAGTATTCATTCCCACCGGCGGCTGCCCCAACCACCATCGACCAGAAGGGGTGCCAATACCATCCCCACGTTTTGGCGCTGATGACCGGCGCGCCGCTACAGGTCACCAACTCCGACCCGACCACGCACAATATTCACCCTGTTCCCAAAAATAACCGGGAATGGAATGAGTCGCAGCCGCCCGGGGCTACGCCGATCAACCAGAGTTTCGCGCGCGAGGAAATTGCCGTGCCCGTGAAGTGCAACGTGCACCCGTGGATGAAGGCCTACATCGGTGTGCTGGCCACCCCTTATTTCGAGGTCACCGGCAAGGACGGCTCATTTACCATCAAAAATGTGCCGCCGGGTACTTATACGGTAAGCGCATGGCACGAGCTTTACGGCTCGAGCGAACAACCGGTTACGATCGGCCCGAGCGAATCCAAGTCCGTGAACATGACGTTCAAAGCCAACGCGCCGGCCGACTAGTTCCTCGTGGACTTGGCCGAAAGGGCTCGCTGGCACATCTAACCGTAGGCGGTCGGCGCAATCTAAGAGCAGGCGCCGACCGCCTGAACCATCCGGTTGACCATGAGCACACCTCCAACAGCACCGCCCACCAATCGCAACGTGCACCGCTTCGCCGTCTTCACAGCGTGCTGCACATTTTTATTGTTGATTGCCGGCGCCCTGGTCACCTCCAACGATGCCGGTCTTTCGGTGCCCGACTGGCCGCTTTCCTACGGTTCGCTGACTCCTCCCATGGTGGGCGGTATTTTCTACGAGCATGGTCATCGGGTGATTGCGGCGTGTGTGGGATTACTGAGTATCATTCTCGCCGTATGGCTTTGGCGCGTGGAGACGCGGCGTTGGGTACGTTGGCTGGGCGTCGCCGCAGTAGGGGCAGTGATCGCTCAGGGAATCCTTGGCGGTATCACTGTACTCTTCTTTTTGCCTGCTCCAATTTCTGCGGCCCACGCTACCCTTGCACAGCTTTTTTTCTGCACCGTGGTGAGCATCGCGTTTTTCACCAGTGCCTGGTGGCAGCGGCAGCGGCCTTCAGTTCGAGACGCTGGCGCTCCGGGCATTCATGCCCTGGCCCAGGCGGCAGCCATTGCTACGCTAGCGCAATTGGTTCTGGGCGCGGCCTTTCGGCATAAGGCCTTTGGCATTATTCCGCATCTTTTTGGAGCGGTAGTCGTCACGGGCCTAATTTTCTGGCTTGCCGGCGTTTTGAAGCGCCGCTTTGCGGATGTTCCTGAATTGCGTAACTGCGCGCGCGTGCTGCACGGCTTGATCGGACTGCAGTTGCTGCTCGGCGGCGCGGCTTGGTGGTCGAGGTCCTATTCGGCGCAATTCCCTCAACCCATCCCGGTCATGGTGACGTTCACCGTAGTGCACACCGTGACGGGCGCTCTGGTGCTGGCGGCTACGGTTTTGACGGCGCTGGCCTGCTATCGGCTAGTGGGACGTTCGGATGCGTTCGCAATCCGCGCCGGCGCATCTGGGTCATCGCAACCACAGCAGGCGGCGCTATGAGCACTGCACGCGCCGCCACCGCGACAGGCCTGTCGCGTCCTATGGCTTACGTCGCGCTCACCAAGCCCGATGTCTCCTTTCTCGTAGTCATGACCACGCTGGCAGGATATCTGCTGGGAACGAGCGGGCCCGTCGACTGGCAGCGCATGGCGCATACCGTCATCGGAACAACGCTTGTGGCGGCGGGCACCTCCGCGCTCAACCATTACGCGGAGCGGCACTCGGACGCGCGCATGCGACGCACCGCCTCGCGGCCGCTGCCCGCCGGAATATTGGGGCCCACGCAGGTGATTTGGTTTGGGGTGGCGCTGATA
>PLJR01000074.1:0-8214 GCA_003140295.1 Acidobacteriota bacterium
ACAGCCCGCACCCGTGGCTCGCGTTGGGGGTAGTGGTGCAGTTTCCGGGATAGCCGACTATCCAGAAGTGAATGACGACAAGCGCGTTTGTCGATACTATTCTTTCGTCTCAGCTCATTCGTGCGACCCATTGAGGATTTGGCCTGCGTTGCCCGAACGGCCAGACTGAATTCGATTCAGAGCATATCGACTAGAGCTGCTGGTGTGAATCCTGCTTCATCGTCCTTGAGGAGTGCGACCGTCTCAGCCAACTTTATGAGGCGACCTTCGTTCTTCAGGCCCTCCAAATAAGATCTCAAGCGGCTCGTCTTTTGGACGAGGATTCGATGTCTGCCCAGGAACACGTAGGGTTTCCCGTTTGGCGTTCCGAAGTTTCTGAGATAGATTGTCCCAGACCACCGACCTCGGACCTCGGCTAATATGCCCTCGGGTATGCCGGTAAAGCGCACGTTTCCAAGAGAAATCCGCTGGATGCATATGTCAACTGCGGGCTTGCCGGCCACAAGCAATTCTTTGGAGAATTCAACCGTGCTATCTGGGTCACAGTCGAACAGCATTGACGCCAGGCGATGGGACTCCACTACGAACATCTCTTCCTGTACTCCAACTTCTTGGAGTCTGCGCTTCGCGTACAGATAGGCAAATGGAAGAAGCGACTCCTCGTAGAAAGAAGCAAATTTCCCTCCGTCGACCGGTATCATGTAGTGATTCTGTATGACCCAAATTATTCCGGACCTTCTGGACAGGGAATTCAGGTCGAGAAACTCTGGCGATGAATTCCTCAAATCCTTGGCAGACCAAACCGGCCACAGTTTGAAGCAGAGGAGGTCTGGGTAGTTGGAGTATGCATCCGCGAGTTCCGATCCCGTGAATGTATCGGGCACCTCGCCGCCGCTCATGCGAGACTGTGCATTCAGTTCGAAGATTGATTCCTCATTCAGAGCCCCCACTGTTTTGAGAAACTCCCGATAACCTGTATGGGCCAGCTGCGCAGATTCACTTTCAAATCTGCAGGAGGCTTCTGTAGCCTGCAACCGCTGTCTGTCGATCGAGAATTCGATGCCACGCGGAGTGGCGTAATTCGCGAAGTACGTTCCAACCCGCGTCACGTCAAAACATTTCGATCCACTCCGAGCGCCCACTTGGAATCCGCAAATCGCGGTTCGCGGCTGCAGCATCGGCCCTGGCGGGCCCAAGCCGAACATTATCTTGCTCCTGGAATCATCCACAAAAGTCGCGCGGCCATTTGATATCCGATATACGAGGCCCATGGCAAGTTCGGTGTTCCCCAAGGAGCCGCTCCACTTGAATGTCTCTATTCCGAGTTCCTTCCTTCTTGGAAATTTGGCTTCTAGGAGATACTCATCTGATATAGTCGGAGTGGTTATAGAAATTTTGGACCTGTCATCGTCGAGCGCCAGCGTGATCTCTATTTCGGAACAGAGCAGCTGTCTCTGTGTTTGTTCGAATACTTCATCGAGAACGATGGCGGGTTTGAGATGAAGCGTCACCGTTGTCCCAGCAGTTAAATTCTTGGGAGAAAAGACTGTATAGTCTTTGAGGTCGCCAAGTTCTACCGCGAATTGAATACCCTCGCCGGACATTGCATTATCGGACTCCTCGAATGCTAGCGTCTCGATGCAAGCTCTTTCGGCGATTGTGAAAACGGACCAAAACCCGATCCCAAATCGCGCAATAGGCGCATAGCTCTCGCTTGCATACGCTCTCTCGGTTGCGCGGCTATTTCCAACGGTCAAGAAGTGATCCAGGATGACTCTCTCTGACATCCCGCAACCGTTATCTTTTACCGTGATTGTTTTCGCTGACCGATTGAACGTGACGGAAATTGCCGGCACGTAGGAATCTGCTTTGGCTGAATGGAAATTGCGGTATCGGCAGGCTTCGACTGAATTCTGTATAAGCTCGCGCACGGGTGCGCCAAAGTTCGACTGCCACACAGCATTGGAGCTGATCAACTCGATTACGTTTCTCTTGCTCATTCGCACGCCGAGCCGCCAGAACCGCGCTCCGCTGAGTTCCAGTCGTCGCGACAGGGGCTCTGGCCGCACGAGCAAACGCGGAATCTCCGAGCGACGGTCAATATCGCAATAACCTGTTATCCACTGTTCGATTTGATCCAGATTGTGGTGCGCAAGCGAAAGTACCTCCGGATCAGAGAACGTACCGGAAACCACGATTCGGCCGTCTTTCTGAATTGCGAGACCATCGCTGATGCAGGCGTGCTTCATGTTTTCGCAAAGCGATTTGCGAGCTTCTTCGGTGGAATCGCGCGAAATCAGCTCCAGAACTCCGTCTACTACCCGGGTGTCGCTGAACTCGATAGCGTCTGCGATGCACAGGACGATCGATAATTGACGCACATCAATGACACGCTCCTCAGCCGCGAATGGATCGTGAAGATTGTTCTCAAGCTCTGGGATGGAGAAGTTGTGTGATCTCATCATCAAATCCAGCGGCGCTATCAGATTGATCGGCACCTTCAGCTTGTCGGCATTGGCGGCAATATATTTGCCGCCACGCGCGGAGTGGTCCTTTCGCAGGTGGGCTTGCAGAACCGGATTCGTTTCCCAACCCGGAGCCAGCGAAAGGGCGAGACTCTTCGCCGGTTCCTCCTCCTCTCCGGGGAAAACGCTCATTCCCAGATCGTGGGCGTAGGCGGAGGCAATCAAAAGGAAGATTTCGGTGGCACCGAGAGTGCAACTCTTGTTTGGCTTGAGGCAATTGGGCAGGAGAACCTGCTCGATACGTCGAATCACCCGGTAGCCGTGATTGGCGTCGTGCCGCGTGTAGTAGGGGAAGAACCGGCGTGTGCCGGCCAAGAGCGGTGCAATTTCAGAGAGAAAGTCCGTGATTCGCTGCGCGTAGTCCTCGGAGAGCTCACTCAGTCTCTTGTAAAGCCGCGTTTTATGTAGTTCGACGATCGGGTCCTCTATCCGCACCAGAGCCTCTCTTGGGGTGTTTGAGGACGATGGTAACTCCTAGGTGTGCTCACAGGCGAATGGATTGGTATCCGCAAGTCGGCTAGTAGGAAACTACGGTCCCCGAGTCACGGGCTAACCGGACTGCCACCACCGCGTTGGGAGCGCGCAGCTGACTGGCGAGATTAATTCGGCGAGGCTGGCGGAGAAGGCAAAGACATTTTGGCGGGTTCGGCGGGTNNATCGTGACGTCCATCTCTTCGGTGCCGGACTGCGTCACGCTCACCACCCAGCCGTTTTTCAGCGAAACGTAGCTTAGGCTTTCCCCTGAGCCACTCCAGTGGCCGCTGGTGTGCAAACCATTGCGGCGGAACTCATCGGGCGTCGGATCGCGCTGGGCGCGCGGCGCTACGAGAGTGAGGCGCGAGAGAATAAGGGCACAGGATTCGCCGGCTGCCGCCACCGTGTCGGCGGCGCCAACGCTTCCGGCAGGATTCGCCGCCTGGCACGATTCGTTGCGCACGTAACTGGAATCGGTGCGCCAGACCAGGCCCGCGAGCGGCGGGGATGCGGCGGCTTCCTCAGAGGTCCAATTTTGACCGGCGACGATGCCGCCGGCGGGCGCCGTGGAACTGCCGGAGATCTGCGCCAACCACTGCTGCGCAGCGCTTCTGGCCTTATCGTCGGAAACAACGCCTTCCAGGCCGCGCACATCGGAGATGTGGCCATCGGCGGCGAGGGTGAACTCGATGGAGTGGCCTTCGAGCTCCCCATATTGCTTTTGAATGCCCTCGGCGGCGGGATCAGGAGTATCGCTCTCGACCGTGGCAGCGGACTTTTCGTATACGGTGCGAATGCGCATCGCCTCGGTGGCAGCGGGAGCGGGGCCCTGGGATTTTGCGGGCAACGCGCGCGCACGGTTGGGTCCTGATGTTGCGCCTGGAACAGCTTGAGCGGATGCGCTTGGCTCCGCGGCGGGCGCAGGCACGCCAAGTATTTCGAGGCGGACAACGGCATCCCACGTCACCACGAGCTGGGAGGGGCCTTGGGGATCAGCGACAGCGCCAGTGTGCGTGGAGGTTTCGCTGGTGGTCTGAAGCTCGACGCGGTAGCGGATGACGTCGCCAGGTTGGAGCCGCGGTTTGAGGCTGGTGCGTGGAAGGGCGGAAGAGGCCGCGCTCGCTTTTTGTGGCCGTGTCTTTGGCTGGCGGCGCGCTTGGGGCTGAGCCGCGCGAGGCTGAGCTACTTGGGGCGCAGCACCCTGGGCTTGGTACGGCGTTTGCGCGCGAGCCGCGCCCCCTGAGGCAATTAGAGCGGATGCCAGTAAGACAGACCACCGGCGCCACCCAGCCATTTGAAAATGGGCCGTTCGACGATGGGCCGTTCGACAATGTGATGAAGTCACCACAATACTCGCGTGATTTGCGAGGGGTGCGATTCGCGAGGGGCGCGATTTGCGAGGATGCGGCGTGATGGTTTCCCCTCCTACCCCTTCTGCGTGTGGGGGGCCTGAACGGATTGGATGCGCCTTTGTCGCGGCGCGCCGCTCAGCGGTGTGCTCGCGCGGCCACCGCTCCGTTACCCGCCAAGCTGCCGGGACGAATCCAGCGCGGCGCGTCGAGCGTGCCGCTGCCCACCCAGTCGTCATGTCCCCACGGCCCCGGTGGCGCTGCGGCATCTTGCGAGTCGGACACGGGAATAGCTCCATAAGGGGCGGACGCGACACGAAAGTCGAGGCGTTTCGCAAAATCGATGGTGCCTCGCGCCTCAATTTGCGCTTCACGCCCCGCGAGTGAAAGTTCATCGACGACGATGTGCTCGCCGGCCACATGGAAACTGCCGGTGGCCAGACCAAAGCGGTCTTCGACCGAGGCCGGAGCCTCGCCCGCACGAGCCGCGGTGCGCGACCCATCGAGGCCACCGGGGAGGCTCGCCGGCAGCAGCCCGTTCAATAACGGATCGCGGACCCGTAAAGTGCCGTCGCCCTCCAGCGATTTCAAGAGATCATCGCGGCCGACGCCATGCGCGGCGAGCCGCAAATCCCCCGAGGCGAGACCCGCGAATCGGCCGGCCAGTGAAGCGGTTGATTCGGCCAAGTCGGTCAAATTCGCGCGGTCGATGCGGGCACGAATGGAGTAGGCGGGATCGGGCGAGAGCCGCGCCTCGAAATCGCCCGAGAGACGCCCTCCATAAAAGACGGCCTGTGCGTCGCGCAGCGCCAGATTCCGGCCGCGGAGTTCGGCAGTGGAGTCGAGCCTCTCCAAGCGCAGGGGATCGAGCGTAACTTCCTCAACACGCAAACGCCCGCGCGCCCGCAGGCTGGCGATTGTCGAGCCCATGGCGGCGTCACCCGGCGACTCCGGGTCGGGTGCGACGGCGAACGGCAACATCCGCGCCAAAAGGCCTTTCCGTGCACGCGGGCCCAGCCAGCGATCGAGCTCGGCGGCATCCAGGTGATCGGCGCTAAGGTCGAAAATCCATTCGTCGCCGGCACTCTTGTGCAGAGACCCTTTCCAGTGTGCTCCGAAAGCGTCCGCTGAAGTGATGCTGACGCGCCGCTCTCCAGGGCGGAGGTCAACGGTTGCAGAAACAACGACCGGATGATTCATGAGCGCGCTGCTCATTCGCAGGGAGCGCAGCTCCAGGACGCCACTCACCGAGGTTGTGGCACGATGCAGCGACCCGGCCCATACCAGTTGAAGCGCCGCCGGGCCACTGACCCGCCAGTCTTTGATCAGCTCATTTAGCCACTCGGCGGTCCAGTCTGTCGCGGGGAGTGCGGTCAAATCGGCGCTGTTATTAGCGTCATTCGCGGAGCTATCGGAGTCCGGCGGACGCGCAAACGCGAAGGCAACCGCCGCCACGTCTTCGGTTCGCTGCGTCTCTCCCGCAACGGCTATGCGGTACCCCCAATCACGCGGCTTCATCTTTGTACGAAACGGCCCCACGCTGGCCTCGACGAGAAAGTTGCCCGCAGGGGGCGCGGCCGACGCCGCGGCTACACGTGTGACTGGCAACTCTGCGCTAGCCGTTGTTTGATTCGGGGCTCGATTCCCTGCCCCATTCCTTAAAGGACTCGCAGCTCGGAAAGCGGCACCGGCGACGTCCGGCAACCCAGGCAGAGTGATCGAGACTGGCGCGAGCACCAGGGTGTTGCGCTGCAGGCTGGCGATCATACGGCCAACGTGCAGAGGCGCCGGCGAACCCGCTGTTCGAACTGCCGCCCCTTCGCTCGCGAGTTCCAGGCGCTCGATCCGCGGAGGCCAATCGGCGAGAGTTGCATCCACGCCGACGGTGCCGTCGATGGCCAAATCGTCGGCGATGGACGGTGCGAAGGCGCGAGCCCACGCCAGCAAGTCATCGAAGGCAATATGCGAGGAGGCAATTTGTGCGCGCGGGTGAAAACCATTTGACCAGTTGACCGCTCCAACGGCCTCGACACGAGAATGCGGCGAAGCCACGATCCAGCGGCTGATCTGGAGTTGTCGCTCGCCGGGGCGCCAGGCGGCATCAAAAGAAAAGCTCACGCCGGGATTTAGAGTGCGCCCGGCCAAATCCCACCGATGGACGCCTGCGAGGCGGACGCTTCCGCCGAAGGTCCACTGCGCTGCGGCATTTTGAGCGGAGCCGGGGGGAGGTGCATCCGCAATGCGGGCCGTAAGGTCCGCGGCAAACGTGCCGCGCACGCCGAAGTCGCGGCCCCCGGCCAGCCGCAATCCATCGGCGAGCGAGGCATCACTCCAGGTGAGCGCGAGAGCCGCAGGCCGCAGGCGATCCGAAGTTCCTGCCACGGTGCCGCGCAGGGTGAGCGTGCCTGCATCTTGTAGCGCGACCGAGGTGCGCATGGGGTTCGCAGTGAGATCCAGACTCCAGCGCCCGGCGGTATCCTGGTCGAGGTGCCCGTTGACTTCCGTGAGAGCGAAGGGCAGCTTATCGGCCTGAAGTTTGAAATTGATGCGGCCGCCTTCGACGTCAATGTGCCTCAGGCGTTCGGTTACCGGGTCACCGACGGGGCGGATTGCAGGGCTCGCGCCGCCGCCCGACGTGGCGATAGGACCGCCTCCGCCGCGAGGGCCGGGCGGAAGCCAGCTTTCGATATTCCAATGTCCGTCGGGATTGTGAACGAGGTTAAGGCTGGGCCGCGTGAGCAACAAGCTTCCAAATTCGACTCTGCCGTGCAGGAGCGCGGTCCAACGCAAGCCCGCCGTTAGCTGGTCGGCCCGCAGGAAATATTCCTGCCCAAAGCGCGGATCCTCGTCAACGATTACCGAATCGGCTTCGAGGGTTGGCCCCCCCAACAGGCTAAACGCGAAATGACCAACTTCGACGGGACGCCCAAAGCTTTTTGCCAGCCTGGCGAGCAGAGGGCGGCGAGCCCATCCATATTCCAAGGCGCCCGAAATGGCCGAACTCGCGACGAAGACTATAACCATTCCGGCGATAAGCAGGCGCAGCCAAAATCGCTTATTCATGACGCGTTTCGGGGCCCTTTTGGGCTGTCGAGAAGGCTTCGCCAGGGGCGCATCCCCTGGATTGTGGCAGATGCGGCGAGGGAAAAGAAGCGCGGAGCGCTAATGCACCGTGCGCAGCATGCGGTGCCAGCGAGTCCGGGTGGGCAGGTGAACCAGCCCATCGATGATGCCGCCGATTCCGCCGGAAAGCGAGTGGTCGCTGTATTCCTCTTCGGAGCTGAGAATCGACCAATAAATTACTACCGGCCGGCCCATGATGGCTTCCCGGTTGACAAAGCCCCAGTAGCGGCTATCCCAACTGTGGTCGCGATTGTCGCCCATGGCGAAGTAATTGTCGGCGGGAACCAGCACCTCACCGTCATGAGTGTAACTGAAAATCTGGGTGGCCCATTCGGGCTGCATATTGGAGAGCAACTCGTCGTGATTGGCGGGCGGGAAATTGTAGAGAAATGGGTCGTAAGCCGCCGCGGGATCGTGGTACGCGTAGGGTTCAGTTAATTTTTGGCCGTTAACGTAAACTTGCTGGTCGACAATCTTGACGCGGTCGCCCGGCAGCCCGATCACGCGCTTTACATAGTGCGGGTGATCCTGGAACGGGAACTTGAAAACAATGACATCGCCGTGATGAATGGTGCGATAAGGCAGCACCAGGTCATACCAATGGCCGCGTCCGCCGAAAATGAATTTGTTTACAAGCAGGTGGTCGCCCACAAGCAGCGTCGGTTCCATGGATTGCGAAGGAATTTTGAAGGCCTGCACGATGAACGTGGTGCCGAACAGAGCCAGGATAATCGTGACGAGCA
>PLJR01000074.1:8244-18677 GCA_003140295.1 Acidobacteriota bacterium
CCGGTCATTTCCTGCCGTCGATGATGCGCTTGCCGATTGTAGCTGGGTAAGCGCCTGCTCGGCCGCCAATTGCTCCGCTTCTTTCTTGTTCGTACCCGCGCCGGTCGCACTGGCCAGCCCGGGAACGCTGACCTCCACCCAAAAAATTTTCCGGTGATCCGGGCCGGACTCCCGAACCACTTCGTATATCGCGCCGGGCAGGCTGCGCGCCTGTAGGAACTCCTGGAGAGCCGACTTATGATCGGAGAGTCCCAGTTCCCCGCCTTTCGATTCCAGGGACGCATCGATGAGCGTACGCATGATGAATTCCCGAGCCGCAGGCATGCCGGCGTCCAGGTAAATGGCGGCCACTACCGCTTCGAAGGCATCGCCCAGCAGGGCGGGTTTCTCGCGCCCCCCGGTCTTTTCCTCGCCGCGACCCAGGCGCAAATGACCGCCCAAGCCTAAGCGCCGTGCCGCCGAAGCGAGGGCCGCGGCATTCACAAGACGAGCGCGGCCTTTCGAGAGCTGGCCCTCGCTCCAGCCGGGATAGGCGGTGAACAGATACTCGCTGACTAGCATGTCGAGGATCGCGTCGCCGAGATACTCGAGTTGCTCGTTACTCCCCGGCAGACCGGAAGACTCCCGTTCGCTCGCGGCCGACGAGTGTGTCAAAGCCCGCTCGGCCAGTCCCGGATTGAGGAACCGGTATCCCAGCGCCTGTTCCAAATCCGCGAGGCAGGAGTCAACCATTGGTTTTCGCTCTGAACTGGTACTCCGTTACGCGCATGCCGCGTTGAGCAAAGTTATTTGGGCGCCTCGAGCTGGTTCTGGGAATCTTTCTTGGTTTGATCGGCGCCGGCCTTGCATTGCGCCTGCAGTGGGCCGGTGGCGGCGCACTTATTGAATGCGGCGATGGCGTCGGTAAAGTGGTTGGTAGCCTGATTGGCCTTGCCCAGCAAATAATAATCTACTGGATCGGGGACAGAGGCCAGCTGCACGGATTGGTTAAGCTCGGTGATGGAATCCGGATATTTGCCGAGCTGGAAGGCGGCCACTCCCAGTCCGCTGTGGCACATCGCCAGCTTGTCGTTCTTCACTTTTTGAAACGTGGCGTCGTCAAGATCGGCGGGCTTCGGCATGGAGCTCAGCAAGTCCACCCCGTGCTTTCCGAAGGTCTGCGCCTTTTGCAGTTGCTGGGGTGCGTCGGTGGTCTTCGAGTTAATGCGCCGGGGAATGGCCATCGCCATCAGCGGAAGAACATCCACATTGTCCGGATTGAGTTCCAGCGCTTTATTGCCCGCCTCGAGGAATTTGTCTTCCTGTCCGGCGTTAAGATACGCGGTCGCTAGCGTGGAATACACTGCGCCGGCATAAATGCTCATGGGATATTTGGCCAGAAAACCCTCGCCTACCTCGATCAAATGTTTCGGGTCTCCAACGCGGGCGTCAAACACAACTTTATAGGCGGCATCTTCTTCCTTGCTGACCGTAGGGCCGCCTTCCGCGCCACCCTTGTCGCCCGGTTTTTGCTGGTCGAGACTGGTCCCGCCCTTGCCCCCTTTCTGATTCTTCTGGTCCTGCTGCTGCTGCGCCAGTCCCGGACTGATCAGGCACAAAGTCAGTGCTACCAGCGCGCTCGCTTTTGCTATCCAGTGCTTCATTGAACGTTCTCCTTGTCCCTAGATTTTTTAGCCGCCGCGTGCAGGCAGCCGACATACGATGGCCGTAAACGCGTGCGGGCTCTATTGGCAGCCCGCTCGATACTCAATATCCGCCCAACACTCAATACGGGTGCGGGCTCCACTTGCAGCCCGCGCAATAAAATGACGATGCGGTTCACTCCTCCAATGAAGCTCTGCCCGTTTCTGACATTCTTGATTGTATCCAAACCATTCTTGCCTGTTTCTAACGGCCTTACATTATGCATCAGGAACTGGCTTGCTCTGGTGGCCTGCGTGCTTTTCAACTTCGGTACAAACTACTTGCGGAAACTTTTTCTATCCGGTTCTATCCAGGCGCGGGAGCCGGCCCAGCCGGCTGGTAGGCCTCCGCGATTCCCCGTTGCGCTGCGGCGCGGGCCGCCTCGGGTGCGCCGTCAACTGCCAGAGCAGCGCGGTATTCCGCCACGGCCTGCTCGCGATTGCCGTCCAGATCGTTCATGCGCCCCAAATAGATGTGCGACCACGCCAAAGCCAATGGGTCGGCGGCCGCAGCGGTGCCGGATGTTGCACCCACCACCTGCTCGAAGAGTTCGCGAGCGTGCGCTCCGTCGCCTTGCAGGATGGACGCGACCGCGAGCCCGTAAACGGCGCGCGGCTGGTTAGGAGCTTGCTCCAAAACGCGCCCAAACGCCGCAGCGGCCCCCGGCGCATCTTGTGCGGCGATGCGCCGCTCGCCATCCGCTAGCAGCGCGGCGACATCCGGGGCCAGGCCGAACGAGCCACTCGCCGGAGCCTTTTTACGGTCGGCGGCAACATCCTCGTCATTCGATGCAGAGGCGAACGCCAGAGTCTTGACGCGCGTAAATTCCGCCCCCACGTCGATCGAACGGATCAAGTCCGGGAAATACGCGTTCATGGGAGGCTCGGAAGCCTCGAACTTATCGAGGGCCCGCATCAGCGGCCGCACCAGAACGTACCCGTCGCTGTCGGCGGCATTCAGCTCGGCCACCAACTGCGGCGGCGTCAGGCGGCGAATTCGCAGCTCCACCGCGTGCACCACGCATTCGGTGACGAATGCGGAAAAGTCGTTCTGGAATTCAACCGGCAGGCGCGGGGCGCGCAGCGCCGCCTGGTACAAGGGTAGGACGCCCTTCAAGTTCGCCGAGTAACGTATGGGCAGCGGATCGAGAAGGAAATGCAGAAACGCGTGGCGGATCTCATCGGAGAAATCGACGCCGGGATTTACCACCGCCGCGTAGCGATCTCCCATGTTGCGGACGTTGGTTCGGCCGCCGACCAGCGGCTCGACATATACCGTGAAGGTCCGCCGATTAGGCCGGAGCAGCTCCCGCAAATATCCGGTTTCGAGCAAGACCATGTTGCCAAGCGGTTGCCGCACTGCGGAAAGAACTCGGTCGTAACCCGGCTGCAGGCGCTGCCAAAGCTGATCGAGTTGCGCCTCCTGGTAGAAATTGGCCAGGACCTCGTTGAAGCCCTCCAAGGCGAGAGCGTCCGGCGGCAGAGCGTCATGACTCAGGGTGAAACCAAATTTGGGGGGCGGAGCGACGACCAGCGCAAACGTAACGTAGCGCGACATCGTGGCGGCAGGATCGGCAAGCGCATGGTCGCGATAGAAGGCGCGCAAGGCCACGGTGGCAGGTCCATTGAGCGCCAGTAACTGCGATCGTAAGCCATTAAATCCCGGATCGCTGTCGAGGGCCGCCGAGTCCGGAGCAAATCCCGCGGCATAAAGTGCGCACATCGTCGCAAAAAGTTGTGGGCTGGCTTCTGCGCCTACCTTAGCCGGCTCAGTCGCAGAGGCGTCCTGGGGCCGCGCGGCCCGCGCTGCGTTAAGAAAAGGTGCCAGCGACAATAAAATCACAGCCGCCCGGACCAACCCAGTCCGAAGCGAGCTACGCTTTCCTTGTACGGGAATCGTCAAACCTCTCGCCCCTCGCCTGTGCCATCCCGGAAACTTGTAGCCCACACCGGGCAATCCGCCGCTGGGCGCCGCACGGTTCGCCAAGTAGCGTCACTGGAAGCGTGACGTCAAATCGGACGTACGGAGACAATTTACAAGGCTGCTACAGGGACGTCAAGGAATCAGCCGGGGGTACTATGACCTTCTTAAGCCAGATAAAAGATGTCTCACTCACCGTCAAACGGATGCAGTATAGGTTCGGGGCGTCTTCTTGGACGGATAAACCAAACGCCGTATAATTGCGGACAATGGACGTGCGAACATTGCGAGAACCGCAGTGGAAATCGCAGCCCCACCAACCAAATTCCTGAGGAATTCAAGAAAACCAACCATCGCTCTTTAACTCCCCTGTCTATAACTCCAAACAAGCACGCCAGCGGTACATCCTAACGCCAGAAAGCCTAAAAACAATACTATTATACCGCCGAAGAAAGAAAAATGCTCATTTCCTTTAATGGCCTTGGCTCTAGCAAAAACTATGATAGCTGAAAAAATGAGATTCACCGCGACTACACTAATTGCCAACAAAGCAGAATTGGGACCGAAGGCCTGCTCAACTCTTGCATTATCGAATATAGCCCCGGTAGCTCCGAGACTTAGAATTGCCAAATCCTGCGCCGTTTCTACCAGCACATCCCAACCATCCATGCTTGGCAAAACCGCCGCACTGAAAATAATAAACGCTGTGCCAAAAAAAAGCGGCAAACCGATATGTGCTAGTAAAAACCAACCCACGTTATGCGGGAGTCTAGCATACGAGTCAAATGATTTGTAATTAGGCTAAGACTTATTTCTCCCAGCAACATCGCAGCTCTTAATGCTATGTTTTCCGCCTCTTAGTCAACAGCTTCGCGGCCCTGGCGTTACAGCCCTTTAAATCCGCCTTGCCGTCCCCGAAGGGTAGCAGCGGTTTCCTTTGGTTCTTCTGGGAGCTTGGAGCCCGCGTAAAAAAGGGTGCGGGACTCGACCTGAAGCCCGCGCAAAAAACGAACTAAAGTATCCCGTGAATTTTTTTGCCGACGGCGTGCCGGAACCCCTATCCATGCACGCTGATCTGGTTAAAACTCAAAACCACGCGACCCCCGGAACGGGGGCGGCCAAAACTCATTTGCGGGCGAAATCGCGAAAATAGCAGCACTTCGTCGAGTTCGCGCTGCGCGGTGGCGTCCACGTGTCCGGACAGCACACGATAACTGACGGCCTGGCCCTGGGCGCTCACCGTGGCTTCCACCAGCAGCGGATGCTGCCCGCCGGTGCGGCTCATTTCCTCCAGCCGGGACATGCCGAAGCCTGCCAGCATCTCCAGCCTCGCAGGCTGCAGCAGATTGGTCGGCGAATCCGGGGTTGCCGCAGCCAAGGGAATGCCGACGCCCAGCACCTGGTACACCATCGAAAATACGAGCAAGGCCACAACCACGCCGGCCGTGGCGGGCAATGCCAAAGGTTCCAGAATGTTTTCGAGCACCAGCTCGGCCGTATTTTTCCAGCGAAGAAGTTTGCGCGCCAATCCTTCCGCTTCGCGAGCCTTGGCAACTCCAATCCGGATCGCGACGCTGAGGTCCTCGGGGGGCTGAACCGGGGAAATACTGGACATCATCATGGACAACTCGAGGTAACGCTCGGATTCCTGGCGGCAAGGCGCGCACGTATCCAGATGCTGCGCGATGCGCGCATGACCCCGCGACCCTCGCCTATCCGGCAACGCACCATCCAAATAGCCTGGCAACAGACGTTGCACTTGAGCGCATTTCATAAGCTACCCCCAACCGAGGAATCGGCGATCCTGATCCCGCTTTACCGTTCCCTCACGTGCTGCACCACTTCGCATTAAGTCCGCACCGCGTACGCCTTCGCCAGGCCTAATCGGCTGCCCTCTGGCGAGTTGCGAACACCGGGTCCAGCGCCAGCCGCAGCGCGCGGCGGCCTCGCAATATGCGCGACTTCACGGTACCGACAGAAACGTCCAGCACCTCCGCCACTTCTTCGTAAGATAAGCCCTCGAGATCCCGCAGGATCACGGCGGTGCGAAAGACTTCCGCCACTCCCGCCAGGGCTTGTCGAACCGCTTGCTGCACTTCGGTGCTGACGAAAAGATCGTAAGGCGACGAACCCGGGTCGACGAAGTCGAACCGCACCCCATCTTCGCGGCCCTCTCCCCAAAACGAGTCGAGAGAACTCTGCTGCCGCAGGTGGCGCCAAAACCAGCGGCGATGGTTCAGAGATTCGCGTACCGCAATGCGGTAGAGCCAAGTCTTTAGCGAACTGCCCTGCCGAAACCGGCGGATTCCGCGGAAGGCCTTCAAAAACACCTCCTGCGTGACGTCGGCAGCTTCGCTCGAATCGTTCAACATTCTCGCCACCAGCCCGTACACCGGGGCGTGGTAGTGGGTAACCAGCCAATCAAATGCAGCCTCCGAACCACTGCGGAGCTCGGTCGTCAACTCCGCTTCATCCGGGGACCAGGTTAAGGCGCGCGCCAAATCAGCCACGCACAGCCACCTCTCTGCTCAGCTTGTGCTGCCCTGCGCAGCTCGAGCCGGTCCGGCGGCAGCCGAACCCTGACGCACGGAAACCCCGGGCGGCAGAAGCCCTGAAATGTTAGACACCAATGCGGTGGAGATGTTTCCCGCCGCGTCATCTATTCTTACGCGCATGTTGCCGATTTGCAAATAGTACCAAGGTCATTCCAGCGACGAGGACGGCCACCCCGGTTTGACGCCGCATGTCCGAGGTGCTATAAAAACGCTGCTACTTGCCTCCGGTGGGGCCGTGGCGCAGTTGGCAGCGCGCCTCCATGGCATGGAGGAGGTCGTGGGTTCGAATCCCACCGGCTCCACCACTTCCCAACATTTCCCAAGATGGAGCGTAACCAGCGCCGGCGGTGCAGTGCGATCCTCAGGAGCCATCCTCGGGGCGTTATCAAGTTGTGACCGAGGAATTGTTGGCTTAACGAGATCGCCGTAACGTCGTAATAGAATTGAATCGGCTCCAAATAGAGCCCGCGCCCCATCTCCGATGCCACGTCTGACATTTCTCGGTGCAGCCGGCACGGTGACTGGCTCGAAATACCTGGTGGAGGCTGCCGGCAAGCGTTTACTGGTGGATTGCGGCCTTTTCCAGGGCGGAAAAGACCTGACCGGGCGTAACTGGTCGCCTTTGTCTCAAAATCCCGCCACCATCGACTGGGTGGTGCTCACCCACGCGCACCTCGATCACACCGGCTATTTGCCGCGCCTGCTGCAAGCGGGCTTTCGGGGTCCCATCTTCGCCAACGAAGAAACCAAGGAACTGTGTGCCCTGCTCCTGCCCGATTCCGCCCATTTAATGGAGGAAGACGCGGCCCATGCCGCAATACACGGATACAGCTCGCACAAGCCGCCGCTCCCCCTTTATACCCAGGACGAGGCTTTGGCCACCTTGGGGAAATTTTCAACGATCCCCCGCCACGGCGAATTCCGCATCAGCCCCGAGTTTCTGATTCGAACTCGCAACGCCGGACACATCCTGGGCGCCACCAGCATCGAGCTCGTCATCACCGAGAATGGCCGCAACATCACCGTGGTGTTTTCCGGCGACATCGGCCGCTACGACCAGCCCATCCTGAATGATCCCGAGCCGCCGCCGCGAGCCGACGTGATGCTCTGCGATCAGGCGCTGGCCGACGTTATCAACCGCATAGCCAAACGCGGCGGTGTCATCGTGGTACCCGCATTCGCCGTCGATCGCACGCAATTGCTGATGTACTACATCCGGCAACTGGAGATCGCCGGGCGCATTCCGCTTCTCCCCGTCTACGTGGACAGCCCCATGGCCATTGATGTCACGCAAATCTATCTGCGCCACCGCGAAGATCGCGCGCTGAAATTTACTGACGCCGAAGTCGCGGCGAGCCCGCTGGGCAAAGAAACGCTGCACATCATGCGCAGCGTCGAGGAATCGAAGCAAATCAACAACGTGCACACGCCCGCCATCATCATTTCGGCCAGCGGCATGGCCACCGGCGGCCGCGTCCTGCATCATCTGGCCCAGCGCCTGCCCGACGCCCGCAACTGCGTGCTGCTTGCCGGCTTTCAGGCCGAGGGTACCGGCGGCCGCGTCCTCGAGGAAGGCGCGAAATTCCTGCGCATTCACGGCCAGGTGGTGCCGGTGCGCGCCGAGGTTGTCAGCCTGCATCAATTCTCGGCCCATGCCGGCCGCGGCGAACTCCTGCGCTGGCTCTCCGGTTCGCCGGTCCCGCCCACGCAAATTTATATCGTTCATGGCGAACCCAACGCAGCCTCGGCCCTGCAATCGGCAATTCAATCCCAGCTCGGGTGGCATTCACTGCCGGCAAAATATCTGCAGACCGTCGATCTCGACTCCTCGCCCTCCGCCTGAAAAACTGGGCGGCTGGCAGCCGCTGCCATCGCCCAACCGCCGCTAGTAACCACCACTAACCAAGAGCAATGCAACATTGCCGCTCTGAACGTGGAAGGAGTAGACTGGCGGCCACAGGAGGCCCTATGCGCCGATTTCCCATGTGGGTTCCCGCCCTTGCGTTGCTTCTGCTGGCCCCGCTTGTGCTCCCCCTGCCGCTCGCCGCACAGCAAACCAATCAGGGCCGCACCGGAAGGCGCCGCACTTTTTCGATCGCCGGCGTGGTTCGCGATGGCGCCACCAAAGACACCGTTGACGGCGCGAAGGTCGAGCTGCATTCGATTACCGGCGGCGTGGTGGCCACGATGTTCACGAGCATGGCGGGCAATTTCCAGTTCGATGGCATCTCCAGCGGAGGTTACAACCTGGTGATAGACCAGGCCGGCTACGCCACGGTCACCCAGGATGTGGAAATCCAAGAGAGCCCCGTGATGGGGATTCAGATCGATCTACAAAGAGCCGGCGGCGACAAGGCCGGGGCTCCGTCCAACCGCGGCCCCAAGGTTTCCGCGCACGAACTGGCCGCCCCCCGCAAAGCGCAAGAAGCGATGGAAAAAGGGATGGCTCTGCTATACGACAAGTCGGACTACCGGGGAAGCGTCGCCGAGTTCGAACGTGCCGTGCAGGCTTACCCGGATTTTTACGAAGCGTACGCGCAGATGGGCGTGGCCTACGTAAACTTGAAAGATAATGCCGGCGCCGAGACGGCTTTGCGCAAATCTTACGATCTGAGCGGCGGGAAATATATCAGCGCTTGCTTCCTGCTCGCCAAGCTGCTTTCCTTCAGCCACCGTTTTGCCGAAGCCGAACCCATCGCCCGCCGGGGAATCGAAGTCGATCCCAATTCCTGGCAGGCGAATGAAGAACTGGCTCGCGCACTGGTCGGCCTGAACCGCTTTCAGGACGCGGAGCAATATGCGATGAGTGCGGACAAGCTGAAACCCGATCAGCCGGCAATTCAGCTCCTTCTGGCGGACATTCACAGCCGTGTACGCAATTTTCCCGCTCTGCTCGACAACCTGAACGCCTACCTGCGCGTGGCTCCCACGGGTGCGCAGGCCGAAAAGATCAGGCCCATGCGCGACCAGTTGCAACAGGCACTCGCCAACAACCAGGGCGCTGCGCCCGCCCCAGCGTCGTCGCCTGCTGCCCCCGCTGCCCCGCCCCCTGATGATTCCGCGCCTTCCCTGCGATCCCCAAATCCATAAACGATGCTGTGGCGCCGCTCTGACCGGCTCTGCCGGCCTAAGTTGATGCAACTCCGGCGCCGCTGACAGTTCTCCCGCGCCTTCCCTTCGGCCCGCGAACCCATAGACGGGGGAGCCGTCGCCGCCTTACCTGATTTCAAAGGACCAGATCGAGTTAAAAATCAGTCCGCTGCCGAAGTTGCCCGCCACATCGGAGCCCGAGAATTTCTTCTCTTTCGAAAGTGGCCGCAGCACGATGGCATACTCGCCAGGCGCCAGGGTGCCAGTGGGAGAAATTTGATACTGCCCCGGTCCCAACTTCCTGGATTGCGACGGTACCCGGTCCTCAACGAAGCCGGAATACATTTGCCAATCGAGCGCGGAACTTGTTCGCGCGTTCTCTTTGCCCTGTGTAGCACCGACGAGCCGCCAATTGTTGGACGTGGATGTGAGCTTGACAACGGCCGGTTCGTACTCATCCGGATTCACTCCGGAAACTCCCGCGAAGGTGACTCCGAAGTTGGCCCCGCGCGCCGGCACGTTCACGTTCGCTGAATTTGCGCCCGGGACCGCCCACACGTAAGTAAGCGTGGAACTGCGATGCGCCATGATCCCGCCAACGATGTTGCCGGCGTTCCCGGCTTCGCTGCTGGCAACGTTTCCCGCAACCCCGCTGGTATGCGACATCGTTTCCCAGGCCGCGGTGTTCACCCCGGACTGCATTCCCTGGTTCAGCGTAGAATCACCGGCCAATCGGCCCAGCGAGGACGGTTTCGCCTTCGTCTCAGCGAGCTGTGTTTTTTCGCCGGTCATCGGCAGCGCGACTTGCGATGCCGCGGCGCCAGGCGCGGGCGCGGAAGGCAAAAGATCAACACGCAGTTGGCTCGGCAACACAGCAGCAGGGGCCCCGGACACTCCGCTCGAGACCGGCGCTCCGGCGGTTCGCTTGTTCCCTGCGGCGGCAATCATCGCGTCCATGACTGGCTGGGAGACACCCGCATTCTTGAGGGAGATGAGCGCGTCCGCGGAAATATCAAAATTCGTGGGACTCGCCTGTATCGCCGAAACAATCGTGCCTTCGGGAAGTCCCGCATTCACCATCTTAACGACATCGTCATTCGTGAGTAGCCTTGGTGCCTGCCGAGGCGACGCGGTGGCTGCGACCGCCAGAAGAAAGGCCAAGAGGTGAAATGAAATAAGCCGAAC
>PLJR01000092.1 GCA_003140295.1 Acidobacteriota bacterium
ATACATCGCCCCAGTACAATTAATCCCAACAATTGTCTTCCTCACCTTCTCCCCAGAACATTTTTTCGCGCGACTTCCTCAGATCAGAACAGGCAAGAAGCCCTGGCTTAGACCTCCGCTCAATTTCATTCTGGAAGGGACCACCGCGCTCACGTTCTTGCTGACGGTTGGATTGCCTTTGGTTGGATTACGAGAATTTCGCGAGTCGCTAATCCGCGACTTCATGATCGTTGCGATTCTTGTTAGTCCACTAGTTCTTTACGTGATTCTTTTTTTAGCTTGGTTATTTCTTTTTTGCTATGGCAAGCTTTTTTCTCGGCTTGCGGCGGACTTCCTTGATCCTATAAAGGCTGACCTGAGGCTTTGCCTTTCCCCGATTACATACCGGAGAATCTCTTGGAAGCGTTTTGGCATTGCAGTGATCGCTGCCGATATACACCTATTTATTTCGATATCCATTGTCTTGGTCCTGGGATTCGAATGGATCAGAATGGTCACTTCGTTTTTAGGGGCGTTTTCTCAAGAAAACAGTGGGGAGATACAGATCGTTTTTTTGCCGGTCGCCTTGGCGACGTATTACTTGTGCGCTCGCATGTACATGCGCATTTTGGAAGCATCCACAATTATTCCGCCTTTTCGTCTTGCCGAGAGACGCGTAGAACATCTTAACGCGATTATGAATTCCATAAATGATCGCCCGACACCCGAAGTAGCGGCCATGCTCACAAAATGTTGGGCGCGGGAGAGACATGTTATGCGCAGATATGAACTTCCTCTGGCTAAGTTCAAGGAAACATACTTGAAGGAACGGGCCCTAGCATACTGGGAGTTCGATCAAAATCGACTGAGGTTTATGATTCAGCGTCTGACTATGATGTCTATGGATCATCGCGACCTAGATAGAATGTATTCCGAAATCGAAAGGATTAGGGAATTGGCCTAAGCGGCAGCCATAGGATCATTGGATCAGCGGAAACACAGACCCAAATGACTCCCTGATAAGGTGAATTGNNAAGGGCACGCGCGTTACGCTGCGCAGCGTACTCGCGAGCCTTGCCGCCGGCGATTCCACCATGGAGATTCTCACCGATTTCCCCAGCCTAAAGGCGGACGACGTTCGAGCGGCCATTGCGTTTGCCGCCGCTGCTGCTGAAGAGGATCTGCCTGTTCGGGCGATTCCGCACGTTCGATGAAGATCAAACCTTGCGTTAAGGCTTGGGCCGACTCGGATTTTACCAGCCAAATTGATGAGTCGCAGCCTTGACCATTTTTACGGTCTCCTCTGCGAGTGAAACAGCAATCAAATCGAATCCTAAAACTCCTGTTCGCTGAAAGCCAATTGCACCGGCCCGGCTCTGATTGACAGCTTCTTCAAGCAGCACAGATAGCAGGTCGTTTGTTCCGGGCTTATCCAAGTTCAGAACTTGGGTGATTCGGGCAGGTCTCGGCACCTTGTTGTAGTGGTTTAGTAGTTCGGATGTTATTCCAGAATTCGGTTGGCCCAGCTCCGTCCGTGCACTATCCCCCATCGACCGCGTGAACGAACTTGCGTTTGCTTCTTTCATGGAATTGAAAGCCGCTGTAAAAGTGCAAGTAGCTGCGAACGTTACTCCCACGACGCGAATGTGTTTTGATAGCTCGGAGGCATCCTCCATAGGAGGTCTGTTCATCGGGTCCGGGCAGTATGGCGTGAATCCCGCTGCCGCCATTTCGTCGCCATCTTCAAAGATACGGAAAGCTGAAGCCGTTGTGCTGGTCCCGTGCCCCACGTAAAGAGTCCGCCCCAGCGCGAGGCCATTCTTCACGACTTCGCGCCCTATCGTGCTTCCATAGCCGGACACTCCGGAGAGGTTTTTGGCCATCCAATTTTTCAGTCCCATGTTAGTCCTTCGACGTCGCCCAAGCGCAATCGTATCTTTCCAGAGGCCCAAACAACAAGGATCGACCAGACGATAGCAAAAATCACGGCGTACTGATTCGATGGGGTACGGTAGGGTTCTGTAGTATGCGCCGCTGCCCCCGACGCTGGGTTAGGGCTTGGGTGTGTTGGTGGGCGAGGCTGGGTAGTAGACCATTACGTAGAGATTGTTGGCTAGGAGATTGGTGCCCTNNCCCAGTAGAGATAGGGTTGAAGATTGTGGAAGGGGCCGACTTTGCTGTCGGGGGGCGGGACCACGGACTCGCCGCGATGCCGCGCCAATTGTTTGTAGAACAGCTCGCCCATGGGGCTGGCTGTGCAGTCAAAGCCGGTGGTGCCTTTCGCGGCGATGCTGCATGACGGGTCGGGCGATATGGTCTCAGGCAATTGCCAGTTTTTGTGACCCAGGTAGCCGCGGCCTTGGTTGGCTTTGTTCAGGGCGGCGACCCACTGGAGCGCGGTTGCGTGGTCCATCGAGCCATCCGGGTTGATGCCCGCCACACCGAAATCTTGTTGGGCCGCGAGATTGGCGTTCGCGAGCCAGGTGACTTGGGCAACCGGATCGTAGATGGTTTGAGCGTCGGGGTTGGCTTCGAGCGCTTGGCCAGCGGCGGCAGGCGTGCCCGGCAGGCGGCCTTCGATCAGCGGCAGCACGTAGAGATAATTCAGGGTGACGTTGGCTCCTTGAAAGCCGGTGTTGAAGGAAAAGGTCACAAACCCTTGCTGGGGATCGGCGGCGGGAGATGCGGACCAATATAAATAGGGCTGAAAATCGCGGAACGGGCCGACGGTGTTGGCGGGGATGCGCACGGCGGTGTCCGGCTGGCGCAGACGCAAAGAACAGTAATACAGAGAGCCCAGCGCGCTGCCGGAGCAATTGAAGCCGAACGATTCGCCGTGGCGTCCGGTGCGGGCGCAGGTTTGGTCGTGGGGCGGCGCGGTGGGCAGCTGCCAATTATGATGGCCGAGATAGCCGGCGCCGTGGTCGAACGCGTTCAGCGCCGCGACCCACTTGAGCGCGGTGGCGTAATCCATCGAGCCACTCTTGTTGATGTTGGCAACTCCGAAGGTTTGCGTGCCGGGCAGATTGGCGTCGGCGAGCCAGGTGACGTTGAGGCCGGGATCGTAGACCGTCTGGCCATCGGCGGCGGGAACCAGCGCTACGCTCGGCGGCGGCGCTACCGGTTTGTGTTCCGTTGCCGGGGGCGTGGCCGGCGGGGCTGCGTCGTTCCCGGCGCGGCAGGCGTTCACTAGTTGCGGGTTTATTTTTGGCAAGGGCAGCGATGCGGCCCTGGGCCGCGGCGTCCCGCGGACCAGGGGATTGAAGCAATCGGCCAAGAGGCCGTCGCGCGCTCCGCCGCCTGGAACGAAGCCGGCATTCCGGCAGGCCGTGCGGATCTGTTCGCAGGAAGCGCGATCAGCGTGGGCTTGATTGCCGGTGAATACCAGGCTGAGGCCGAGCAAGATCAGCAACAAGATGAGCGATAAGGGCAGCGACAAGTTCGTCGGCGCAGGGGCGCGGGTGCGCCTTAGGCGATTCATCGGAACCTCCCGAATTCACACGCTGCGGTGAGGACAATATATTGATTTCCGTGCGGGTTTCAAGAATCGAGTGGTTTTGCTACGCGAGGAAGGGCTTTAGTTCGCGTTCGATTTCGGCGCGGCCCAGGGTTTCGCCGGAGTTTAGGCGCTCGAGTAGGGCGGCTACGCCGCGCTTGGCTTCTTCTTTTACGTAGTTGCGGAGGAAGCCGTCGAATATGTGTTCGCCACGCATGGCGTCGTTGATCTCGCCGTCGCGGTTGTGCTCGTCTAGCTCGGTGAAATAGACGACGCGGTATCTCCGGTTAAAAGAGAGCTCCCGGTAGATTTCAAACATTACTTTTTCGGATTCGATTGCCGGAGCCATGGCGCGGATCATTTTACCCTAGTGGTTACCGTAGTGGGCGACTGTAGCGGGCGACTGTAGTGGGCGCGGGTTAGGAGACGGCCTGGAGTTCGTTGTCGTTATTGTGCGATTGGTCGCGCGATTCGTGATCGAGTGAGGCGGCTGCGCTTGCTACGGCGTTCGCGCGGAGCAGCTGGTCGAGCGGTCGATCGGAGAGGGCCTCGAGCTCGGCCAGGCGGACGTCGATTTCGGATTGCTTGGCCTTGTGGGCGATGATGTCTTCGCGATAGCGCTTCAGGAAATAGGCGATGGTTTCGACGCGAATGCGGATGGAGCCGCTGGGCTTATTTTCGTCGATGTCTTTGAAGGAGAAGTAGGGCGTGCCGGACTTGGTGACGGTCTCCTCGACGACCGTGTAGATGGGCGCGTCGTGGCCGCACTTGAAGCTCGAAAGCTCGAGCGCGACAAGGTTGGGATGGCGCGCGGTGTACTTGGCCGCCCAGACTTTCTGGCTGGTGTTCTCGCTGTAGGAATTTTTCCAGGCATCGCTGATATCGAGCGGATGGGTGGTGATGCCGGCGCGCACTTCTTCGCCGAAGAGGCGCTCGAGAATTTCCGCGTCGATGGGCAGCGAGCCGAGCGTCAGGACCGGATAGCCGAGCTTCTGGAATTCCTCGAGGATGTCGTGGTTGAGGCCAGGATCGTTGTGATACGGGCGCGCCAGCAGGACGATGCCGATGCCGTTTTCGGCTTCCAGTTTGTTGAGGATTTCGCGGCCCTGCTTGCGGAGGATGCCTTCGCTGAAGTGGAGCATGGCGGCTTCCGCGGCTTGCGAGGCGCGATGATTTTCTTCGGGCGAGAGGCCGAGGATGTCGCGGAAAGTGTCGAACATCTGGCGCTCGAACAGGTCGGGCATGCCGCANNGTGGGGCAGGCGCGATGGCTTTGCGCGTTCACCATGTCGGAGGGGAGATCGTCGATCATGGGAAAGAAAATAATATCGAGCGGCTTCTTTTTGTGGTGCACGTAGAGCAGGTTGTGCACGTGCGGGATGCCGATTTTTGACGGGAAGCAGGGGTCGATCGAGCCGCGCTTGGCGCCCGCCTTGTACAACTCCTCGGTGGTGTAGTCGGAGTAGACGAGGTTATCGGCGGGGATGCCGAGCGATTCGAAATAGGCGCTGAACGCGGGATTGCAAGTGTATTGGTTCAGCACGCGCGGGATGCCGATGCGTATTGCGGCGCGGCGCTTCATCGCGGCGGTGCGAGCCTTTTGTTTCGCGGTGAGGGCGAAACGCGGCAGCGGATCGGCGATGGCCGCCGGATGGAAGGGCTTGAAAGCGACCTTGGCGGCGATCTCGGCCATGTTGGGGTTGGCTTCCTTGACGGAGTCGAGCCCCTTTTTGATTTCGCGCATGGCGTTGACGTCTTCGACCAGGCCCTTGTCGCAACTGTTGTTGACGATGAGGCGCTTGATTCCCGGGCCGATGGGGATTTTCGAGGTCTTGGAGACGAGATTTTCGACCGTCACGCCGGGCATCAGCTTCACGTCGATGAAAGTGCGCAGGCACTTGTTCTTGCAGAAATAGCAGCGGGTTTCCTCGCCGCGGTGGGTGACGTAGCTGATTTTTTGCACCGCCTCGAGGCCGATAAAGGTGGTTTGGCGGCCCATGCGCCAGAGGCGGTTGGCTTCGATGGCGGCTCCGATGGCTCCGGATTCGCCGCAGTGCTCGTGGACGATGATGTCGGGCTTGAC
>PLJR01000193.1 GCA_003140295.1 Acidobacteriota bacterium
GACGCGGCCATCAACCCCGGCAATTCTGGCGGCCCGCTCGTGGACATGGCGGGCGAGGTCGTGGGCATCAATACCGCAATCATGACCGGCGGCCGCGGGTATGAGGGCGTGGGTTTCGCCATGCCGTCGGCCATGGCCATTAGCGTTTACAACCAGATCATCGCCCACGGCAAGGTCACGCGAGGATCCATTGGCGTCAGCTTTACCGAGGAGCAAAGCAGCAACCCCATCGTTTTGCGCAATCTGGGCGCCACTTTCGGTATCGTCATCCAATCGGTTGAACCTGGAAGCCCGGCGGATAAGGCCGGCGTTCATGCCGGAGACGTTGTGACTTAGGTCAACGGGCGTCCCGTGAAAACGGGCGGCGACTTGGTTGACCCCATCGCCCGCACGTCCATCGGCGAAAAGGTTCACGTCACCTATCTTCGCGACCGCCAGCAGCACGAAACCACCGTCACGGTCGAGGATCGCACCAAAATCTTCCCCGATCGCGCGGAGGCCGAGGCCACCCAGCCCGAAGCCGCTCCGGGCGGGAGCGCCCGTGGCTCCGAAAGTCCCGCCGCCGCGTTTGGATTGCAAACCGAGGACCTCACCCCGGAACGCGCGCGCCGCGCTGATTACCAGAGCTATCACGGCGTCATCGTGACCACCGTCACTCCGGTGAGTTTTGGCGAGGACGTGGGCTTCAAGCGCGGCGATCTGATCGAAGAAATTAACCACGTGGCCGTTAACTCGATGGCCGATTATCGCAAGTTGCTCGGCGCCTTGAAGCCGGGACAAGAAGCGGTGTTCAAGGTTGTACGGCACAGCGAAAGTGATCGCCTCTTGACCATTTTTCTGGCGGGCGTGGTCCCCGCCGCCAACCAATAGCCCAAGAGGCTCGCCCGCTTAGCGCGTGACCCGGCTAGGGCGCGCGAGGATGGCCCGGCTAGCGCGAGAGGGTCGCGGGCGGGGCAGGATGGTCCGGCGAGGGCGCGAGAATCCGGCGAAACGCGGAGTGAGCTTAAACCATGCGCATCTGCTCTCAGACTCGGAAGGCTGGCGATGGGCAACATGCGGCGCATGCCGCGCTGCGAGTGCCATCAGCAGCGCTCATCACTGGGGCGTTGGTGTGCTTGTGCTTGACTGCGGCGTCCGGCCACGCCGTACCAGGGAGGCAGGGATTCGCCGCTGCTGCCACGAAGAACGTCAGCTCGGCTGCCTCATCCAGTTCGTCTCGAGCGACTCTGCATCCCAGCGGATCAAGTTCCTCGCCGGCGAAAACGGCAAATGCCAAGACCCCGGTAGCTGGAACTGCCGCCGGCAAAACTGCGGCAGCCAAAACCAGCGTAAAAACGGGAAAAACAAACAAGTCCATCTCGCGCAAAACCGCCAAGGAACATGGCCCCGCGGCGCCCACCAGTGAACGCATTTCTGAAATTCAGTCGGCGCTCGCAACCCAGGGAGCGTTCCAGGGTGACCCCACCGGTCGCTGGGACAGCTCCACGATCGACGCCATGAAGCAGTTTCAAGCCGCTCATGGCCTCAACCCTTCGGGTAAACTTGACGCTCTCACCCTCCAGAAATTAGGGCTCGGCTCTGAAGTCGCAGGCCGCGGCGCGCCCTTCCCACCACCACCTCCTCAGACGACCTCCGCGATTGACAACCGCGATCCCGAACCGCGCCCTTAGTCCCCCTAGCAAAAACCGGCGCTAAAAGCAGTTCTGCGCCTCGCCACCGGATCCACGGCGATCCCGTGCATGACGTTGAAATAGCCGGGACGCGTGTCGTTGGGCGGCGTTCCTTTCTGGCCCAAGGCCAGCAGGAAATTGCCGTCTTTGTCGAACTTCACTACGCGCGTTCCGTTGTATCCAGCAGCGATAAACATGGTGCTGTCCGGCAGCCATGCGAGGAACGTCGGACGATTGAAGTGTTTGTCATCCACCCCCGGCTCCCCCTTGTGCCGATCGTTTTGACGAGCTGCTTCAGGTCATTCGTGAACTCGAACAGCGTCTGGTTGTAGTCCTGCCCCTAAGCGGACACAACCAGGAAAAAGTCAGCGCGAAAACAGGGTGCACTGCTGTAAATCGCTGAAATAACTTTGCGTTGTTAAAAGCATCCTACTTAAGGGGGATCATTAACATGTCCAGCCATATCCGCGTATTTGCAGCCGTTCTTTCGTGCGCCATCTTGTGCGCTGCGCCGTCTGCTTTTTCTCAAGCAAGCTCATCCTCGACCGTTCCGGTGACAACTACGGTTACCGTCCTGGGTCCCAAGTTCACCCCTGCGCCGCCAATTGCCAAGCAGGACGTCACCGCTTACTCCGGCAAAGAGCGCCTGAACGTGACCAGGTGGGTGCCCGCCCAAGGCCAGAACGGCGCGTTGCAGCTCGCCGTAGTCATCGACAATGACGCCAGCCAATTGGGCGTAGGGAGCCAGTTAAGCGATATCAAAAGCTTTATCAACCTGCAATCTCCGAACACGGCCGTAGGCCTGTTCTATGCCATGTATGGAACCGTGGAAGTTGCCGCACCGTTCAGCGCCAATCGCGCGGCCGTGACGAAAGCCTTGCGGCCTCCCTTGGGATTGGCGAGCGGCGAGTCTCCCAGTATTTATCTCTCGCTCAGCGATTTGGTGAAAAAACACTGGCCTTCCGGGGCGGCCCGACGCGAAGTGCTCCTCATCTCGAATGGCGTCGATCAACTCGACCGCGGCCCGGAGAGCCCCTACGTGCAAGCTGCCGTCGAAGATGTGCAAAAGGCCGGAGTGGTGGTGCACACCATCTACACTGGCGGAAGTATTCGTTTTGGAGCGTCTCTGCACGGACAATACGCGCAGGCGAATTTAGAGGAGCTCACCGACGGCAGCGGCGGCTACGGGTTCTTCGAGGGCATTACCGCGCCGGTTTCCTTTGCACCCTATCTCAACCAGCTGAACACCGTGCTGCATAACCAATATCTCCTGACCGTGGCCATGCCCCTAACCGAAAAGGAGACCGAAAAAGGCAAGGCCGAACGTCGGGCGCTTGAAGTCCGCCTCGAGGAGCGCAACCTCGAAGTAAAGTATCCCAAACAAGTCCTCGTGCCGGGCGCCCCGAAATAGATCCTCGGCAAATATTCTCAGCCGGGCCTGCACGCCTCGACTGCACCCGACACTCCAGCCGTTGCCGCGTCCCTCTCTCAGCCGTTGCCAACCCCTGCCGCGCGGTGATACATTCCCGCTACTGGAATCCCTATAAATGGCAATTCCAGAAAAATATAATGGGTTCCAAGCAGCGTTGGCACGGTATCTTCAATGACCGAAAAGATAAAAACAGAGAGGAAACTATGAAGAAGCAAGCGCGGTTTTTCCGGTGGGAGCTTTTCGCTTTAGCGGCTGTAGCTGCATTTGGATTCGGAAACGGCAAGGCCGCAGCTCAGGGCTCGACGGCCGCCCCATTTAACAAGGTGACGGTATCGGAAGACGTGGCCAAGCGCACGTTGACGAAGGCGGTCGTCAATGCCGATACCGCTCGTCAGATCGTGGACGCGTGTGTGGAATGGCAGAAGGCCCAGCCGGGCAATGTGACGATCGCGATTTTTGTGCTCTCACCGACCGGTCAGATCATCGACTCGCACCAGATGGACGGCGTACTGCCGATCGGCGCGGAAACTGGTTTGATGAAGGCCAAGACCGCCCTGTACGCGCGGGCTTCCTCAGCCAGCGTGGCCGCACGCTTTAAAGACGTTGACGGCCGTTTGATCCGCTTGGATCTCGGCAAGGAGCAGGGCTTGTCGTACTACTTCGTTGGCGGTGGTCTGCCTATCGTGGTGGACAATCAGTTGATCGGCGCGGTCGGCGTCGGCGGCGGAAATGCCGACGAGCAGTGCGCCTACCAGGCGCTCGTTAAGGTGCTTGGGCCGCAGCCTGCCGTCGCGCAGCCCATGCCTCCCGGCGGTGGCGCCGGCGGTGCCGGCGGAGCAGGCGGAGCGGGTGGTGCCGGTGGCGCAGGCGGCCGGCCCGCAGGTGCGGGCGGTGGTGCAGGCGGTGGCGGCGGCCAGGGCGGTCGGCCACCTCAGCAGTAACCGCATTAAGCGCGCGAACAGTTTCACCGCGTCCGCTTCGCCTCTATCCTTCGGGGCGGGGCGGACGTGTCATTTTCAGGCCCGCTCCCGGCCTTATCTCCGTTTCCCACGCGACGTTATATGCTTACCCCTTCCTTGACACTCTTGCTAAAATAGAGCGTACAGAATTTTGCACCGCGTTCGGGTGCCGGCTGCACTTGGAGCCCGCTTAGTTACACATCCCTTCGCGTGAGCTTGGCGCGAGCGCCGAGTGCAACCGCGGAGGAGGCCTCATGGCAACCGCAGTCGTTCCAAGGGTCTTCAAAAACTACATCAACGGTGAGTGGAGCGAGGCCGCGTCTGGCCGCGCTTTTGAAAATCGCAATCCCGCGAATACCGACGAGCTCATCGGTATTTTCCCTGATTCTAGCGCCACTGATGTGGATGCCGCAGTAGATGCGGCCCGTACGGCGTTCGAGACTTGGCGGCTGGTCCCCGCGCCCAAGCGCGCCGAAATTCTGTTCCGCGCGGCCGAGATTCTCTCCAAGCGCAAGGAAACGCTGGCCAACGAAATGACTCGCGAAATGGGCAAGGTCCTCGACGAGACCCGCGGCGACGTCCAGGAAGCCGTGGACATGACCTACTACATGGCTGGCGAGGGACGCCGCCTGTGGGGCCAGACCGCGCCCTCCGAACTGCGCGAGAAATTTGCGATGTCGGTCAGGCAGCCGCTCGGCGTTTGCGCCCTGATTACCCCGTGGAATTTCCCCATGGCTATTCCGTCATGGAAAATCATGCCGGCGCTGATTTGCGGAAATACCGCCGTCATCAAGCCGGCCGAAGATACTCCGCTTTCCACTTACAACCTGGTGCAGATTCTCTCCGAAGCGGGCTTGCCGCGCGGCGTCGTGAACGTGGTGAATGGCATCGGTCCAGCAGCGGGAGCGCCCCTCGTACGGAATCCCAAAATTGACGCCATCAGTTTTACCGGCTCCACCGAAGTCGGCCGCCTCGTCGCGGAGGCTACCGCCCCTTCCTTCAAGCCCTGCCACCTTGAAATGGGCGGCAAAAACATATTGATCGTGCTGGAAGACGCCAATCTGGACCTTGCGGTCGAGGGCGCGGTGTGGGGCGGCTT
>PLJR01000369.1 GCA_003140295.1 Acidobacteriota bacterium
AGCGCAAAATGTCCAAGTCGCTGAGCAATTACATCGGCATCACCGAACCGCCCGGGCAGATGTTCGGCAAAATAATGTCGGTCTCCGATGAATTGATGTGGTCCTACTACGATCTTTTGACCGACCGTTCCCCCGCGCAGATTGCGGTGCTACGCGAGCAGGTCGCCTCCGGGGCGCTGCACCCCATGGATGCGAAAATGCTCCTAGCCGAGGAAATCGTCTCCGGATTCCATGGCCCCGAGGAAGCGCGGAAAGCCGCCGCCGAATTTCAGCGCGTGTTTCGCGAACGGCAAGCTCCCGTGGAGGTGCCGGTGCGCAAGGTCTCGCCGGGCCCGCCGAAACCTCTCGTTAAGCTGCTCGTCGAGCTGGGCGCGGTTTCTTCACGCAGCGAGGCTGAGCGCCTTATCAAACAGGGTGCGGTCGAGTTTGAGGGCGAGCGGCTTCACGACGTAACCCACATGGTTTCCTTGTCCCCAGGCGACAGTTGGAAATTCCGCGTGGGCAAGAAAATCTTCATCCACATCCTGATCGAATGAAACCCGCAGGCTTCGCGCACGCCATGTTCCGGCTGATCTGAGCGCAGTGAAGAATCTCTGATTCTCTTTCCCGCGACGCCCGGTATGAAATACAACGAAACGGCTCCAATGCAACCGATTCCACCCTGTCCCCAAATTAGCTGGAACGTCGGGCTATTTGGCACTTAAGTTGTCATTCTGAACGCAGTGAAGAATCCCTCATTCTTTTTCCCGCGACGCCCCGGTATGAAATACAACGAAACTACTACGAAGCGCCCGGCGACATACCGTAGCGGCCGCTAAACCGGCTGTCGATACAGGCGATCGAAAATCACGAATCCCACTCCCAGCACTGCAAATGCCAGCACGCTCCCTTCGGGACCAATCGAGCCTCCCGTAATCCACCGCGGCCCGTGCAGCGAAGCCGAAAGCAGGTGCCCGGGCAGCACGATCCCACTATCGGGAACCGAGTAAATATACGTTTCTCCAAAGTCGAAAGCGGCATGCATGCCGATGGCAAACCAAAGATTGCCGGTGCGCCGCAGCGTAAAGCAAAAAAACATCCCGATCGCAAAAACGCTGAGCGCTCCAATGGGACCCTCGCCCGGATTCGCCAGGTGCACCGCGCCGAATCCTGCGGAGAGCACCACCGCCGCCGGCCAAAATCCCATCGCCGAAGCCAGCGTGAACTGCAGGTACCCTCGAAAGAGAAATTCCTCGGCAATGCCTACGATCAGAAAAAATCCCGCCCAAAAAACCGCGTATCGCGCCAGTTCCGGGCCGTGGATGGCCAGCGTGCCGAATGAAAAATCGCCGCACGCGCGGATCAGCAGCATCAGCACCGTGACGTGAGCCAGTCCCCACAGCGCGCCCTGCCAAAACCGCGCTCCCAGCGCCTCGCGCAGCGGCATTCCGTATTCGCCGAATCGGCGCCGTTCCATTGCGCCCATCACCAGCGTAGCAACGATGGCGCTCAGCGCCATCGCTACCTCTTGCAGAAGCAACGCCCCGGAAGTAAACGCCCCGGAATGCCGTCCCGCCGCCGAGACCCGGCCGGCACGCAGCACGAACGCTCCCACGAAGCTGAACAGCGCCAGGAGCAAAACGAACAGCGCCACGTAAAGGGCCGCACGCCAACCCGCGCGCACCCCCTCCGGCTGCAAAAAGATGCGCTCGCCCCAGACTCTGTAGGTTTCGCGGGCGTCGCCAACCGGCGGGATTGTGGGCGGAATTCCGGCCGGTGCCGCCGCATCATCAGTGCCGCGCTCTTCCGCTTCCGGAGGATGTGGATCGGGACTCATGCACGGGTCTCGCGGCTGCGCGATTACGAATGCCGCATCAGTCTGTATCCCGCATCAGTGTGTATCGGTGTGTATCCCTGCATCAGGCGCGCCGCTCGGCCAGCCGCGCCAGCCGTTCCAGATATTCGCGATTGCGCCGCGCGAGCGCGTGCCGCGTTAACAGCCAGTCCACCACGCGGCCGGCCCGCCCCGGCGAAGCGTATTCATTGATGAAAAGCACCCGAGTCTCGGCCCCGGCATGGCCCGCCAAGCGCACAAGTTCCCATCGTTCTTTGCCGCGCACCCCGTACGCGTCCTGAAAACGCCACTCCAGCAACCGCCCATATTCAAATGCCGTCACCACCGCCGTATGCGAAATCGACTTGCGTCCAATTCTCCCCGAGATGCGCACCTTAAGCCCGACGCGAAAATCCGCGGCCCCCTCTTGCAACTCCAGGCAGCTCGCCATCTCCGCGCCATACCAATAAGCCATGCGCTGCGGCGCAAAAAATACGAAAACTTCCTCAGAAGAAACCGGCACCAGTTTTGCGATCTCGATTCTAGCCATGCACGCGGGAACTCCGACACTCTAACACGCGTCCGCACGCACCCATCAGGCCGCCCCGCGTTCGGCCGCCACTCCCGCTTGGCTCTTGCATTATTGCGGGCCCCCCGTGACGCGCCCGTATCCGCCGAAGTACCATCGCAATCCGATCGTGGCGTAAAGGCCATACGGTCCCGTAGTGTGCAAGTCCGCCGCGCCCAGATCGCCGCGATATCTCCCCAGCCAGTCCACTTGGTGTTGCGTTAAGCGTAACTCGAAATGTTTTGGCAGCTCCATCCCCAGGCCCAGGCTGCGCTCGTACGCGATGGGCTCAAACGAAGCCGTATAACTGAACTGGGGCACGTTGTGGCCGAAAGAAAGTCTCGGCATGTAAAAAATAAATATGTGCCGCAAGACCGTCCGCCCCACCGGCTGCACCTCGAGGTAGCCCCCGAACATATATCGCGCGTATGCCGCGCACGGATCGTTGCGGCCCCCGAACTGGCTCGCCGACACCTGCGCGCAGCGACCCAGGTCCGGTTCATTCGTCGGCGCAGCTCCTTCAAATTCCGTGTAGCCGCGAATCCAGTGGCGCGGAAAAAACAGCCGGTCTTCCGGCACGCCGTAAGATCGCCAGAAGCGCCCGGATTTTTGATCCAGTGCCGCGCCGGCCTGTTTCTCCTGCCCATACGCAGCGGCCGCGCATGCCAGCAGCACCGCCATTAACCCTAATTGAGCGTATCTCACCGCGCCTCCATGTTTAGACTTGGTGTTTTTAAATTTTGTGCGGGAGCGCAAACCAATTTCCGCCGTTTGGCCGAGCCCCTGGCCGCCGCGTCATTTCACAAACCTCGGCGATTTTCCGCCGCTCCACGGGTCATACGTTCGCGCGAAAATGATTCGATCGTTTATCGAGGGATGCGTATAAAACCAGATCTTCACCGCCCACGAAGGCGCCGGCTCCTCCAGGTCAACCTCTCCCAGAATCTGAAACGATTGCGCCGCCACCGCCGGTGTGTCGGGAATGATGCCGTGCACGACCTCCAGGCCATACTGATCGGCCTCATGCTCGAGATGCCGGCTATAAGCATTGTCAAATGGCGTAAACACAAAGCTGAACAACAGAAACAGCAGCAGCAGCACCGGCAGCGAAGCCCAATCGCCCGCGCCGCGGACTCCCCAGCCCTCGCCATAACGGCCGAGGGTCCACCGCAACGCGCGCTGCCCCGCGAAAAGAGCGGCCAACAGCATCGCCGCCGCGAATATGATTCCGTCGCGAATGTGCCCCAGAACGTAATGTCCCATCTCATGGCCGAAAACGAACAGAATTTCCGGCGTGGTCATCCGCGCGATCGTGGTATCCCACACCACCACGCGCCGTGAAGCGCCCAGCCCGGTCACGTACGCATTTAATTCGTTCAGCTTCGTGCTGGCATTCATTTCAAACATGCGGTTTTCCGGAATGTTTTGTCCCGCGCGAGCCACCACGCGCTCGAGTTGCGCGGCTAGCTCCGGATCGGATTCCGCCAAAGGGCGGAACCGAAAAAACATCGGCTCAATCACTAACGGGCTCACAAACACGACCAACACGATGATCGGAACAGCTCCCAGCCATGCGTAAAACCACCAGCCCCGCGGGCTCCGGCGCACCACCGCATAAAATAGCCATACCAGCAGCGCGCCGAAGAACGCGCCGGCCAGTTCTCCCTTGCTCCAATCCCAAAACCACGAGCCCCAGCCTTGAATTGACTGCGCGAAACGCCTGGCCAGCCACTGGCTCGCCACATCGCCCGGAAGACCCAAAACACCCAGCGTCAGCAGCAGCGCGGGCGCAAAAATCGCGGCCTGGCCCAGCCGGCTGCGCAACGCCCGCTCTGCCCAATCGCGAAATGCCGGCGCAACTCGCCAACGCAGCAGCATCAGCAGCACCAAGACGCTGTACGCCAAATCCAGAAAATATAGCTGGTGCCGCGCGCGCGCGTAGGCGATCGCTTGCGCCGCTCGCTCCGGCGGCAGCGAATATGCCTGCGTCTGCGGCCCATTCGCAGCGGCATTTTCCGGAGCCCCGCCCGCCCCGCGCGGCTCGCCGGACCCGGTAGACCCGGCGGGCACGCTCCCGCTACCTTGCGCCAACCATGACAGCGCCGTTACCGGTGCGCTGCCGGCGGCGTCCCGCGCGAGCGCGGGAGACGCTGGCACGATCGCGCATAACCAAAAAACGGCGCAGCCCGCCGCCACGAAACGAAGTGCAGACCTTGGCGAGTGACCCTGAATGAACTTCACTGGCGATTCCGAAGCGGGAAAAAAGCGCCCGACGTTTCCACGGTGGCCGGAGTATGCCGCACGCGCCTCACTCGCGCAACACCCGAAAATCGCCGCATGCGCATACCGCAACGCATTGACCCCGCCGCAGACCGCGCCTACACTCGTGCACAAAGGAGATGTCGCATGGACGCCCTCAGGCCCCGCCTGCCTTTAGTCGCGCTCGCCGTCTTCGGAATCGCGCTCATCGCCGCGCCGGTATTCGTGAATTACCCGGCCGCCATTGCCAATGCCGGCGAGCCTGCCGCGTCCGCACAGCACGCGCCACAAGATCCCAGCCTAGCGAAATCCTTTCGCTTCGATCGCGGCGGCTGGATCTACGTCCATCTACAGGGTGCGCCTCGCGACATCGGCTACCAGCATGGTTACCTGCTCGCTCCGGAAATATCGGAGGCATTCGCCGCGGTGCGTCTGGAGATGACCCACGATTCCGGCCGAGACTGGAATTTTTTCCGGCGCGCAGCCGAACAAATGCTCTGGCCCAAAATCGACGCCGAATATCAGTCGGAGCTGCAAGGCATCGTTGAAGGTCTGCAGGCCCGTGGATACCCGCTGGATCTGGACGATGTCGTGGCGATAAATGCCTTCATGGAACTGCCCGATTATTACGTCCCCTGGTTGGACGAAAAAGAAAAAAAGAAAATCTCGCAGACCGCTTCTCTCTCTCCCGGCGCCGACCATTGCAGCGCCTTCGTAGCCACGGGGAGTTATACGAAGGACCACCAGGTCGTCATGGCGCACAACAACTGGACGAGTTATCTCTACGGCGCGCGCTGGAAAATTATTTTCGACATCACACCGCAACGGGGATACCGCATGCTCATGGACGGGTTCCCGGGCGTCATTGTCAGTGATGACGATTTCGGCGTCAATTCCGCCGGCCTGATGATTACCGAAACCACCATCACGGATTTCCACGGCTGGGATCCCAATGGCAAACCCGAATTCGTTCGCGCCCGCAAAGCCATGCAATACGCCGGCTCCATCGACGAATACGTGAAAATCATGCTCGATGGAAATAACGGCGGCTACGCTAACGATTGGCTGCTCGCCGACCGCAAAACCGGCGAGATTGCGCGTTTCGAGCTGGGCCTGCTGCACACCAAAGTCTGGCGCACCAAGGACGGATATTATGCCGGTTCCAATTTCGCTAGCGATCCGGACGTCCTCAAAGATGAAACCACGTTCGATCCTTCCAATCTCGCGGCTTCCGCCAACGCTCGGCATCTGCGCTGGGACGAATTGATGCGCGACAATGTGGGGAAAATCGACACGACACTGGCTGAGGCGTTTCTTTCCGATCACTACGATTCCTACACCAAAACGATAAGCCCCGACCGCCGCACACTCTGCGGCCACGGCGATACGCCCACCGAGGGCGATCCCGGTTTTGCGAGGCGGCCATACAATCCGGCGGGCGCGGTGCAGGGAAAGGTGATGGACAGCCGCATGGCCCAATCCATGACGTTTGTGGCCCGCATCGGCCATCCCTGCGGCACCGACTTTAACGCTCGGCAATTTTTAGCCCAGCATCCCGAATATTCCTGGCAATCTCCCGCTCTGGAGGACATGGACGCCGGCCCGTGGACGCAATTCCGCTCGGGCGAGCGCGCTCTTGCCTATTCCGGCGCAAAGTAATGCCGATGGCCTGGTCGCCCGTTTCGGGGTGACACAAAAAGATTCGCGGTGGCCCAATAAAGAGGGAGCGGCCGGTGGGGGAACCGGCCGCTCGGTGGTGGCTAGTGAGGAAATGTGCCGCGACCTGATCTGCACCCCCGCGGCTGCACGGCAAAAACCGTGGCCGCTCAGGGACGCAGGTAAGGGCAGTTACCGCTAATCCCGGGCCGTACAAATCATGTCCAACACGTGACCATTCTGCTCGCCGGCCCCCACAGCGTCCATAGGCCGGTAGTTTGTTTCGGACGGTACAAAAGTACCGGTGGCGCCCCCGCCCCCTCTTCGCAGAAAGAGGTTGCAGGAACCAATTGCCGAAACCGATTTGAAGCCCCGCCCGAGAGCGTGATAGCCTTTCCCCTGCCGCACCGGAGAGCAATCCCCACAGTGCCGGCGCACCCGCAACGTGGCTACCTCCGCACGAAAATCCGGCCGCCTCGATATTGAAGCCCAGGTCTGCGACATCGTCCGGCAACTCCTCGCCGAACTCGGTAGCTTCCATGCCCTCGAAGCGGTTCGCGGCTCCGCCCATCTGGAGCGCGACCTCGGCCTCGGCAGCCTCGAGCGCGTGGAACTGTTTCTCAGGCTCGACCGCGCGTTCGGCTCGCATCTGCCCGAGCGCATCGTCGCCGAGTCCGACACCCTTGACGACGTGACTGCCTCTCTTGCTGCAGCCATCGGAGCCGTCGGCGCCCCCGGCGTCAACGATGCGCCCTCGGGATCCGCGCCGCCACCCGGCAGAGGAATAGGCACGCCGCAACTCGCGCAACCCACCTCAGGCGAATCCGCGGCGCCTCCGCCGGCCGCCGCCGAAACGTGGCCGGACGTTCTCCGCTATCGCGCCACGCACGACGCTGCCCGGCCTCACCTTATTTTGTGGGATGACGAGGGCGAAGCGAAAAGCGTCTCCTTTGAGGAACTTTACACCGGCGCGCAAGCGGCGGCTGGCGAGCTCGAGCGGCGCGGAATTCGGCCCGGCGATGCCGTCGCGCTCATGCTGCCCACCTGCCGCGAGTTTTTCCTCACATTTGCCGGTGTTTTGCTCGCCGGCGGCGTGCCTGTTCCGATTTATCCGCCGGTGCGCGCCGATCGCATCGCCGAATATGCGGAGCGCCAGTCGGCGATCTTGCGCAATGCCGAGGCCCGCCTGCTGATCACCTTCGAAGAAGCGTCCCGCGTCGCCAGGCTCCTTCAGCCCACCGTGAAGTCGCTCCGCGGCACCGTTACCGCGGATTCACTGCTGAACGCTGCGCCCCCGCCGGCTGCCGCACCCCGCCGTGCCGAAATCTCTCCTTCCGCCGTGTCTCTCCGTTCCCCCCAAAATAAGTTGTCAAACAAGTTGTCAAACAATTCGCCAAACGGTTTGGCGCTCCTCCAATACACTTCCGGATCCACAGGCGATCCCAAAGGCGTAATGCTCACTCACGCCAACCTGCTTGCGAACGTGCGCGCCATCGGCCAGGCCCTCGACATCCGGCCCGATGACGTGGGCGTAAGCTGGCTGCCCCTTTATCACGACATGGGCTTGATCGGCGCCTGGCTGATGCCCCTGTATTTTGGCCTGCCCGTCGTGGTGCTCTCCCCTCTTTCGTTTCTCTCGCGTCCGGCACGCTGGTTGCAGGCCGTGCACAAACATCGCGGCACGATTACTGCCGCTCCAAACTTCGCCTACGAACTTGCTGTGCGCAAGATAACCGACGCCGAGATCGCGGGGCTGGACCTGAAATCCTTGCGGGCCTCGCTCAACGGCGCGGAACCGGTAACCGCGGAGACCCTCGACCGCTTTGCCGCGCGGTTTGCCCCGTACGGATTGCGCCGTGAGGCGCTGCTACCGGTTTACGGCTTGGCCGAGGGCTCACTCGCGGTCACGATTCCCCCTCTCGGCGAAGGTCCTCGCGTCGATCGCATCCTTCGCGATGCGCTCGCGCAAGACGGGCGCGCGGTACCTGCGGCGCCGCCAGTGCCGCCCCCCAAAACGGTGGCTGGCGGACCCGCTAATGCTCCCGCCGTCGAACCCGGCGTGCTTGCGGTCGTCTCCGTAGGCCGTCCGCTACCCGATCACCAGGTTCGTATCGTGAACGCCTCGGGTGAAAACGCCGCCGATCGCGTCGAAGGCGAGTTGTGGTTCCGTGGCCCCTCCTCCACCAGCGGCTATTTTCACAATCCTGCGGCATCCCGCGCGCTTTTCCCCGCGGGGGCCGCGGCCGGGTGGCTCAATTCCGGCGATCGCGGCTATTGCGCGGACGGTGAAATCTTCCTTACCGGGCGCGTCAAGGACATCATCCTCAAGGCTGGCCGCAATCTCTATCCGCACGAAATAGAGGACATTACTGGGAACGTTCCCGGCGTACGCAAAGGATGCGTAGCCGCATTTGGCGCGCCCGACCCCACTGCCGGCACCGAGCGGCTCGTCATTGTCGCGGAAGCACGCGATCGCGACCCCGCGGCACGCCAGCGCCTCGCTGCGGCGATCACCCAGCACGTCGCGCAAAACCTCGGAATACCTCCTGACGCGGTGGAATTGCTGTCGCCGCATAGCATCCCCAAAACATCCAGCGGCAAACTGCGGCGCCATGAAACGCGGGCTCTATATCTTGCCGGTACGCTCGGAGCCGCTCGGCCCGCTGCCTGGCGCCAGGTGACTTGGCTGGCCCTTTCTGCGGGCGTCCGTACTGCGGAGCGTTGGCTCCGAAACGCTTTCGATTTGCTTTACGGCCTCTATGCCGGCATAGGCTTTATCTTGTGGCTGATCCCGGCCTGGGCCTTGGTCAGCGTGATGCCTGGACGCCGGGCCGCCGCGCGCTTTACCTCGGCGGCTTTGCGGGTATACCTCGCACTCGCTTTTTGCCCCGTGCGCGTCGATGGGAAGCAGTTTTGGCGTACCCCGGGGCCGCGCGTCATTGTCAGCAATCACACCAGTTATTTCGACGTTCTAGTGCTGATGGCGGCCTTGGGCGTGGACTATCATTTCGTCGCCAAGTACGAAGTTCACCGTATGCCTTTCATCGGCACCTTCCTTCGCAAGCTCCACCACTTTGCGTTTGATCGCGGCGATTCTCAGGCCCGCCTCCGGCAGGCTGCCGAAATCGAGCAGGCCCTGCGGCACGGGGAATCGGTATTCGTATTCCCCGAAGGCACTTTCACCCCGCAAATCGGGGTCCGGCCGTTTCAATTGGGAGCCTTCAAGGCGGCCGCGAGCGCAAATTGTCCGGTGCTTCCGGTCGCACTGGCGGGAACGCGCCAGTTTTTGAGGGACCAATCCTTCCTTCCACATCCCGCTCGCATCACCATCACGGTTTGCCCGCCGCTATGGCCCGGCCAGCCCGCAACCGGCTCGCATCCAACCGTATCGCGCGAGCCGTTAGCCGAGCGCCGGGAGCCGGTAACCGAATGGCGCGAAATCGTACGGCTCCGCGACACCGCCAGAGAGCAAATCGCCCTCTCCTCGGGAGAACCACTGCTTTAAATTATTTCCATCCGCGATCCTCAGCGCTGCACCATCGCCCATGTATCACACTGATAAATAGCGCCTTGATCGGAATTTTGATCCGAGTTCGCGCCTGATTTGTTTTTGCATCAATTTCAGCACCCCCGGCATCTATCAATTTGAACGTCCTCCATAAAGTTCTCGGAGATTATATGAGCCGTCATTCTCAAGAAACTGTTGGCGTCCGATACACGGGATGGGCTGCGCTTGACCGCGATCCGCAGGAAGACAGCGTCGAATTCGACTGCCCGCGATGCGGCCAGCACGGTTTTAAGTCCGCGCGCCGCGACCGGAACGAATATCACTTCACCGATGGGTTTTTACAGGATATGCAGGGCGAAATGTCGGCGTGCCGCAAATGCCGCACTACCTTGCACATTGCTCCCATTGTCCTGGTGCATGACCAGCATGAGCGCAGGCGATTCGCGGCGGTATTTGCCACCGACTTGACGCCCATTCCGAATTAACTTCGCAGCAGTGCCATGCGCGGCACGGCCGGCCCAGCCCGCTACCGCAAGCACGAACGCGAAAGCCCCGAGGGGAATCGGTGAACCCGAAATTCCCCTCGCCGAAATTGGTGACGCGAGATCCTTGGACGAGAATCCTGGGATGCAAAAAAAGGCCAGCGGCCCGTTATGGGCGCTGGCCTTGTTATCTCCGGGTTCCGCCGCGGCTCAGTCCCGGTCGTACTTGTCGTGATCCCACTCGCTGTGGTGGTCTCGGCACCACTGCCGGGTCTGCTCCATCTTGGCTCGATCTTTGTCGGCTTGGCGGCTATGGTTGCCGTGATGCTCTACGTCAAAATCGAGTTTAGCCCGTATATTTCGCAACCGTGCTTCGCACGTAGACTTGTCGTCCGGCGCGCGGGCTGGCGACGGTACGCCGGCCATTAGCAATCCACCCGCAAGCGCGGCACCCAGCACCCACCGGCTGATAAACTTCGTCCTCACAGCTGACCTCCTTTTGGTCACGTCCTATTACCCAATGTNNTTCGCCGAACCATGGGGCCTCGAGACATCGGGTGAAGTTCGTATAAATCTCGCGGCCTGCCCCTAGCCGAAAGCTTGAGTCGAGCCGCAGCGCGCGCCATCCTTCAGAAAAGCAAGCTATCTGGCGACATATGAAATTCTTCCAGGCCTTTGCGGACGCGATCGAAAGCCTCGTCCACCGTGTCCGCGAATTCCAGCAGATTATAATCACGGCGGTTGATGGTCCCCCAGCTCAGCATTTCCCGCCAGTTCACCACGCGGTGCCAGTATTGGCGCCCGTAAATCAGTATCAGGTTGCGCCGCTGCAGCTTCCCCGTCTGCAGCAGCGTCAGCATCTCCCAGAATTCATCCATCGTGCCGAAACCGCCCGGGAAAACAATCAGCGCCTTGGCCAGTTGCGCGAACCACAGCTTGCGCATGAAAAAATAATGGAATTGGAAACTTAGCTCCGGCGTGATGTACCGGTTGGGGTATTGCTCGTGCGGCAATTCAATGCTCAGGCCCACCGTTTTGCCGCCCGCTTCGATCGCGCCGCGATTCGCGGCCTCCATGATTCCCGGCCCGCCCCCCGAACAGATCACGAAGCGGTGCGGCTTGTCGCCCAGCGTGCGAGCCCAGGTCGTCAGCCGCTTCGCCAGTTCGCGAGCCTCCTCGTAATAGCGCGACATCTCCAGCGCCGCCTGCGCCTCCCGCAGCGCGGCCCGATGCCGCGGCGTTGCTTTGACGGTGCGCACGCGCTTCAACGCTCGCACCCGCGCCCGCGCGTGCTCCCGCGATTGAATCCGGGCCGACCCGAAAATCACGATAGTGTCGCCCACCGCCTCGCGGCGCAGCCGCGCCAGCGGATCGAGGTACTCGGTGAGGATGCGCACCGGCCGCGCGGCCACGCTTTCCATGAATAGAGCGTCGCGGTAAGCGGGCTGGGGGACGGGCGGCTGGCGGCGCATTCTGTATCCTCCGAGGACATTCAGGAATCCAAGATCATGGGTCACTCGTCGCGGACCATTTCTGGCGACGCGCCATTCTACCGGACGCGGTGAGCACGGGCCAAACGTGCGGTCCGCTGTAGGTGTCCAAATGCTAGTACACTGTGATTGTGACGTATGGGCATTCTTACTTGCGACCAGCTCACTTGGGGGGTTGGACAGGGGGCATCATGATTAACTTTATAACCCAGGTCTTCACCCGAAGATTAAATTCCGCGAAGTATCCGCGAATTTTTGCTCCCACGCTGGGCGCACCCGTATCCGCGAGGTCGATGGCCAGCTCGGCGCAGCGAATTTGTTTGTGCGCGCGTTTCGTTTTTATTTTCGTGCTCGCGCTGGCCCCGCTAGTGTCGTTCGCCGCTCGTCCGGCCGCCGCGCAATCCACGCCCGGCCCCATCGCGCCGCGGCCCGGCCAGGACGTCCAGAAGCCTCCTTCGATTCGGGTGCGGGTCAACCTGGTGAGTACGCCCGCCGTGGTGCACAACACGCAAGGCGAGCTGGTTCTCGATCTCACCCAGGACAACTTTCGCGTTTCCGATAACGGTGTGGCGCAGAAAATCGAAGGCTTCGAGCTGGGCGGCGCTCCCGTCTCGGTGGCCATCGTGATGGAAACCAGTTCACGCGTGGAGGCCTTGCTTCCCGCGGTGCGCCGCACCGGCATCGTCTTCACGCAAACCGTGCTCGGCGAAAGTGGCGACGCCGCGGTCATAGGCTACAACGATCAGGTGGAGAAGCTGCTCGATTTCACAAGCGATCGCGACGCCATTCAAAAAACAATTAACCAGTTGCCGGAGGGCACCTCCGGCGCGCGCCTGTACGACGCGCTTGCCCAGGCGGTAAGCATGCTGCGCGATCGCCCCGAATCGCGCCGCCGCGTGATCGTCAGCGTCGCCGAAGCTACCGATACCGGCAGCGAAGAAAAACTCGGCGCCGTTTTGCGCGAAGCGCAACTTGCCAACATCACGATTTACTCGGTCGGCCTCTCCTCCACGGCGGCGGAGGTGCGGGGGCCGCAAAAGCAGAACGCTCCGATTTCGGCGACGCCGCCGGGGACGTTCGGATTGCCGCCGATGCCTGGGACGCCACAAACACCGTCGAGCGAGCAGCAGCGACAGGGGAATGTCGATCTGCTGGGGCTCGCGGTCTGGGTGGTGCAACACGCCACGGCTACGGTGCGCGATCATCCTCTCGAGCTCGCGACCATCGCCACTGGCGGACTGTACCAATCGACGCTGCGCGACTCCGAGATCGAGTCCGCGGTAGACGCGATTGGCGGCGAGCTTACCGCGCAGTACACGCTCAGTTACCGGCCTACAGGCACCGGCGCGGGCGACTACCACGAGATCAAAGTGGAAGTCGTGAACCGGCGCGGATTAAAAGTGCGCTCGCGGCCGGGCTATTATCTCGGACCGCCCTCGAAGTAACATCGCAAGTACTTCCGCAACAAACACGAACTAGAAATTTGTCGGCATTTCGCCGGAATCTTTTTTTACTGTCGTTACCGCAACCTTTTCCTTGAACGTCCCTTGCCGGGCCACGTGCCGCCGAGTGCGGCGGCACCGCGCGTTTACGATTTTGCCGGTTCTTTGTCGCCGTTGGGCTCCTCTTCGAGGATGCCGGCGGCGGCGGCGACTTTGTCGCCGTCTTCGAGGCGCAACAGGCGCACGCCCTGGGTGGAGCGGCCGGCTTCGCGAATCTCATTCGCGTGCACGCGAATGA
>PLJR01000341.1:0-14385 GCA_003140295.1 Acidobacteriota bacterium
AAGACATCGCGGCGTGGCTTGCCAAGATATCGGGAACTGCGGCAGGCGGAGTGGTTTCAGGCGCTGCTGGTTCGGTCTCAATACGTGCTGCGTCCATAGGTGGCCCGCCAATGGGCCGCGCGCTGTTGAGCGGGGACGCATCGGCTACGAATCCGCCGCGCGAAATATAGGAAATGGCGGCGATGGCCAGAGGAATCAGCGCGGCGCCGCCCACGATTGCTCCGGAAACGCGCAGATACGCGCCGTGCGAGCGCAGCAAGGAAGTGCTGATGAGAAACGCGTCCACGGTATAGTGCCAGATGAGCGTCGCCCAGATTCCCCAGCGCAGCATCACCAGGCCCGCGACTATGCCGATCAGTCCGACCTCGATGCCGCGAATGTAGGCCGGCTCCTGCGGATAGTTCGAGTGCAAGAAACCCCACGCGAATGCCGGCAGCACCACCGCCAGCACTTTGGACTTGGTCGATCGCAGCAGGAAGTGCACGGAAAACAGCCGGAAAAGAAATTCCTCACTAGAAGCCGCATAGATTCCAATCGTCAGCGGAAACACCCACGGCAACGCCGTGCTCATCGTGTCGGAATATTGCAGGTCCTGTGGCGCCCACACGCCAAACCGCCGCCCCACGACGTAAAACAAAACCACGTAGCCGATATGCGCGGCCGCCAGGCAAACGCCGATCACCGCGGACATGAAAAATTCCTTGCTGCGCAATCCCGGCAGCGTGAACGCGCTGCCGATGCGCAACCGTTCAGGCTGATCCACCCGGTAGAGCGGCTCGCCCGGAACGTAAGCGATCACCACCAGCAGCGCCAGCANNTTGGTGTCGTACCCCGCGCGCGTCAGCGGCCACTGGTCCATCTGCATCACGAAATACAGCGCGGTCACGAATAGCCCGAGCTTGAGCCCGCTGCCCCAATTCGCGAGCCCTCGCCGCCCCAGTACCAGCACTACCGAAAGGGCCGCGCCCAGCAAAATCGCGTACGGAATCAGCGCCAGCGTCTCGATGAATTCATTGGACGAGCGCAGCCGCGCAAAGCTCCGCTGCCAGGCCTCCGGAATCTTCAGAGCTTCTCCGTAGCCCCCTATCTGGTCTCCTTGCAGCGTTACGTGCAGCCGATAAGGCGCGTCCTTGGCGCGAAAGCCGCTGCGCTCCCANNGTGCAGCGTGGTGCGCAGAAAATCTTCCGCCCGCGCCTGCGCCGCCGCGCGGTCGAGGCGCGCCCCCGGTGCGGCTTCGTCGATCTCCCGCCCATAGCCGCTGATGCGCCCGCCGGGATCGACGCGAACGTGAAACTCTTCCTTCTGCAGCGGCTTGAAGAACCGTGCGTCCCAATACCAGACGCTCACTTGCGAGGACGACATCAGGCGATTCGCCTGCTCGAGTCCCACTTCGCGCTCGAGGTAAGTTTTCTCTTCATCGTCCACGTTAAAAACAATCGTGGACTGGTACCCCTCAAGCGCCGCGCCCTGGGCCCTAGCGAAGTCCCGCGCCTGCGAGAGCGCCGCGCCGCGCGTGACCTTGAAATCAACCGCCGCTTCGGGAAATGCGCGGAAAAAATACCGATAGGCCACACTCGCGCCGACCACCGCAACCAGCACCCATAAGAGCAATACGCGCGCATCCCCCGCGGTCAGCCGGCGCGACAACCTGCCCGGTAGGCCCGCTCCCGCAAGCGCCGGCACATCGCCTGTGGCGACGGATTCTGCGCGTGCGTCTAGGAGTCCGTCCCCGCGAGGGCCATCAGGCGCGGCACTCGTCGTGTTAGGCACCTGGGATCTTGGCCGCGAATTCGGCAAGGTAGGCTCAGCCAAAAAATATCTCCCTAGATAAAAATGGCGCGCATTACGCGTCCAACACTGGTGACGTCAAGCTGCTTGTGTAAAGTACAGCCCGTACCCGTGCTGGTTGAATCTGTAAAAGATGGCGTAGAGGATTCGCTCCATGCTCTGCATGTTGGTGAACGGGACCATGGGCGGGGTGCGCCTGCGGACTTCCACGAAGCGGGCTGTGCGCCGGGAGTTAACTGGGTGGTTACGGGGCCTACCCCCCNNCGAGCATGTTCTATTTTAACATCGCGATCAACTGCCCGTATTGCACACAAGTTACGTCACCTCATAGGTTGGAGGCGACGATACGAAATTGCAGCGGCAAGATTCAGCCTTATGCGCTGACTGACGGCCGACCAACCGCCGAGCAACCTCAGGACGCGCCAATCGGGAGATTGGCGTTCCCGGGGCTCGCAAAGGGCGCTCGGCGCGGCGCCACGAGGCGTGCCGCCAAGGATAAAAGCCTACCTCGTAGCCGCCGCGTAACTATTTGCGCCGGTTTGCAGTTGCACCGCTCGGAAAAAGCCCCACTTTTGCCGAAAGCGCAAAAATGGGCCACCCCCGAAAAACAGTGCTACATCGGGTTGGGGTGCGCCAGCCAACTTGGCCCCAAAAACGCTCGCGCACCTGCTGCCGAAAAAGCCTGGAACTGGTCAGTGCTATAGTCGTGCTTCATAGGGTGTAGGGCTCCTTTACGGGAGTTGTTGCTCGTCACAACAAAACCTACACCCTCCTCCTTTTTTACACACACAAAGTTACGTCACCGCCAACACCGATATTGCGCGGGCTGCAAGTACAGCCCGCACCCGGCGCGTACCGCCAGCATATTTTCCCAGCCAATTTATCACCCCTCCCGCCCATTCGCCCGTGGTTATCGCAGTGGCTGTGCCGTGCTGTAGCCCGGGCGGCCTTTCTCAACGCAACGAACAGTTCCGGCGCGTCTCGCCGCCCTGCAAACATCTGCCGGGAGGGTGCCGGACGCAAATTGCCCTGTAGGAAGCATCGCTCTTAGTGAAAAATGCTAAGATCGTCGCGTATTTTTGCTCGCGTTTTTGCAACCTCAAGCATCAATTGCACGGGCTGCAAGTACAGCCCGCACCCGAATCATTTATTGCGCGGCCAGGGCATTTATTGCGCGGCCAAGGGATAGCTTTTCAAATCCCGCAACTCTCCTCGCGAGGTATCGGAAAGGCGCGGCTTCATGCACGATTTGAATTATTTCCGCGAGCATCTCGCCCAATTCGAGCAGATGGCGGGTGGCCGCGGCGCCGCCATTGATTTCGCGGCCTTCCGCACCCTCGATCGCGAGCGCCGCGAAGTCATTACCGCGGTAGAGCGCCTCAAATCCGAGCGCAATCGCGCCGGCGAGGAAATTGCCCGCCGCAAGCGCGCCGGCGAAAATGCCGATTCCCTACTGTCGGAAATGAAGGGCGTCTCCGATGAAATCAAGCAGGCCGATGGGCGCGCTGCGGAACTCGACGCCTCTCTGCAGCAATTCATGCTCTCGGTTCCCAACCTTCCCCATGCCTCGGTCCCCCCGGGCCGCGACGCGGCCGCCAATGTGGAAGTGCGGCGCTGGGGAGTCCCGCCGCAATTCGATTTTACTCCGCGCCCGCACTGGGAATTGGGCGAGCGCGCCGGCATTCTTGACTTGCCGCGCGCCGCGAAAATTGCCGGTGCGCGATTTTCTCTCTATCGCGGACTGGGCGCGCGGCTCGAGCGTGCCCTGGCAAATTTTTTCCTCGACGTCCACACCCGCAACGGCTACACCGAATATCTTCCGCCTTTTCTGGTTAACACCGCCTCGCTTACCGGCGTCGGCCAATTGCCCAAATTTGCCGCGGAAATGTTTCATCTCGAAGGCGCCGACCTTTGGCTTACGCCCACCTCCGAGGTCGAGCTCACCAGCATGTATCGTGATGAGACCCTCGATGCCGCCCTCCTGCCCATCAAAGCATGTGCTTGGACCGCCTGCTTTCGCTCCGAAGCCGGCGCGGCCGGCAAGGACACGCGCGGCATCCTCCGCCAGCATCAGTTTCAAAAGGTCGAGATGTTTAAGTTCACGCGGCCCGAGCAGAGCTACGAGGAGCTGGAATCGCTGGTGCGCGACGCCGAATCACTGTTGCAGCAACTCGGCCTGCACTACCGGGTCGTGCAGCTCGCCGCCGGCGATATGGGTTTCGCCGCGGCCAAGACCTACGATCTCGAAGTCTGGCTGCCGGCCGCCGGCACCTTCCGCGAGATCTCCTCGTGCTCCAATTGCGAGGCTTTCCAGGCCCGCCGCAGCGCCATTCGCTTCCGGCCGAAAGGAGGCAAAAGCGAATTCGTACATACCCTGAATGGCTCGGGTCTTGCTGTCGGCCGCACTTGGCTCGCGATCGTGGAGAACTATCAGCGGGCGGATGGCTCCATCGATGTTCCCGCGGTGCTCCGGCCCTACATGGGTGTTGAGCGCATACCCCCGGAGCAATGACCCTGAGCACAAATGTCATGATCAGACAAACGGGGCTTTTCTGAGATTTGAAGCGGTGGGGTGTACAGATGGAAAATGACGGCAACGCTCCGAGCATGCGTGGCGTCTTTTGACGCGCCAATCGGGAGATTGGCGTTCCCGGGGAAGGCGGCCACTGGGCCGCATGCTATCGTTGCGAGTCTTGCAGAAATGCTTTTGTCCCGATCAAGTATTGTGTTATCATTTAGATACGAGCGCCCAAACGGCTGTTCGCCTTTTTCCACAAGGGCCTTTCTTATTCCCCAGATCGAGATTCAATTGACACCCCTTTTCTGAATTCACTACACTGCCGCTTCACATTAGCGTGGCCGCTTGTTTCATTCGCCGCGCGTTGCGCATAGGTCTCATGCCCAACCATTCACCAAGCCGCACCGTACAAGCCCTCGGATGGGCGATTTTGTTTGGCTGGATTCTCTGGCTGTTGCGCGCAATTGTCGGTCGGCTGTTGCGTCCCGCCCAACCGATAGGCGCGCGCCGCCGGCAAACGCCCGCCCCTTCCGCTCCCAAAGCCATTGCCCTTCGCCGGGACCCCTGGTGCGGCACGCACGTCTCCCCGGAAATTTCTTTCACCCTCGAGCATGCGGGCCAGATCGAGCATTTCTGCTCGGACGAATGCCGGCACTTTTTCCGGCAGTCTCAGCGTCGAGCCGAAAGCGCGTAAGCACCAGAAATTACAGGAGGAAGAATGCCGATGGCCACCGTCGCCAAGGCCGTTCCCCAGCCCGTGGTACCGCGGATGGTTCCACGCGAAGAGCTGAATCCCTATCGTATCGCGCAGATTCAGTTTGATATGGCCGCTGAGTTCCTCAAGCTCGATCCCGGACTGCGGCAGATTTTGCGCGTGCCGCGGCGCGTGCTGGAAGTTGCCATTCCCGTGAAGCTCGATAACGCGCAGCTCAAAGTATTCACCGGGTTCCGCGTGCAGCACAATATTGCGCGCGGCCCGGCCGCCGGCGGCATGCGGTATCACCCCAATCTTACTTTGGATGAAGTGAAAGCCCTGGCCTTGTGGATGACTTGGAAGGCCGCCATGTTGAACGTTCCGTACGGCGGCAGTCACGGCGGCGTGATTTGCGATCCTAAAAGAATATCCCGCACCGAGCTCGAGCGGATCACGCGGCGGTTCACTTCGGAAATCCTGCCCCTGTTGGGACCTGCGCGGGATATCGTCACTCCCGACGTGTATACCGATTCGCAGACGATGGCCTGGATCATGGATACGTATTCGAGCATGGCCGGCTACGCCGCACCCGGAGTGGTCACCGGCAAACCCGCGTCCCTCGGGGGCTCCGAAGCGTACGGGGATGCCGCGGCTCGCGGGTGCCTGGTGGCCGTCGAGGAAGCGTGCAAGGTTAAGCGTATGTCCCTGCGCGGCGCCACAATTGCCATTCAAGGTTACGGCAGCATCGGCTCCTCCGCCGCGCGGATCTTGGCCGAAAAAAAAGCCAGAATCATTGCCCTCAGCGATTCGCGCGGCGGCGTTCACAATCCGCGCGGCATCGACCCGCTCAAAGCTCTCCGCTACAAAGAGCGCTCCGGCACCGTCGTCGGGATGCCCGGCGCGTCACGCATATCCAATGAAGATCTTCTTACGCTCAAATGCGACGTCCTGATTCCCGCGGCGCTTGAAAATGTCATTACCTTGCATAACGCGGAGCAGGTTAAGGCCAAGATCGTTGCCGAGTGCGCCAACGGCCCCACCACGCCGCACGCCGATGAAGTGCTCGCCCGCAAGGGCATCTTCGTGCTGCCCGATATCCTCGCCAACGCCGGCGCCGTGGCGCTCTCCGATTTCGAGTGGTCGCAAAATCGTCCGGCCGGATCGGCGCAGGAAAGCGACGCGAGCCAGAAGCTCGACTCGATGATGCGGCGCGCCTTCAACGATGTTTATCTCGCTTCCCGCAAATACCACACTCATCCTCGCGCGGCCGCCTACGTACTGGCGGTTGGCCGTGTCGCTGAAGCCACGATGGTTCGGGGCCTTTTCCCCTGAACACGGCTCCCCATTTTTGATACTCAGTATGTCGTTCGTGAAGTTCAAAGCCTTGCGCGAAATTACTGGGCCCGTCCGCACGTCACGAAATAGAAATATCTGCGTATGACAAAATGTGACATCCGGCTGCGCTACGGTGCACAACTTTCGTCACCCGCGCAACGTCGAAGTGTGATTCCGTGACATCGCTACCTTAACCGGCTCGGCGTGCGTAACCCATAGTCTTGCGTGGAGTTGAAAAGAAATAACGTACTCATCGGCATCGTCAGATACTCATTCTTTCAAGGAATTTGAACAGCGTTCAATGCCGCATCACGTACTGCTGTATCGGCGGGACCGTGCGAGCGGCCTTAAGGACGCGAAGAACCTCGAGCTGCGTTCCCACCGTCAAGATATTCACCATGTCGGTCGGTTTATTGCCCGCGTCTGAGACCCCTCGCGGAACCTTAGTCAGCAAATCTGATGTGACGGTTGGCGCGCGGGTTTCAAACCGGCGGCCAGTATTTGAGGCATCGACAGGTGTTGTTAAAAAAAGCTCGATCGATTCCAACTCAAGATTATGCGAGTCGTCGTCGATTCCGGAGATGATTGCGGGAGCACAGGCGACCTAGGAACGGCGTTTGCGGCGTTCCCATTGTTCGATCGAAAGCGTTTCGCCCGGGGGCAAAAGAAACGCGTTCTGATGCAGTTCAATGCCATTAGGCAGCACAACGCCAATCAGGAGACCAGTAGTTGAGCCGTCCTTGGCAGGCCGAAACGAAAGCGTTATGACGTCTCCCGGGGAAAGCGTTTGCCTGGTCCAGCCGTGGTCGACCATTTCGCTCGGCGGGTGCATCTCCACGACCCAATGCTCAACGTTATGCGCACCATCGGTATGATCGAAAAAAATCTTACAGTGAGGATTCGTCCAATCAAAGTGTGCGACGGTAGCCTTCGTGACGACTGTCGCTTTGTAATCGTAGGCGGCTACGCCGTGATGTGCATTGAGCAGTGCGGTGGGGATTAAAAAACAAACGGCGACTGCGATGAGTAGGCCACGTGTCAAATTTCGCACCTCGAAAACGGCGACGGATCAATGCTAAATACCATCCGAAAATCGAGCCTGTCAAGGTCTGGCCCAACCAACGGAGCGGTCGGAATAAGCGAAAGCCATTCAGTGATTTGCGAATGTATGGCATCGATCCCAAACCAGCGTCGTCAAACCGATCCTTCTTCGCTTCTGTTTCTGGTCTCTGACTGGATTCCTGGCGCCTCGAAAGAAGGTCTGGATTCTTCCACCAGGAGCTAGCCCTTCTGTTTCAAATAGTCAAAAATCCCGCCCTACCACATGCGTTTGACACATACGAGTAATGCATTTGTTTCTTTTCGCGCAGTGCTCCTATGATCCGTCATCGAAATAGTACCAAGTCTTGTAGGGATGAGTTCCAGCCTCAAAAGTTCTTACTAGGGGATAGCTGATATGAAAATCAGATGGTCGGGGAATCGGGTATCCACTTAGATGCACAGACCTCGAATGCAACTATTCNNGGCGCTGCAGTAGCCAATGCCGAAGTTACGGCGACCAATCAAGACACTGGCGTCGCGGGGTCGACCGTTAGTACCGCAGAAGGCATTTACGGCGTCCCGTCGCTGCCTCCTGGCAAATACACGGTTGAGGCTAAGGCCGTGGGATTCAGCCCAGTGCAAATAAAGGACGTGGTGGTCGCAGTGGGCTCTTCGGGCTGAATCACGACTAATTTCTGCATGTCGCGCGCGTTCAAAGGAATTTTGTTGATCAGATTCTCGTCCACTACTTGAGATACTTCGAAACTCGTGGTCTCCACTAGGGGGAACTGCCTCGGTCACCGTCACCGTCTGGGTGACCTACCCCACTTGCACCGATCAGTCCTGGCGACGGGGGCAGCACCACTGCTTCGAACTTCGTGCCAAACACCACGGCGGGGCAGATCACCAGCACGGTCACAACTTCGCGACAGATTCAGATCGGTGCGAAGTTTGTTTTCTAAGGCGGAGAGTCGCGATACGGCACAAAACCGGGCCGCGTTGGTGTCCGGCGGCCCGCAGTACAGGGAACTTGTTATGGCGCAAACCACTCTTAACGATACGGGCAGCGGGGTCAAAATTCCTTTCCACGTACAGGTGCTGCCTGGCTCGCCGCGCTCGGAGCTCTAGACGACTTCGACGATGAAAATTCAGAAGGTTCAGGATAATGTGCAGTTGGAGGCCGGGAAATTTGTGAAGCCGCAATCCAAGAAGGCGCCAGGGCAATAAGTGATGCCGGGAGTACCAGCGGGAAGTGCCCATAGGACTCGCTTATATGCAAGTACAAGCCCGATAATGCGTTTGCTTTTTGTGTCGCCGCCTGGCCTAACATCGTGCTCAATCGGGTGCCGTATACCAGGCGTAACCGGGAACTGAGTTCGGCGGAATAACTACTCAACACAAGTCTAGGAGGACGTAATGAATCGCAACCCAATCCGCATTGTTGCCGTAACCCTCGGTCTGCTGCTGGTTTCCATCCCGGCGCTCGCGCACCACGGGACCAATTTGTACGACATGACGAAGACCACCAGTCTGAAGGGCACGATCACGAAGTTCGAGTGGGGCAATCCCCATAATCAGATCTATTTCGATGTGACTGATGATAAGGGTGTTGTGTCTCACTGGAATGCGGAGACAGAACCTCCCGCCGTAATGGCAGAGAGTGGCTGGACCAGGAAGGCATTGGCCCCTGGAGACCAGGTTACGGTTTATCTGAACGCCGCCAAGAACGGCGCTACCGTCGGTATTCTGCAAAAAATTGTGCTTGCTGATGGTAAAGAGTTGGTAGCTCGCAAACAGCAACCGCAATCCTGAAGAGCTGCACGCGTAAAGCTGTCAAAGCAAGCGCGTCCTTATAATAGCGACTGTGGCGTGTGCGCAAAGGGAGAGTTTTGACATGCGAAATCGGGTCAGCACATTTTTCGCAATCGTGACGATCATCACTTTCGCACCGCTTGTACGAGCGCAGACAGTGGCTAAGTCATGCTCCGCCGGAGCCCACGGGCAGCCAGTCCTCTAAGGCGGCAGAGGTTTCTGGAGAGTGAGGACTTGACCTAAAACGCGGCGTAATCGGACAGAGTATCAGCCTCTCTGACCCGGGAGGCACGCTCAGAGGAAAGGAACCTGAATTCCCTATCAGCCATGGGCATTGGCAAAAACCATGTCAGAGTATCCACCCACCGGTCCCGACGCGAGGTACGACCTGACGACTGATCCGTGTATTCATTACTGCGAACCGTTTGCTATCGGACGGATTTACATGTACCCGGCCAGGACGAGGTTCGTTCAGACTCCCGAGGCGATATAGATTCTTTACGAACAAGGAGAGCAGTTTCGAGTCGTACGTCTTAACAGCAAGCATCCCGACGATCCGGATCCGCCGTATTGGGGCGATTCAATTGGCTGGTATGAAAATGGGGACACGCTGGTGGTGGATTCCATAGGATTCAACGATCGGTCGTCGCTGGACCAATTAGGTCAGCCGCACACGGATAAGTTGCACATGATCGAGCGCTACAAGGCCGTGGACGCGAAAACCCTCGAACTCGACATGACGATCGACGATCCAGGGGCCTACACTAAGCCCTTCTATTCACACAGAAATTTCTCTCTTCCCACGGTGCCGTTTACGCAGAACCCATGGGTTTGTTCGACACGGGAAATCCAGCACCACAGAGGCGAACTAGCCACCCCGGCTATGGCTGCGCCAAGCAAGTAGGCACAACAAAGTTCCTTTCTCACATTTCCACTCGTGCTTCTTCCACCGAGCTTTCTCGCCTAACCTGCTTTCACATTGGTGTGGCCCGCTATTGCTCTGGTCGCTCACGAGCACGATGATTTATTCGAGCTCGCTTTTCGGGGAGACTGTGCCCTGATGCTGTGATTGGTCACTTTTCGTACACCGCTTTACCTCTTTGAGTAGACGACTTCAATGGCCGGTCGGGCACTGGCCGGACACGCGAGTCTTTTTGCGGGTACGCAGTTGGTGTTGAACGTGCTCGCTATCCTCGTGCCGGCAATCCTGATAGGCGGGTCATTACCATTACTTGGGNNAAGGAACCGTTGGCGGCGTGGGAGCAGTTTACGGTTGGAGCACACTGGGTGCGGCTGCAGGTGTTGCCGCGACGACCTATCGCTTGCTGCCCGGCATTGGCTTGACCTCTACCATCGCATTAGCGGCAGCCGTAAGCGTTGTCGCGGGCGCGGCAGCATTCGCGATGGAGATGCATGGGCGTAAGCGGGCGGCACTGAATGCGGTGTCGAGTCCATCCGGCCTGACTGATAAATTCGACGATCGGGGAATCGCATTCCTGCTTCTGAGCGCATTGGCAGTATCGGCATTTGCCGCCATCACATTTGCAATCGGCTGGGCGCGACTACTCGCCATGGTGCTGGGTTCATCCGTATACACGTACAGCATGCTGGTGGTGGTAGTTCTGGCGGGTCAGGGGATAGGCAGCGTTCTCTACGGCCGCGCGCAGCGTACGGTTGACGGGCACCGGCGACGGTTTGCGCTACTCGAATTCGTGATCGCTTTCAGCACGGCTCTCTCCCTGATTATCGCGCCACGGCTCCCGGTGCTGTTCCTTCGTTTTTTCCCTCTGTTTCGGGATGCGTTTGGCCGGCGAATCGCCGCGCACTTTGTAGCGGCAGCCCTGGTGGCGTTGGTTCCCTCGCTCCTGTCAGGCGCGACGTTTCCGGCAGTGGTAGGCAGCCTTGGCGGCGCTGGGGATCGGGTAGGCCGGACGATCGGCAGCGCCTATGCGGCGAACACAATTGGTACGGTTGCCCGCGCATGTTTGGCGGGATTTGTCCTGATGCCGGCTGTGGGCTTGCATGTCACTTTGATCGTTGCTGTTCTGTCGACAGTTGGCGCCGGCTCGGCTGTATGGCGGCACGTGACGTCAACGGGGCGCGCGCCAGGACTTTCCACCGTTGCAGCGCTGGTACCGGCATCCGCTGCGTTGCTGATCGTAATAGCGACGCTGCCCGCCTGGCCTCGTGAAGTCTTCGCGGCTGGGATCGGCTTCTTTGCGCCACGGTACGAGGATGAGGCGCTCGGGAACATCGCGAGCGGAATGCAACTGCTCTATTACCGTGATGGCGCGAGCGCGACGATCTCGGTTGACGAAACCGGGCAAACGCTATTCTTTCGTTCGAACGGCAAAACCGAAGCGTCGACTGACCCAATGGACGTGGCCAACCAGTTGCTGCTGGGGCATCTGCCGATGCTTCTACACTCGAGACCGCGCGATGTTTTCGTGTTCGGTCTCGGCACGGGCATGAACTTGGCTGCCGTCGCGCGCTACCCGGTGCAGCAGATCGATGTCGTCGAGCCGGAACCGGCGGTGGTGCAGGCCGCGAGGTTCTTCGATCGCTACACAAGCCAGGTGCTGGACGATCCGCGAGTACACGTGATCGTTGGCGACGGCCGCGACAGGCTGCTGGGAATGCGGAAGCAGTACGATGTAGTGATCTCGGATCTGTCGGATATATGGGCCGACATCGGGGTGGCCGGGGCGGGGTCAGTCGCCACGCTCGAGTTCTACCGTACTGTCGGCGCTCGGCTAAAACCGGGCGGTGTCTTCGCGCAACGCATTGATACGCATGCGCTGGCGCCCGAGGATTTCGATCTACTGGCGGCCACTTTCCATGCCGTGTTTCCCCACATGCAGGTATGGACTTCGGCTCCCGGGAATATAATTTTGCTGGGTTCGCGTGACTCGTTGACGTGGGACTACGGGCGTCTCGCGCAGCAGTTCACTGAGACCCAGGGTGTCGCTGCGGACTTGGAGTCGGCGGGAATCTGGCATCCCTTTGCGCTGTTTGGCGCGCAAGTTCTGGGCGAAACCGAAAGCGATGCGCTGGCGCGCGACATCGGCGAGCTCCACACGGACAATCGTCCCGTGCTGGAGTTCCGCACTCCTCGCTTTCTTTACGTGGAGACGACGCCGATGATCGTGCATGCGCTGGACTATTACCGCCGGCCGGACCCGCCGGCGATCGCGGGCTTCGATCCCGAGCACGATCTGGATGCGGACAGCACCTATCTGCTGGGATTCGCTTACGCGTCGGTGGGGTGGCCGGAGCTGGCCATCACGTACATGAAACGGAGCACGGCGATGGCCCCGAATCGCGCCGTGTTCCTGGTGGGCTTAGGAAATCAATATCGCGCCGCGGGCCGTATCCAGGACGCGGACGCAGCATTCGAGCGAGCGCTCACGCTGGATCTGAATAACTTGGAGGCCCTGTTGTCGCTTGGCGAAATCCGGTTTGACGAAGGGCAGTTAGAGTGGACCCGCGTGTTGGCGGATCGGGCCCTGCAACTCGCACCGCAAGACGCGCGAGTGCATGCGTTGATCGGGAAGCTGCTGAATGCCGAACGCTAGAGGCGCTTACGCCGTGCGTGGTTGACTATCTAATTAACTTAAAAGATCGGCTGACATCGTTTATGACGAGAGCCGCGGCAAACTACTTGACGGTTATTTGACGGGCAGGAATCTTTGTACGCGCTCGCCGGCAAAAACTTCGCCGGTATAAATGATTCCTTTCGAGTCTACCGCTTCCATGTGCAGTCCGAAGAACTCGCCGCCGCTATGGCCCATCTGCCCCATCTGGCCAACAACCTGGCCGTCCGCGCGATTGAGGAACCAGATGTGGTTGTTGGTGAGATCGGAAATATATAGAAGCCGCTGCTCGCGATCGGGAGAGAACATTACGCCGCCGGCCGAACCGCCCGCGCCGGTGTAGGTGGCGAGCGGGAATTCCTTCAGGAACTTTCCCTCCTTGGTGAACACCTGGATGCGGTTGGCCATTCGGTCCGCGGCGTAGACGAGGTTGTCGTCCGAGATGTTCAGCGTCAGGTGGCCCCGGAACTCCTTTGGCATCGGCCCGCCAGGCGTATAGGCGCGGTCTTTGGCGTCAGTAGTAATTTCCGACAGCTTGTGCCCGTAGGCGCCCCAACCGCGTTTGAACGCCAGAGCGTCCAGGTCAAACACCATGACGCGCCCGCCGAGATAGCTGTCACTGGCGTAGAGTTCGTGAGCTTTGTCGTCGATGCGAACCTCTTCGATGTTTCCCACAATCATGGGCGCCGTGGGAGGGTACTTATCGTAGAAAGCTTTCAGCGCGGCATCACGAGCCGCGGCAGCTTCAGGAGAGAGCTGCGGACGGCGGGCGCCGGCCGGCCGAACAAAATTCGCGACGGGCCCGGCGGTGCCGTGACCCGGAACATGTACCGGAGGAGCGGCATCCTGGTTTCGCGCGGAGCCAGGCTCTCTCTCAGGCGCGTGAGGCACCGTGCCGAGGAGTTTGCCCGTCTTCGGATCGTATTTGTGAACGCTGTCAAATCCGTCGACGTCATTACCAGTGTAAATGAACCCTTTGGCGTCCACCGCCATCCCGTGTCCCTGGGGCGGGTCGATGGAGCCGATGACATTTCCTTGCTTATCGAAGTGAATGAGCGAGGGAGGGAGCTTGCAACAATCGGCAATCGGCGGAGTCAGCTCGGCCTCGAGCTCGATATCCGTCAAATCGTTGGGACGATCGTAGACCCATACGTTATCGTCCTTATCCACGGCCAAACCGGTGATGCCGCCGATCTTCCATTTGTTCGGCAGCGGCTTGGGCCAATCAGGATCAAATTTGAATTTCGGCGCCGCTTCCTCTGAGGCTCCCAGCACAGTTGAAAAATGGCCAGCGCGAAAAAAACTGGCGCCCACGAACACAGCGCAAACAGCCAGAACGCTCAGGGCAATCCTTCTGGCCGAGCTGGCCGAGCCATTGGGCTGCATCCAACGCATATTCACAAACCCTCCTCGCTCCTCGCGACTCAAAGCCTCACTTGAAAGGCCTGGCGGAGTCTATGCTTCGAGAATCCGCGTGTCAACGAAGCCGGGGACAGGGTTACACCCGAACGACAAGCCGCTCCTGCCGATTCGCTAAGACGCGAGTGTCGGGTAATGTCTCGGTCTGATAACGGAGACACTGCCAAAGGTTGCGGATTGCGGAC